>CAZHEA010000011.1:0-54652 GCA_964531165.1 uncultured Thiotrichaceae bacterium
CTCCCCCTTAGAAAAAGGGGGATAGAGGGGGATTTAATAAACAACCGGGTTTGTTACCGGCCAAATAAAGTAAGAAACTTAAATCCCTCGTTATAATGTTCAGCATTAGAGCAGTTTGTGATTGCTGAACATTATATGTTTTCCCGCTTTTTCTAAAAGGGGGGAATGCGTTAGTTTTGATATAATGTTAAACCAGCAACAAGAGACAGCAGTCATGGCAGTATCAATCACAGAACAGGGCGCAAAGCGCGTAAACGAATTCCTTGCAAACCGCGGCAGTGGTGTAGGCGTACGACTGGGTGTAAAAACCACCGGCTGTTCCGGTATGGCTTACGTTATTGAGTTTGTAGATGAAATAAACTCGGACGAAGATGAAACATTCGAAAGCAATGGCGTAACCATTGTCGTAGATAAAAAAAGTCTGGTTTACATTGATGGCACTGAGATGGACTTTGTAAAAGATGGCCTGAACGAAGGTTTTGCTTTCAATAATCCAAACGAAAAAGACGCTTGTGGCTGTGGCGAAAGCTTTACTGTTTAATCTTTTTTGCGTAAATAATAGAAGCCAATGTCAAAGTCTATAAAGCAGTATTTTTATGTTGCGTTAATGTGCGTTAATTTGCGTTCATTCGCGTTTTCTTTTATCTTTTGATTTTAAAATCACATGTCAAATCAAATCTTCAAACAAAACTACTTTGAAATATTTTCTATGCCAGTGTCAACATCACCGGATTTAACTCAGCTCAAAGAAAAAAACCACCAACTACAACAGCAGGTTCATCCGGACCGATTTGCCAACAGTGTTGACGCAGAAAAACGTCAAGCCATGCAAATTACTTCGCTGGTGAATGAAGCCTACAATACATTAAAAATTCCGGTTGCCCGTTTGCAATATATGCTGACATTAAAAGGCGTAGACATGGATGGCGAAACGGATACCTCAATGGATGGACTGTTTCTGATGCAACAAATGGAATTACGTGAGGAGATTGCCGATGTACGAAGTCAGTCTGATCCGCTGGACGTGTTAGACACCATGAATCGGGATTTAAAAAATCAGGCGGAAAATTTAGTGACTGAATTTGATGGTTTTTATGCGCAGGATGAATTGCAAAAAAGCCGCGAAGTCGTGCGCAAACTGCAGTTTATTAATAAAGCACAAAAAGAAGTTAACGATATTATCGAACAATTAGAAGATGAATTAATTTAATGGCTTTATTACAAATTTCAGAACCGGGTCAGTCAACTAAACCGCACGAACATAAATTTGCGATTGGCATTGATTTAGGTACAACCAATTCTCTAGTTGCAGCTGTGCGCAGTGGTCAGTCAGAAACTTTTCCTGATGCAGAAGGTGAGCATTTGTTGCCCTCGGTAGTGCAGTATAAAACCGATGAAATAATTGTCGGTACACAGGCTAAACAAAATCAAATTGCAGATTCCTATAATACTATCTCATCCATTAAGCGTTTAATGGGGCGGGGTACTGATGAACTGAAAACACAATTTGAAAGTTTAAGTGATGTGCTGCCCTATGAATTTGTCAAAACCGACTCTGCTGTACCGAAAATTAAAACCGCGGCGGGTGATAAAACCGCAATTGAAATTTCAGCGGATATTCTAAAAGTATTAAAGACACGCGGTGAAAAAACCCTTGGTGATGAGCTCGAAGGTGCGGTGATTACTGTGCCAGCCTATTTTGATGATGCACAACGCCAGGCCACCAAAGACGCAGCTACCCTGGCGGGTATTAATGTTTTGCGGTTACTGAACGAACCAACCGCTGCGGCAGTAGCTTATGGTCTGGACAGTGGTGCAGAAGGAATCGTAGCGGTTTATGATTTAGGTGGTGGTACATTTGATATTTCTATTATGCAACTTAAAAAAGGTGTATTTGAAGTTTTATCCACCGGTGGTGATAGTGCTTTAGGCGGTGATGACTTTGATCATGCTATTGCTGAATGGATAATTAAACAGGCGGATGTTAAACCGGCTGAATTAAACTCTGGCTTATTGCGCCGGGTTTTGCATGAAGCGTGCAAAGCCAAAGAAGCGCTAAGTGAAGCAGAGCAGGTGCAAATTAATATTGCATTTTCTGAAACAAAAAACTGGTGCGGTACATTAAATCGTGATGAATTAAATACATTAATTGACCCGTTAATTAAAAAGTCATTAATGTCATGTCGTCGAGCATTGCGTGATGCAGAAATTGAAAAAGACCAGGTCATTGATGTGGTAATGGTTGGAGGTTCAACCCGTGCATTGCGGGTGCGTGAAAAAGTTTCAGATTTTTTTGAAGCAAAGCTTAAAGTGAATATTGATCCTGATCGGGTTGTTGCCATTGGCGCGGCGATTCAGGCGAATGCACTGGTTGGAAATGACCCGGATGGCAATTTGTTGCTAATGGATGTGTTGCCATTATCATTGGGTATAGAAACCATGGGTGGTTTGACTGAAAAAATTATTTCCCGTAATACACCGATTCCAGTTTCACGTGCGCAGGAATTTACTACTTATAAAGATGGTCAGACAGCCATGGCTCTGCATGTGGTTCAAGGCGAGCGTGAACTGGTTGATGACTGTCGTTCACTGGCAAAATTTGAATTGCGCGGCTTTCCTTCGCATGTTGCAGGTGCAGCGCGTATTCGAGTGACCTTTCAGGTGGACGCGGATGGTTTGTTAAGTGTGTCTGCCCGTGAAGAAACATCCGGCGTTGAAGCCAGTGTTGAAGTGAAGCCATCTTATGGATTACAGGATGCAGAAATTGAAGCGATGTTAAAAGCGTCAATGGACTTTGCCGTTGAAGATAAGGATGCACGTAGTTTGCGCGAGCAGCAGGTAGAAGCAGATCGTGTGCTAGAGGCCATAGATTCGGCAATGGCTGATGACGGTGAAGAAATGCTGAGTGCAGAAGAACGTGAAAAAATTCAGCAGGTGCGCTCTGAGTTAGCTATCGCAAGACATAACGCAACCGAGACACAGGACTTAAAAAATGCGATGGCAAAACTTGAAAAAGTCAGTGCCGGATACGTTGCCCGTCGAATGAATGCCAGCGTGCAAAAGTCGATGGCCGGGCATCAGGTTGAAGAGTTTAATAAGTAAAAAAGACTAAAAGAATTTTTGTCCGCTAATGAACGCAAAAGCACGCAAATAAAAGCAAAAACTTATTTTGAGTGTAATGCGCCGTTGGCGCATGAACCTGTAACATTTGCGTTCATTAGCGGACAAAACGCTTTTGACTTTTAAAGTCACTAAATAAACAGTTTAAAGTAAAGAGAGATTAGAGATGCCGCAGATTATTTTCCTGCCCCACGAAACACTTTGCCCGGAAGGTGCCGCATTTGAAGCGGAGCCGGGTGAAACCATTTGTGATGCCGCCTTACGTAATGACATTGAAATTGAGCATGCCTGTGAAAAATCCTGTGCCTGTACAACCTGTCATGTTTATATTCGTGAAGGGCTTGAGTCATTGAATGAAAATACCGAAGATGAGGACGACATGCTGGACAAGGCCTGGGGCCTGGATCCGGATTCGCGTCTAAGTTGTCAGGCCGTGGTTGCGGATAAAGACCTGGTGGTTGAGCTTCCAAAATATACCATCAACATGGTTTCAGAGACCCATTAGGAGCAGAGCATGAGCTTAAAGTGGACCGATACCTTAGATATCGTTTTTGATCTGGATGATAAGCATCCGGATGTAGATCCTCAGTATGTGCGCTTTACTGATTTGCATCAGTGGGTATGTGAGCTGGAGGGGTTTGATGATGACCCGGAAAAATCCAGCGAGAAAATACTCGAAGCGATTCAGATGACGTGGATAGACGAGAAGGATTGATGCTGTAGGCTCGAATTAATTAGAACCAGCCGTGGGTGATGCACGGGGTAATATGGTGCGGGGTCAGACCCACGTCTTTATGTGGCTCTGACCCCTGTATTTACTTCGAACAGCTGTTGGTGGTATTACAACTGGGGTCGGAGCCACATAGAGACGTGGATCCGACCCCGAGTAAAGTAAACTGGAGCGACAGAACAACAGCACGAGAGAGTAATAAAAAAACCGACTCCACCCATATAAATCGTTTATAATGATCGGCTTATTTAATAACACATCTGGATTTTTTTGTAATGTCTTTAGAACGTACACTTTCTATTATTAAGCCCGACGCAGTTGCTAAAAATGTAATCGGTGAAATATATAGCATGTTTGAACAAGCTGGTCTGCGTATTATTGCAGCTAAAATGACGCACCTGAGCCGTGAAGAAGCGGAAGGTTTTTATGCCGTACATAAAGAGCGTCCTTTCTTTAAAGACCTGGTCGATTTTATGATTTCCGGTCCAGTGATGGTGCAGATTCTGGAAGGTGAAAATGCGATTGCGGCACACCGTGATGTGATGGGTGCAACTAATCCTGCAGAAGCAGCTGCGGATACTATTCGTGGTAAATTTGCATCATCGATTGATGAAAATGCCTGCCATGGTTCAGATGCACCGGAAACGGCAAAAGTCGAAATTGACTACTTTTTTAATGCCGAGGAAATTTGTGAGCGCACCCGTTAGTTTTCCCCATATTGAAAAAACCAACCTGCTGGGCTTAAACCGGCAGGACATGGAGGCCTTCTTCGCCGGTTTAGGTGAGAAGGCCTTTCGTGTTTCTCAGGTAACCAAATGGATTCACCAGCTGAACGTCGATGATTTCGATCAGATGACTAATATCAGTAAAGCCCTACGTGCCCAATTAAAAGAAAAAGCCTGTATCAAGCCCCTCGATGTTATTGTCGATCAGATTTCAAAAGATGGTACTCGCAAATGGGTAATGGGTCTGCAGGATAATAATCGCATTGAAGCGGTGTACATTCCAGAGGATGAGCGGGGCACACTGTGCATATCGTCACAAGTTGGCTGTGCACTGGATTGTAGCTTTTGCTCAACCGCCCGCCAGGGGTTTAGCCGCAATTTAACCGTTGCCGAAATTCTATCGCAAATCTGGCTGGCGACTCGCCTGCTTGACGAAGAAAAAAAACCGGGGCGTAAAATCACCAATGTGGTGTTAATGGGGATGGGTGAGCCGTTGCTTAACTTCGAAAATGTTATGAAGGCGATTGATGTAATGCTGGATGATTTTGCATATGGTTTAAGTAAGCGCCGGGTAACCGTAAGCACCGCCGGGGTAGTGCCGGCAATGGATCGCTTAAGTCAGCGTCACGATGTGCAGCTGGCAATTTCGTTACATGCCACCAATGATGAATTACGTAATGACCTGGTGCCAATTAATAAAAAGTATAATTTAGATGAACTCATTGCAGCCTGTAAACGGTTTATGCAAACACGTTCACCACGTTCACGCTTAACCATCGAATATGTTATGTTAGCGGGGGTCAATGATTCAAAGCAGGATGCTGAAGCATTAATTAAGGTCCTCGACGGGCTTTCTGTTTTAATTAATCTGATACCATTTAATCCTTTCAGTGGCTCGGGTTACAAAACCTCATCAAACAATGCGGTACATCGTTTTCAGGATGTATTAATGCAGGCGGGGTTAATTACGGTAATACGTAAAACCCGCGGCGAAGACATTGATGCTGCCTGCGGGCAGTTAGTTGGCAAAGTGGCTGATAAAAGCCGTCGTGAAAATAAATTTAAAGACCCCAGAATTGGAATGAATACATAATGCGGATAAAACAGTGGTTGGTGGTTATTTTATTAAGTATGCTAATGGCTTGTGCTTCTACACCAAAAGAAAGAGCAAAAGAGAAAAAAGATAAAGAAGCGGCGCGTATCAACACCGAACTGGCTGCTGGTTATATGAATCGGGGTGATTTAGAAGTGGCGCAGGAAAAACTTGAAAAAGCCATTAAATTTGATCCTGATTATGCCCCTGCTTATACAACGCTTGCTGTATTAATGACCGTAACTAACCGGCCGGTTGAAGCCGAAAACTTATATCTTGAAGCACTGGATCTTGATGATCGGGACCCGGATTTGCAGAATAATTACGGGACTTTTCTATGTGGCATAAAAAAGTATGATGAAGCCATCAAACAATTTGAAAAATCGTTGAGCAATCAGTTTTATAAGAATCCTGCCGTAGCACATGCCAATATTGGTTACTGTATATTACAGTCAGAAAACCCGGACTTAAATAAAGCGGAAGCTCATCTTCGTAAAGCGCTTAAGTTAGGCGGTAATATGCCGTCGGCAATGCTGGCAATGTCTGAGTTGGGCTTGAAAACTAAAAAGTATTTGATGGCCAGGGCGTATGCACAGCGCTATCACTCAATGGTAAGGCCCAGTGCAGAGAGTTTGTGGGTGCAGATTCAGGCCGAACATGCATTAGGTGATAAAAAATATTTCCTGGAAGTTTCTCGAAAATTGCTCGATAATTTTCCCGAATCAAAAGAGGCGGACATGCTGATGAAACTGTCTAATCTATGACCGATAGTATGAGTGATTCAGATGCAGCTGAAAGCGAAAATGAAGTTAATGAGCTGCTGCAAAAAATTGATTTTGGTTCGTCACTCAGACTGGCGCGTGAAAAGTCAGGTATGTCATTAACCGATGTCGCAGAAAACCTGTTAATTTCAGTTGATATTATTAAGGCGCTAGAAAATTCACAGGCAGATGTATTACCCGCATTAGCGTTTACTCAGGGTTATATTCGTAGCTATGCCCGATTATTAGATGTTTCCGCTGAGGAAGTCATTAATGGCTATGTGAAAACAGTACCCGATTCTAAGCAGGTATTAACGCCTAACTCGGTGTTACCTGCGCAGAAGTGTTGTAATGATAAAATTGTAAAACTGATTAGTGTTAGTTTTTTTGTTTTTGCGATTTCAGTGTTAGTTTACTGGTTATTGAACACCGATTTTAAAATTGACAAAAACGTCGATAATAAAATCGCTGAGTTTGAGTCTCAATCTAATAAGCTAAATGATTTATTAAATAAAGATAATGCTGATAATATATTACCCGCTCAGCAAAATAGCCATTCAACATTGTCATTATCTGACGATGTTGAACCAGCTGAAGTTGTTTCCGGGTCTGGTATTGATGAAGTATCACAGGAGCAAACGTTATCTCATGTTGCGGATGAAGTAGAGAATACAGCAGCGCCGATAGAAGATAAGCTGTTTTTAAGCGCACTTGATGATTCGTGGTGTGAAATACAGGACTCAACCGGTAAACGATTGTATTATCAACTATTGAATACTGGTGAAGAAATCGAACTTACAGGGGTTGCTCCCTTTATTGTATTTCTGGGTAATGCGCCAAAAATTCGGGTTGAAGTTAATAATAAGATAGTCGATTTTGACGAATTAATTAATAAAAATAGTAATATCGCCAGTTTGAAAATAAGTAGAAATGCGGCGGTTGTTTCACTCACAAATAATTAAATTAAAATAGTATGTCCAGTAAACAAAATAAAATTCAAAGTATCCGCGGTATGCATGACGTACTGCCGGATCAGTCACCACTCTGGCAGTTTTTTGAGTCGACGGTTAAGCAGTTATTACAAACCTATGCATACCGTGAAATTCGTATGCCGGTTGTCGAATCTACCGATCTTTTCTGTCGCTCTATTGGTGAGGTTACCGATATTGTTGAAAAGGAAATGTACACCTTTGAAGATCGCAATGGAGATAGTTTAACTCTGCGACCGGAAGGTACGGCGAGTTGTGTTCGCTCCGGCATTCAGCATGGTTTATTTCACAATCAACAACAACGCTTATGGTATATGGGGCCTATGTTCAGACATGAGCGCCCACAAAAAGGTCGTTATCGGCAGTTTCATCAGGTTGGTATAGAAACATTCGGCATCGCCAGTGCGGATATTGATGCGGAGCTGATTTTAATGTCGGCACGCCTATGGAAGTTACTCGGTATTAAAGATGTTCGCCTTGAATTGAATACCCTGGGTTCGACAGAATCCCGTCAGGCATACAGGCAGGTGCTGGTCGATTACCTAAATCAGCATAAAGATCTTTTAGATGAAGATTCTTTGCGCCGGCTCGAGTCAAATCCATTACGGGTTTTAGATAGCAAAAATCCTAATATGCAGGCAATGATCGATAATGCGCCGAGCTTAATGGATTATCTGGATGAAGAGTCCACTGAACACTTTAAGCACCTGACAGATATTCTGGATAAAGCCGGCATTCAATATAATATTAATACCCGTTTGGTACGTGGGCTGGATTATTATTGCAAAACGGTATTTGAATGGGTGACGGATGCCTTAGGTGCACAGGGTACGATTTGTGCCGGTGGCCGTTATGATGGTCTGGTACAGCAACTCGGTGGTCGGCAAACGCCGGCTGCTGGTTTTGCGATGGGAATAGAGCGCATATTATCCCTACTTGAAGATGCGGGCATGCAGGTAGATAATGCGGTGGATGTTTTTGTGGTATTGCAGGGTGAACAGGCGCAACTTCAGGGCATGCCTTTTGTCGAAAACATTCGCGAGCAGTTACCGGATATTCAGATACAGACAAACTGTGGCGGTGGCTCATTTAAAAGTCAGATAAAAAAAGCCGATAAATCAGGTGCTAAAGTCGCACTGATATTAGGTGATGATGAAATACAGAATAATATGATCGGCATTAAGCTGCTACGCGAAAAAGCCGATCAACAGGTAGTGGCACAGCCTGATCTACTTAATACATTAAAAACACTTTTATAAAATTATAACTAGAGATCATTATGGAATACGAAACTGAAGAACAACAACTTGAAGCCATTAAAAAGTGGTGGAAAGAAAACTCAAGCATGGTTGTCACCGGTGTTGCAGTTGGTGTTGCGGCTATATTCGGTTGGCAATATTATCAGACTGAATCAATTAATCATTCTGTGCAGGCGAGTGTGCTTTATGAGCAGGTCATTATGTTGTCTGAAAACCCGGATAAGTTGAATGATCAAATTGCCAGCGCTAACCAGCTGGAAGCTGAATTTAAAGATACACCTTACGCCAGTCTGTCTGCACTGGTTATTGCCAGACAGCAAATAACGGCCGGGCAATCAGAAAAAGCTGAGCAGCAATATCGTTGGGTTATCGAAAATTCGCAACAGGACGAACTGAAGTATCTGGCTAAAATCAGATTATGCCGTTTGTTGTTAGCGAATAAGCAAATTGATCAGGCATTAAGCTTGTTAAATGAAACGTATCCGCCAAGCTTTAATGAAATGGTTTTTGAGTTACAGGGTGATGTGCTATTAACAAAAGGGGATAAAGCTCAGGCTAAACTTGCTTATAAAAAAGCCATGGTTTTATCAAAAGGAGCCAATCGCTGGTTACAGCTTAAGATAGATGATATTGGTGAAACGACAGCTGATACTAAATCTGAAACAGGCACAGAACCTTCCGCATGATTCGTTATATCCTGATTTCTGTATTAATGCTTGCGAGTGTTTTTCTTGTTTCTGCCTGTAGTGATGATGATAATTCGGAGCCACCGGCAGAACTGGTCGATTTCAAACAGACATTGAAAGTAGAAGAGTTGTGGAGCGTTAGTACCGGTAATGGTGTGGGGCAGTTATTTATCAAGCTGTTTCCATTGATATTAAATGACCGTATTGTGGTGACAGATCGGGATGGTAACGTCTCTGCCTACAATTTGAAAAATGGTGACAGCCTCTGGCAAACTAGCCTGAACATAAATGTCAGCGGTGGTGTCGGTGGCAATGAAACGCATCTGGTTATAACCGGTCGCAATGGTCTGGTGATTTTGCTGGATGCAAAAGGTCAGGTTATCTGGAAAGTCGATGCCTCTTCTGAAGTATTGATGCCAGCACAAATTGCGGGAAATCTAATTATTATTCGCTCTGTTGATGGTCGTATTTCTGCGTTAAATATGGAAAATGGCAGTGAGCAGTGGACGTTTAAACGTGATGTACCTGCCCTGACCTTACGTGGGAATAGTTCACCAATTATTAAGCAGGGTTATATTTTAAATGGTATGGACAATGGCCGGCTAGTGACGCTTGATCTGCTAGATGGGCACACGGTTTTTGATATTGCGATTGCTTCACCAACCGGTCGCTCTGAGCTGGAACGACTTGTCGATATTGATGGTAATGCTGAAATCATTAATGACACGTTATATATGGCAAGTTATCAGGGGCGCGTGGTTTCCCTGGATATTCGACGGGGCCAAATGAACTGGACTCGAAAACTATCTACATACAGCGGTGTTGGTTATGCGGATTCGGGCTTGTTCATTAGTGATGATAAAGATTCGATCTGGGCATTGGATACATCAAATGGCGCAACGCTCTGGAAGCAGGAAAAGCTAAAAGCGCGTCAAATAACTCGTCCTGTCAGTATTGGCGATTCAATCGTTGTGGCTGATTATGAAGGTTACCTGCATTTTCTTTCGCCTTTTGATGGACATTTTCAAGCCAGAATTGATACTGATGGTCACGGTATTATTGTAGCGCCGATAGTACACGATGGACGCCTGTATGTTATGACTCGTGGTGGTGAATTATTTGCTTTTCAATTAATATCAGAAGACAAATCCGGTTAGTCTACTGACAAGTTTATGGAGGTGCTTGTTTCGGGTTGGTGAGCAATCTGTCGCGGATATAGCGGCAGGTCTGGCCAGATTAATTTGCTGTGCTAAAATTATGCTTTCTATTTATAATTCAAGCTAGCTCCAGTATTGTAGTGAATGCCACTGGCGACGTGGATAAATAATAATTAAAAGGATCAAAATGAGTACAAAAAAAATCAGTATTGTGGAAATTATCTTATGGTTTACTGCACTAATTTTAATTTTATTATCGCTAACCCCGTATGCCTTAGGGTTTAAAATAAAATCAGATTATGCCGCCATGGTTACAGAGTTTTCCGAACTCACACAGGCTGATTTTAAAATTATTAAGTATGATCAGGGCTTTTTCTCATCGACGGCTGTTATTGCATTGACTCTACCTGATATGCCTCAACAATTGCAATTCAAGGAAAACATCATTCACGGCCCGGTTTATTTTGGCCTGTTAGCACAAGGTCGCTCACCACTGGTCGCCGCGGTTGTAAAAGGAGAAATGGATATAGACCCTTCGCAGCAAAAGATGGTCAGAAAAATATTCGGTTCTAAAAATCCGTTGGTTTACCAGACAACGATAGATTTTTCAGGCAATCTGGATTCACAGTTTTATGTGCCGTCAGTTAACACCCACTTTGAAGATGAAAGCGGTACGGTTTATATTCAGTCCTCCGGTGTCGTCATGAACCAGCAATATTCGATGCAAACCGGTATGACTCAGGGTGAGTTGAAAATGCCGGCGTTTAAAATGAAGTCTGAACTTTCATCTGTACATGCCGAGTCTATTAGCATGAGTTTTTCCGGTACGATGGGGGGCAATGAAATACTGATTGGTGACACGGTGGTTTCATTGAATTTACTGGATATAGATTCTGATGAAGAACAGTTTGCCATGCGTGATCTGGTTGTGCGTTCGGAAACCTCTGAAAGTGCCGGTTTACTTAATTCGGGTACGCGCATTACTGTTCGTGAATTGCTGGCATCAAATCAGAAATTTGGTCCGGTTGTATTCGATATAAACCTAAATGGTATTAATGCGGAAAGCTTAACTAAAATTCAGGATATACAAACTGAAGTCGAAGAAAAACTGGAGGAAGGTATGCCTCCAGAGCAGGTTAATGCGATGATGATGGGGCAGGTTATGGGCGTTATTCCTGATCTGGTTAAACAGGCTGAATTAAAAATTGATCCGTTAAGCGTGAGCAGCGAGCTAGGTAAGCTGGAAGCGGATTTAAACTTTACTCTGGATGGAATTAATGCGGATACCCCTGCTGATCCGATGTTTTTGCTGGGTGCAATCAGTCTGGACTTTAACTTCTCTATCGACGAACAATTATTACGACAGTTAATTGCCTGGGAGCTGAAAAATAATCCACCGGTAGATATACCATTGGGATCGGAAAAAAATAAAAACATAGAATCAAATATACCGGTTGATCAGAAAGTCTCAGAAAATATTAAAGGCATGCTGGATGAAAACTGGTTGATTCTGAACGAAGGGGTATATTTAAGTAAAATAAGTATGCATGAAGGGGCGTTGTTAATTAATGATAAACCGGTAGACCCGATGCAGCAGATTATGTCATCTATGGGTGATGGGGCTGAGGCTAATTAGGGTTTTGTACTAAGAGACACACCATACTCTGATTCATAGGCGTTAGTTTTTTATATTTAGTGTTATATGCATGTCAATTTAATTGACAATTATTAACCTGAATAAACCCATAAAATACGTTAAAATACATCAGCAAGGGCTAATGCTCCTTGCTGTTTTTTTTATATCCCGAACAATCGGGAAATCTCTTCTGGAAACTCTATGCTACCTGTAATCGCCCTGGTGGGACGACCCAATGTTGGAAAGTCCACATTATTTAATGTATTAACGCGAAGCCGCGATGCACTGGTTGCAGATTATCCGGGCCTGACCCGCGATCGTAAATATGGGCATGGCCAGTTCAATGAAAAAGCCTATATATTAATCGATACCGGCGGGCTTAGTGGCGAAGCAGAAGAGCTCGATGAACACATGGCCAGACAAACGTTACTGGCAATTGATGAAGCTAACATCGTGCTATTGATGGTGGATGGCCGTTCAGGTATTACCGCCGCGGATGAAAGTATTGCCCGGCAGATTCGTCGCCTGGGTAAAAATATTCAGCTGGTTATCAATAAAACCGATGGCATTGATATTCAAACAGCGGAATCGGACTTTTCCAGTTTAGGTTTTGCTGACTCCTATCCCATAGCTGCTGCACATAAAAAAGGTGTAACACAGCTGGTTGAAAAAATTCTAGGTGACTGGCCCGACTGGGAAGAGGATCTTGATAGTAAATATCAGGGTATTCGGGTCGCAATCGTCGGTAAGCCGAATGTAGGTAAATCAACATTGGTGAATCGTATGCTGGGTGAAGAGCGGGTGGTGGCTATGGATATGCCCGGTACGACTCGTGACAGTATTTATATTCCGTTTGAGCATGACGGTCAGGAGTATACGCTTATAGATACCGCCGGTGTCCGCCGCCAGAAAAGCATTAAACAGACCGTTGAAAAATTCAGCGTTATTAAAACATTACAGGCGGTTGATAACTCCAATGTCACTATCATAATGATAGATGCCAAGGAGGGCATTACTGATCAGGATTTACACCTGCTGGGCTATGCGATTGATTCAGGCCGGGCCTTAATCATTGCCATTAATAAATGGGATGGCATGGACCAATACAAGAAAGAGGAGATTAAAGAAGAGCTTGAGCGGCGTTTAAGCTTTGTGCAGTTCGCCAGTATTTATTTTATCTCTGCATTACATGGCTCAAATGTCGGCTTGCTTTATAGCGCTATTAATAAAGCCTACGAATCCGCAATGAAAAACCTGCCGACCTCCGAGCTGACCCGCATTTTAGATAATGCGGTGCAGGGGCATCAGCCACCGACGGTAAGAGGCCGACGGATTAAACTGCGCTATGCACATCAGGGCGGAAAAAATCCGCCAATAGTGGTGGTTCATGGCAATCAGACAGATTTGCTTCCTAAGTCGTATGTGCGTTATCTGATGAACCATTTTATTATGGCGATGAAACTAACCGGCACACCGATGCGCATGGAGTTTAAAACCAGTGATAATCCTTATGCAAAGCGCTCTAATCCTCGCAGAGCGGCTAAAAAACCCGGTAAAATCCCCTTTAAAAAGGGCATCAGAAAAAAAAGTACACAGAAAACACGAGAACATTCACGTCATAAGTAACTCTTTGGTTATTTATTATAAGTATATAAATCAACTGGTTATAATTTGTATTTAAATTATAACTTTTAAAATAGCCTGCTTATACCTGATTTTGTTTGATTATATTAATTAATGCTAATTTGACCATTCGAGATTTATTAATTATATTCGCTGGCTATAATAATAATAATATTAAAAAGTACGAAGCTTTTCGAATAACAGTTTACTTAAAATAAAATAACAAAATAATTAGAGGCTATAGAATGAAAAAGTTTTTTCTATACTCAACTTTGATAGGGACTTCAGTGTTGGGTCAACAGGTACAGGCAATTGAGTTTGATGGTTTTTTAACAGCCGGTTTCGCCGTGCATGATCAGGCGCAGACCAGCGGTAAAAAACTCAGATATCTTGAAGAAATCACCGATGACGTGACGTTTTTACAGGATTCTAAATTCGGTTTACAGATTACGGCGGATGTCTCTGAAAACATGCAGGTAGTGGCGCAAATCTTAGCCTCGGCAGAAGATAATAACTACAGCATGGATGTGGAGTGGGCCTATCTGGACTATGCCGCATCAGACTCCGTTATGCTACGGGCCGGTCGTATAAAACAACCGGTCTTTCTTATTTCTGATTACCTTGAAGTAGGTTATGCCTATCCCTGGATTCGCCCCCCCGCGGAAGCCTATAGCAATATGCCGGTGGATAGTATTATTGGCGTTGAATTATTGTATCAAACTAAAATTGGCAACATGAATTTTGGCTTCCAGCCGTATTTTGGCTCGAACACGGAAGGTGTTCCGGGACAGTCACAGGTTAACTTCTTTGCTGATAATTATATTGGCATGGCACTACGTCTGGAAAATCGTTATTTCACGGTTCAGTTGAGCTCATTTCAGACGGATGTTTCGACTGTTGATTCAAATGACATCCCTGCTTTGAATAGTGAAGGTACGGCGGTATTATCAGTCGCCAGTTTATCCTGGGATGTAGCCAACTTTGTAGGTTACACAGAATATACCACCCGTGATATAGAAGCGGATACCGGTACTTTAGGTAGTGGGTTTAATACAGTCCCATTTGATGCATTGTTCTCGGATCAGGATGGTTATTACGTTACCTTGGGTTATCGTATGGGTAAATATTTGCCGCATTTAACTTTTGCGGCCATAGATTCAACCCCGGCAGGTTCACCGCCAAACTTTACTCAGGGCGCTCGTCAGGACACCATTACCCTGGGTTTGCGTTATGAACTGAATGATAGCGCCGCATTAAAAATGGAATATGCACAAATTACAGTTAACAGAAATGATGACGGCTCTCTGAATAATGGCCTGTTTCAGCAAATAGACTCTCCGTTTGAAAGCGATAGTACATCAGTCATCAGCGTTGCAATAGATGTAATCTTTTAGGTTCTATTTGAATTTTTCTCCGGAATATCCCGGAGAAAGCTTTATTGAGCATCGGCTTCACACGGATGTTGCTTTTGTTAAGCCGATATGTGCGTCAAATGAATAAAACTATAATTAACATTTACACAACGTGGTTAGAATAATGCGAATATTTTCATATCTGATATTTGTTATCCTGATGAGTTTTTCGATATTGTTGCATGCTGAGGAACAGGTTGTTTTTTCAAATGTATCAGCAGGTATCTTTCGTTTCCAACTCAAGTTGGCAGAGCAGGGCAATAAAGAGGCTCAATACATAGTAGGTGAAATGTATGAGCAGGGCTCCGGTGTGGCTAAAAATAAAGCCAAAGCATTACACTGGTTCGAAACGTCGGCCTCTCAGGGTCATAAAAAATCCGGTTATAAATTACTTTATCTTGAAATACAGTCGAATGGCCTGAATGATTTCAGCAAGTCGCAACTTGGCGTGTTACGTAAGGAAGCGGTTTCAGGCGATGCAAACGCGCAGTATTATCTAGGTAAAATGTATGCAGCGGGTGTTGGTGTACCAAAGAGTTTAACCAATGCCCTGACCTGGTTAAATAAAGCCACTTTTAGCGGGCTTTCAGAAGCTGAGCATGAAGCCATTACCGTAGAAGATGAGCTGGTGCGTATTCGCGAGGATCAGGCTAAAAAACGTCAGGCTTCTATTGTCGCAGCCAAAAAACGTAAAGCTGAAGAAGATCGTTTGCGGGCTGTTAAACAAAAAAACAAGGCTAAAAAACGTCAGGCAGAGAGTGCCCGGCGCCAATCAACGAAAAACGCAGAAGCAAAAAAAGTAGCATCACAACGTAAGCAAATGCAAGATGAACGTAGATTGCTGGCTGAAGAAAAGCATCGACTGGAAAAAGAAAGACAGATCATCGATGCTGAAATTGCACGTAATGCGAAACAGGCCAATCAGTCGGAAAAACCACCAGAAGCATCTTATGTCTCTGATCCGTGCAAAGGTAAATCGGCACGTTTTCTTTCAACCTGCCGATAACTCCTGTTATAATCTGTTTACTGAAGGGCATCTTTGATGCCCTTTTTTTATTAGGCCTATAAAAATCATCTTATTAATAATTAATCTATGACTAAACAGAAATCTAAATCGAGCCCTAAAAAAGCCAGAGGCAAAAAAGTAGCTAAGAAAAAACCCGTAAAAAATAAACAACAGTTTAGTCTTTTTAGCTTCTTGCTTAACCGCTATTCTTTAGCGGCAGTGTTGCTGTTCAGTCTCCTGTTTGCTGGTTATCTGTTTTATTTAAACGCTAGAATAACAGACAAAATGTCTGGACGTATCTGGTCTTTACCATCACATGTTTATGCGCGACCGCTAGAGTTATATCAGGGAAAAAAATTAACCGTTAACCAATTAAAAACAGAGCTACTGCAGCTGGGTTATCTACAACTAAAAAACCGGCCGACAAAAGCCGGTGAGTTTCGAATATTAAATACCTCGCACTTTGAACTAATCAGTCGTGATTTTGATTTCTGGGATGGGCCTCAAAAATCACAGGGCCTTCGGCTGAGTATTTATAATAAGCAGATAAGTGCTTTATATGAATTGTATTCTGATAAAAGTATAGCGCTGTTCAGGTTGGATCCAGTCAAGATTGCCGGTATCTATCCTGCCACTCAGCAGGAGCGGCAGTTAATTAAACTCGATGAAGTGCCTGATGATCTGGTGCTGGCTCTATTGGCGGTTGAAGATCGGCGATTTTATCAGCACTGGGGAATTGACCCGCGTTCGATTGGTCGCGCAATGCTGGCTAATGTGATGGCAGGCGGTACGGTGCAGGGTGGCAGTACCTTAACGCAGCAATTGGTTAAAAATTTATTTTTGTCACCGGAGCGCACCTTAACCCGAAAAATAAATGAAGCTTTAATGGCCTTGTTGCTGGAAATTAATTACGACAAGTCGCTGATTCTTGAAACCTATATTAATGAAGTTTATTTAGGTCAGAACGGCGCTCAGCAAATACATGGTTTTGAGCTGGCGAGTCAGTATTACTTTGCTCGGCCGTTAAAAAAATTGAGACGTGATCAGATGGCAATGCTGGTGGGGCTGGTGAAGGGGCCGTCATGGTATGCGCCAAGACGGCATCCGCAGCGTGCGCAGGAACGACGCAATCAGGTGTTAACACTAATGCACGAGCGTGGCGCATTAACACTGGCACAGTTAAATAAATACAACGTATTAAGTTTAGGACTGGCGAAAAAACCGCGGTTTTCTTCAAATCGTTTTCCAGCGTTGATTGATCTGGTTAAACGACAGTTAAAAAGCGATTATGATGAAGATGAATTAAAATCCTCCGGCTTAAAAGTTTTTACCAGTATAGACCCGTTGATTCAGATACAGGCAGAATTAAGTGTGAAGCGGGTGATCTCGCAATTAGAAAAATCCAGTCAGGTTACACAGAATTTACAAACTGCTTTAATTGTCGCATCCAGTCAGCAGGGCGAAGTTCAGGCAATGGTGTCTGACAGGCAGCCTGACTTTCCTGGCTTTAACCGGAGTCTGGATGCGGTGCGTCAGATTGGCTCATTAATTAAGCCCGCTATTTATTTATCGGCTTTGCAACAGCCTGAAAAATATACTCTGGCAACGCTATTAGATGATTCGCCTTTGCATATTAAAACGGCAAAGAATGACATGTGGTCACCACAAAATTACGATAAAAAATTCAGTGGCAATATTCTGTTACACAAGGCACTGGAAAAATCCCGTAATATACCTGCGGTTAGACTGGGGTTAGCCGTCGGCCTGTCGGATATATCCGATACATTACATAATCTGGGTGTTAGTCGACATATACCACCTTATCCTTCAATGACATTAGGGGCGTTTAATTTGTCACCATTTGATGTGGCGAATATGTATCAAACTTTTGCGGCCAATGGCTTTAATGTGCCATTGAAAGTGATTAGAGAGGTGCTCAATAAAGATGGTAAACCGTTAAAACGCTATCCATTAAAGTCAGATAAAGCGATTGATGAAAGAGCCATATATCTGGTTAATTACTCATTGCATCAAGTCACGCAGACGGGCACTGCAAAATCACTGGCGAGCCGGTTATCACATTCAGTGGCGGGCAAAACCGGCACCACAGATGATTTACGTGATAGCTGGTTTGCCGGCTTCTCTGATAATCAGTTAGCGGTAGTCTGGATAGGGCGTGATGATAATACCAGTACCGGTTTAACCGGCTCGTCAGGGGCGTTGCGCTTATGGACGGATTTATTTAAACATTTTGAATTATCAGATAGTGTAAATGATTTTTCACTGTATCCCCCTGCGGGTATTAATAACGTGTGGATTGATGAGGAAAGCGGTGCTTTATCTGCAAAAAATTGTTCAGGTGCGGTAGAATTACCGTTTATTCAGGGGTCTGAGCCAACAGAGAAAGCCGCATGCAAATCAGCAGGAATTATCGAACAGATAAAGCGTTTCTTCAATTAACCCAAGGCGGTGTTCTTATCGCTTTGGTGGTCATCACTTTGCTGGAATTATCGGGCTGCGCACAAATCAGGCATAATAATGTGGCGGCCTCTAATAGCCGGTTGCCGGTCGCGGATAGTTATGATTTACCTGTTGTGATTAAAACCCTGATCAGTCAATCTGACGATCAATACGCAGCGCATAACTTAGCAGACTCTCTGGCAACTCTAGAGAGAGCGATACGCATTAATCCACGTATCGGCGAGATATGGTCACGTATGGCACAAATTTATTTTGAGCAGGGTAAGTTTGAGCAAGCCAGTCAGCATGCGAAACGTTCCAATAGTGTAATAAAAAATAACCCGCAGTTAAAAGTATTTAACGATAGTTTTATTGTGCCATCTTCAACGGAGTCAGTTCATTGAAAGCATCTTTAACAGGGCAGTCTGCCGAACTATTAAGTGAGCAGGGTGCATTTGCCGAATATCTTGATGGCTTCACTGCACGTGCAGGGCAGCAGGCCTTAAGTAGTGCAATTGAAAAAATTATTGATCAGAAAAAAGTATTAATTGCCGAAGCCGGTACCGGCATTGGAAAAACCTTTGCGTATTTGGTGCCGGCCATTATGTCAAATCGTAAAGTGATTATTTCTACCGGCACACGTCATTTACAGGATCAGTTATTTCATACTGATATTCCACTGGTTAAAAAAGCCTTAAAAATCGATTTGCCGGTTTCGCTTTTGAAAGGTCGGGCTAACTACCTGTGTACTTATCGTTTAAGTATCGCTTATCAGCAAAGTTTTTTAACCCGTGAAACACAGGATCATTTGTCACGTATAAAGCAATGGTCAAAAACTACCCACAGTGGTGATAAATCTGAAATGTCTGAAATTTCGGAAGATGCGCGTGTCTGGCCGATTGTGACGTCCACGGCAGATAATTGTTTAGGTAGTGAATGCAAAGACTGGTCGAGCTGTTATGTAGTTAAAGCGCGACGTGATGCACAGGAAGCAGATATAGTAGTGGTGAATCATCATTTACTCTTAGCTGATATGGCAATAAAAGAAGAAGGCTTCGGCGAATTATTGCCCGCAGCTGAAACGTTTATCATTGATGAAGCGCATCAGCTACCGGAAGTCGCATCGAGATTTTTCGGCAAAGGTTGCAGTAGTCGGCAAATTAATAATTTAATTAGCGACTGTATTGCCGAGCAGGTTAAAGATGCGCCGGATGCGTCAGAAATACGCGATGCCTGTGATCAGATAAAAACCGCTACTGCACAATTTCGTTTGGCACTGGGTGTAGATAATCAACGCGATGGCTGGGCAAAAATAAAATATAAACCCGCACTGCAAAAAGCCAGAGAAACCCTGCTCAGTGATTTTGAAGATCTGACTGAAATTTTACAGAATCATGCAGAACGGGGTAAGGGGATTGAACAGTGTGCGGTGAGATGTTTAGAACTTTATCAAAGCATTAAAGCCTACGGCGAAGATACGGCAAATGAAGCCGCTTCAATTTACTGGTATGAAACCTTTAGTAAAGGCTTTGTGTTGCACTCAACACCCATTGATATTGCCACATTGTTTAAACAACAGCGGGATGCTTTACCCGGTTGCTGGATATTCACTTCTGCGACGTTAGAAGTCGGTCATGATTTTGATCACTTTGCACAGCGCCTAGGTTTGGAACAATACGAACAAGGTAACTGGAATAGCCCGTTTGACTATCAGCAGCAATCACTGTTGTTTTTACCGGATAATTTACCGGAGCCATCAAGCTTTAATTACACTGAGAAATTAATTGAACAGGCAGTACCGGTATTATTGGCAAGTCAGGGGCGGGCATTTTTATTATTTACCAGTTACCGTGCTCTTAATGAAGCGGCGAAGTTATTACACAATAAAGTTGATTTTCCCATATTAATTCAGGGCAGTTTGCCCAAGCATCAGCTGCTGGATAAATTTCGTAAATTAGGTAATGCGGTGTTACTGGGTACCAGTAGTTTCTGGGAAGGCGTGGATGTGCGTGGCGAAGCCTTGTCATGTGTAATTATCGACAAGCTACCGTTTGCATCACCCGGCGACCCGGTGATGCAGGCACGCTTAGATGGTATTCGAAAAATGGGCGGTAATCCTTTTATGGATTACCAGTTACCGCAGGCGGTAATTTCATTAAAGCAGGGCGCGGGACGATTAATTCGCGGCATGGATGACTATGGTGTGTTGATGATCGGAGACAATCGCTTAAAGACCAAACCCTATGGAAAAGTGTTCCTTGAAAGTTTACCGGATATGCCACAAAGCAAACGCATTGAAGATGTTGTGGCATTTTATGAGTCCTGGTTTGAAGCGGAAGAAGCTGAATGACAATTGCCGCAAAAATTTTAGCGATTGATACCGCAACCGAAGCTTGTTCGGCGGCATTGTATATTGATGGTGTTATTACCGAAAAATATCAGTTGGCACCCAGAGAGCATACCCAGTTAATTTTAAAAATGATTGAATCGTTACTCGCCGATGCACAGTTAAAAATATCTGATTTAGATGCTCTGGCTTTTGGTCGAGGGCCGGGTTCATTTACCGGTGTGCGAATAACCACAGGTGTCGTTCAGGGGTTGGCTTTTGCCAGTGACTTACCGGTAATTGCCATTTCAACTCTGGCATCTATTGCTCAATTGGCTTATGAAAATCATCAGCAACAATATGTGCTGGCGGGTATTGATGCACGCATGGGTGAAATGTATTGGGGTTGTTATCGGCTGGATGAAAATAACTTAATGGTGCTGAGTGGTGAAGAAAAAGTAACACCTGCTCAAAGCGTTATCGTGAATAAAAATCTCTCCACTCGCTGGTGTGGAGCAGGATCCGCCTGGGGCAGTTATGCTGAGCAACTTGATGTGCAATTAGGTGAACAGATATCCGATGTTCATGCGGATTACTTTCCTCGCTCGTCGACAATAGTTAAGTTGGCGGCAGGAGCATTTCAGCGTGGCGAGACAGTCGTCGCGGCCAAGGCACAGCCGGTGTATTTGCGTAATAATGTGGCTAAAAAGAAAAAAGATCAGGGCAAAGGGAAAGGCTAACGTTTTAAAGAGAAAGACAACGTAAATACACACAAATAACCGCGAATTCATTGTAGATTTTATGAGGCATGAAATTTATAATCAGGTTTCGTCATAGCCGCGAAGTCAGGTATGACGTGTCTGCAGGTTTCTCACCGCCACCAGGTTCCGGCCTTCGCAGGAATGACGACAATATTTAAGTTAACGGCACAGCAGTGACTTAATATATATAATATTTTATTCTCTAATTGTGCTCATTAGCGGCCATTTGTATTTTTCGCGTTGTCTTTTTCTTTTCATCTATTATCAGCAGCGAAGAGTCTTCCCGCTATAGATGAAAATCCCAAAATAAGGTAATATATCGCGCTTTCAGACCTGCTTATAATAATCCGAATTTATGTTAGAAATTAACCCTATTCAAAATCAGATAGCTGACCTTTCCACCCGTCGTGATGACCTTCGGGGGTATCTTTGACTTCGATATCCGTAAAGAAGAACTGGATGAAATCAGCCGTGAGCTTGAACAGCCCGACGTGTGGAACGATCAGGCGCGTGCCCAGCAGCTAGGCAAAGAGCGCTCCCGGCTTGAAGCCATTGTGCTGACCATTGTTAATCTCGATAATGGTCTGTCCGATGCGGCTGAATTACTCGAAATGTCGGTGGAAGAAAATGATGAAGAGAGTGTACAGTCTGTAGCTGATGATCTGGCGGTAATGGAAAAGCAGATTGAAGCGCTGGAATTCCGACGTATGTTCTCCGGTGAAATGGATGCCAATAATGCCTTTTTAGATATTCAATCCGGTTCCGGTGGCACTGAAGCACAGGATTGGGCGGAAATGATTTTACGCATGTATCTGCGCTGGGGTGAAGCTCATGGTTTTAAAACCGAGCTAATGGAAGTCACCGCGGGTGATGTGGCTGGCATTAAGGGTGCGACGATTAGCTTTCAGGGTGATTATGCTTATGGCTGGTTGCGTACTGAAACCGGCGTGCACCGTCTGGTTCGAAAATCCCCATTTGATTCGGGCAATCGACGCCATACGTCTTTTGCTGCGGTATTTGTTTCTCCCGAAGTTGATGATGATATCGATATTGAGATTAACCCGGCAGATTTACGTATTGATACGTATCGGGCATCCGGTGCGGGTGGTCAGCATGTTAATAAAACCGAGTCGGCGGTGCGAATCACTCACTTACCGACTAATGCTGTGGTGCAATGCCAGAATGATCGCTCACAACATAAAAATAAAGCCGCCGCCATGAAGCAACTCAAAGCAAAATTATATGAGCTGGAGATGCAAAAGCGCCGCGGTGATCAGCAGGTGGTGGAAGATAATAAATCAGATATCGGCTGGGGTAGTCAGATTCGATCTTATGTACTGGATTCATCGCGTATAAAAGATTTACGCACCAATGTTGAAACCGGGAATACGCAGGCAGTTTTAGATGGAGGTATTGATATGTTTATCGAGGCCAGTTTGAAATCAGGATTGTAAAAACACAGTTCGTCCTTCCTGCGAAGGCAGGAATGACGAAAAAATTAAATTAGTTATTTATTAAATTTACTGAAATACAAAACATTATGACAGACGAAAATAAAACACAAGCACCACAACTAGACGAAAACAAGCTCATTGCACAACGCCGTGAAAAACTCACCGCTATGCGTGAAAAAGGCAATGCCTTTCCCAATGATTTTCGTCGTGATAATTTAGCCAGTGAATTACATGCTAAGTACGATGATAAATCCAAAGAAGAACTGGAAGCACTGAATGTTACCGTAAAAGTTGCCGGTCGGATGATGGCTAAACGCATTATGGGTAAAGCCAGCTTCGCACAGTTGCAGGATATGTCAGGTAGAATACAGCTGTTCTTACAGCGCGATTCATTACCTGAAGGCTTATATAATGATGGCTTTAAAAAATGGGATGTGGGTGATATTGTTGGTGCAGAAGGCGTTTTATTTAAAACTAAAACGGATGAGCTTTCAGTTAAATTAAGCGATGTGAGATTACTAACAAAATCCTTGCGTCCACTACCGGAAAAATTTCACGGTTTATCCGATCAGGAAACCCGTTATCGTCAGCGCTATGTCGATTTAGTGATGAACGAAGATGTACGAAAAACATTTCAGTTGCGTTCAAAAATTGTGTCTTATATTCGGCGATTTTTTGAAGATCGTGGATTTATGGATGTGGAAACGCCTATGCTACAGGGTATTCCCGGCGGCGCAACCGCACGCCCATTTGAAACTTTTCATAATGCTCTGAATATGCCGATGTTTATGCGTATCGCCCCCGAGCTTTATTTAAAACGTTTAGTTGTTGGTGGTTTCGAAAAGGTTTTTGAAATAAACCGTAATTTCAGAAATGAAGGGGTTTCAACCCGCCATAATCCTGAATTTACCATGCTCGAATTTTATCAGTCGTATGCGGATTATAATGATCTGATGGATATTACTGAAGCTTTGTTACATGGTTTAGCTAAAGATGTTGTGGGTAGTGAAAAAATCACTTACCAGGGAGACGTATATGACTTTGGCAGTAAGTTTGAGCGCATGTCAGTTTTTGATTCGATTTTGCATTTTAATCCGGATTTAAATGCGCATAGCATTAATACGATTGAAGCAGCAACACAGGTTGCTGAAAATCTCGATATTCCATTAAAAAAATCTTACGGTTTAGGAAAAATTCAAATTGAAATTTTCGAAAAAACTGTTGAGCATCGTTTAATGAATCCGACCTTTATAACCGAGTATCCAACCGAGGTCTCACCGTTAGCACGTCGTA
The DNA here is from genome assembly GCA_964531165.1 of uncultured Thiotrichaceae bacterium. Taxonomy (GTDB): domain Bacteria; phylum Pseudomonadota; class Gammaproteobacteria; order SZUA-229; family SZUA-229; genus SZUA-229. The sequence goes on from CAZHEA010000011.1 coordinate 24,492, forward strand.
ATGATAATAATGAATTTATCACCGATCGTTTTGAGTTCTTTGTTGGTGGTCGTGAAATTGCCAATGGCTTCTCCGAGCTAAATGATGCAGAAGATCAGGCAGAAAGATTTAAGCAGCAGGTTGCAGATAAGGATGCTGGTGATAATGAAGCCATGCATTATGATGCGGATTATATTCGTGCACTGGAACATGGTTTGCCGCCAACAGCGGGTGAAGGTATTGGCATCGACAGACTGGTTATGCTATTAACCGATTCGCCTTCTATTCGTGATGTGATCCTGTTCCCGCATATGCGGACAGAAGTTTAATCAGTTAAAGGGATGTGTTATAGAAAACGTGAATAATGATAAAAGCTTTAGTGTTAAATTATTTTTCTTTTTCTTTTTCTTTTGAAATATAAAACATCAGGAGCTCATCACGTTGTCAGAATTTGATCTTATCAATCAATTTTTTAAAGCTACTGCAGTAAAACGTGATGATGTAATACTCGGCATTGGTGATGACTGTGCAATACTGTCGCCACCACCGGGTAAGCAACTGGCGGTTTCTACCGATACCTTGATCAGTGGCGTACACTTTCCTCAATCTACTACGGCTGAAGACATTGGTTATAAGTCTCTAGCGGTTAACTTAAGTGATTTGGCTGCTATGGGTGCAGAGCCGGCATGGGTGAGTCTGGCAATTAGTCTGCCGCAGGCTAATGATGCCTGGTTAAAAAAATTCATGTGTGGCTTTAATGAGCTGGCTAAACAGTATAATTTATCATTAATTGGTGGTGATACTACTCAGGGGCATTTGAGTGTCACTATCAATATTACAGGTTTTATTGATTCTGAAAAAGCCTTAAAAAGAAGCTCTGCAAAAGTCGGGGACTCTATTTTTGTGACCGGTAATATTGGTGATGCTGCGATTGGGCTTAAGGCGGTTTTTAACCGGCTTGATACGACGGGTGATTTTTCAGAAAAAAATAAGCATCACTGTATTAATCGTTTAAACCGGCCTTCACCTAGAGTAAATGCGGGTCGTTTATTAAGTGATTTTTCTGTTGCTGCGATTGATGTTTCCGATGGTTTAATGGCTGACTTAAATCATATTTGTGAGGCCAGTGGGGTAGGTGCATTATTAAGCTTACAACAAATTCCTTTATCGGATGCGGCTCTGAATTACTATAATAATAAGCCGGACTGGCAAAGTGTATTAAGCGGCGGCGATGATTATGAGCTGTGTTTCACCTGTGCGGATAATCAGTACGCAGAAATACAGGCGTTAATGGAGCTAAATGATATTGATATTACCTGTATTGGGAAAGTCATTGAAGATGCGGGTATTAAATGTTTATATGGTAATCAATTAATTACTTTGAACCCTTCAGGATATAATCACTTTAAATGAAAAGTGCAATTAAAATTCCAGCTTCATATCTTAAAAATCCATTGCATTTTATATCACTTGGCTTTGGCTCTGGGCTGATGCCAAAAGCCCCGGGCACATTTGGAACGCTGGTCGCAGTTCCTCTGTACTTAGCGGTGAGTGGTTTAACGCTTGAGACTTATCTGTTAATTACCTGCGCGCTGACTTTTGCGGGTGTATATTTATGCTATTACACCAGTAAAGCTTTGGGTGTTCATGATCATTCGGGGATTGTTATAGATGAGATTGCGGGCTATTTAATTACCATGATTGCCGTTCCATTTGACTGGAAGTGGATTATTGCCGGATTTGTATTGTTTCGTTTTTTTGATATTCTAAAACCCTGGCCAATCTCCTGGATAGATGAGAATGTGCATGGCGGTTTGGGTATTATGCTAGATGATGTGCTGGCGGGGATCTTCGCTTTTTTCTGTTTGCATGCGATTATTAACTATATTTAAATTTAAATTAAATTCTAATGAAAATAATTAAAATATTGTTTTTTTTAAAGCTATCGTTACTTTCCAGTCTGGTAAGTGCCGGTGATCCTCTTCAAATTGAGGTGCAGGCGTTAATGCCGGGCATGGTTGTGCTGTTGATTAATGGTAGCAGGGAAACATTGAAAACCGGTAATGAAGCTCAGGGCGTAAAATTAATTTCATCGAGTACTAAAACAGCTGTACTGGAAGTAAATGGTAAGCAGAAAAACTATCATATGGGCACCACTGTTGGTACCAGCTTTAAGAAAAGATCTGAAGTTAGCGAGCAAATTGTTATTGATAGCTACGGCATGTTTAGAAGCTATGGAAGCATCAATGGGCATTCGGTAAAGTTTCTGGTTGATACGGGTGCATCGTCTGTTGCCATGAGTGAAAAAGATGCACGGAAATTAGGTATACAGTATCAACTTAAAGGTACACCGACTCATACTAGTACGGCATCGGGTATTGCTAAAGCCTGGTCAATTAAGCTTAAAACCGTCAGTCTTGGTCGATTGAAAGAATATAATGTACAGGGTGTTGTTGTTGAAGGTAACTTTCCCCGGCAAATATTACTGGGGATGACTTTTTTGAATAGAATGAGAGTGGAGAAGGAAGGAAAAATAATGAAGATTACTAGCAAAAAATAGTGCAGATCAAACCTGTTTCAGGTTAACTATCCCTTTCTTTCTGATTTAAATTGTAGCGGGTTTTTATTCCCTGATATAAACCACAATATATAATGTTCAGGGTTGAGATAACCGGTATTGCAACGACCATCCCTATAAAGCCAAATATATTTCCAAATACGATTATTCCAACTATAACCACCAGCGGATGCAAATTTACGGCATTGGCAATTACGGCGGGAATAACGATCACGTTATCAATTAATTGTGCAATCAAAATAACTGAAATCGCTGCGCCTACCATCCAGAAATCAACCGGTACATGACCAAGTGTCAGCAACACGGGTAAAACCATTGCCAGTAATGGACCAACATAGGGAATGAGGTTGAGTACACCGGCCACGATGCCGAGTAAAAACGGTGAGTCAAAACCCAGTATATAAAATCCAATAGTCGTGATAACGCACATAATCGCAGACTGAATCATAATGCCGCGAATATATTCCTGTAGCTGATGAGCAACCCGGTAGTAAATTAACCAGCCCATTTCAAAACTCGAGTTGGGGAGTTTATCGAGTAGATTATTTCTAAATGTTCTAAAGTCGCGAACCAGAAAAAAAGTGAATATTGGCACTAGCACCAGTAAAACCGACAGACTAATTAACATATTAGAGCCTTCGATTAAGGCGGTTTTTCCCCAGATATCTACCTGATTAAAAAAGTGCTGAGTAATGCCACTGGATTGCATGTCCAGATTAAGTGAGGTGGCGATATGCCGGCTAACATCATTGCCCATGGAGGTAATGGACTGCCAGACTACGGGTAGTTGTGATTGTAGTGTCGAAAGTTGAGCCGATAAGTGGGGTAGCAACAGGGATACACAGACGGCACCAATAACAACGAGGATTAATAAAACGCTTAAAGATGATGCATTACGCGATAAGCCATTGCGTTCAAAAATTTCTGAAATGGGTTCCAGTAATGCATATAAAGTAAATGAAATAATGATGGGTATGAGTAATGGAGCTAACAATATTGCAAGTAAAATGAGTACGCTACAGATTGCACTAAATACAAAAAGTGTTCGACTGAGTGGATGTTGAATTAGTGTCTGTAGCATGGCAGTTATTTAATTAACTACTTTGCATGGAAAGTAGAATATTGGTATGACGTAACCTGGCAGCTAATACAGTGGCAATATTCAGCATAAATTGTGCGCCACTTCGGGGTGAGCGTTTTATCCACTCCTGAAGGTCGGAGCGTAAAAAGAAAATCAGTTCTGAGTCTTCGCAGGCTATTGCATCGGCGGTGCGCGGTTCATCAATAATTAATGCAACTTCACCAAAAAAATCACCGGACACCAGTTCTGCTAGTAATTTGTCAGCGGCTTTTATTTCAATGCCGCCGTTACGAATTAATACAATACTGGCACCAATGTCACCACTGTTAAATACCATTTCACCTTTTTTGTAATGACGCGGATGCATGGTTTTGACCAGATCACGGCATTCTCGACGAGTGATTTTATCGAACAGGGGCGTGTCCATCCACATCTCAGTGACTTCGGATGTGCGATCTTCTTTATGTTTAAACAGATTTTGCCAGAGAGGGTGTTGTGAGCTCATTTAGTTTTTTATTTTTTATAATTGACTAAATTGTAGCAGGTATTGCAGGGATGTTCTTTAGGATAAATACTTAAATCACCGCCAGTCCATTTGCTTTCAGCATTCTGCAAAGTTGAATTAAAGGCAGGCCAATTAAGGTATTGGGATCGTCTCCACGCATGCTTTCAAACAGACTGATACCCAGTGCCTCAGATTTAAAACTGCCGGCACAGTTATAGGGTTCTTCACGTTTTAGGTAGTTTTTAATCTCACTGTCGGATAATGTCCGAAATTTAACGATGAAAGGCTCGCAGATGGTTTCTGACTGGTCAGAATTGCTATTATATAAACATAAGCCGGTGTAAAAAGTGATCGTTTGCCCGGAGGCGGCTTTAAGTTGTTCGAAGGCGACTTCGTAGTTTCCGGGTTTGTGTAATACTTTGCCATTGAGTGCAGCACTTTGATCAGAGCCGATAATTAATGCATCAGGGTACTGTGTCGTCAGTGCTTTTGCTTTACTCTCAGAGAGTCGCATAACCATCTTCTCAATCGATTCTCCGGCAATAGGGGTTTCATCAATATCCGGTGAACTGGTTTCAAATTTTAGATGCAGTTTTTCTAACAGGGCTTTGCGGAAGGGTGAGCTTGAGGCTAAAACGAGTTTCATGGTTATAAATCGTAAATGGAGTCTAAAAATCTATTTTACCCTGTCTGGTTAAATCATTGTAGTTATTCAGGTTGTTAAAAAGCGAAAAGAAATAAGACGATGCGCGTGGGCACGAAACAATGCAACGTTTTCTTTAAATAATGCAGGTATTGAAATATCAACTAATAAGATATTATTCCAGTATAATTAAGCTTTCTTAAGTTAAGGCATCTCGGGTTTATTTGCGGTTATCCGCATCCCTTTGCGTTGTCTTTTTCTTTAATGCTTTTAATCTCAGGTATATTTGTACTTTATACCGAAATCCTTGAAAATAAAGGGATTTCTCTTTGACAGCAGCCTCATTAGCGGATAGAATCGCGCGATTATTATGAACCAGACCTTACCTGTCCATTTGAACTTCGCCCAAAAAGCCAAAGTTGGCTTTGAAATTAAGGGAAAGTGGCCCATTAAACGTTTAAAGCGTTTAAATGAGGTGTTAATGTCAGATCAGGGTGATATTGAGGTTGAGCTTAAGTTTGATCGTGCGGGACCTGTCCCGTTTATTGATGGTCATATAACGACTGAGCTGCAATTGAAGTGTCAGCGTTGCATGCAGGCGATGCCTCATGCAATGGATGTCCGGTTTAAGTTAGGGCTGGTGCTTAATGATGAGCATATTGAAAAACTAGCGGATGAGTTTGAGCCTTATTTGATTGAAGATGATAATAACCACCTGCCGGATATGCTGGAAGATGAGTTGTTATTGGCGCTGCCACTGGTAGCTATGCATGAATTCGATTGCTCTGATTTTCTGCAACAGCAGGAATCAGAGCAACAGAATGAAGTAGAGAAAGTTGATGAGAAGGAAAATCCCTTTTCAGTTTTAAAAGATCTACTTTAAGAAGTTTAATTAAGTTATTGTTTTATAGCACAAAGTGCTATTTATTGGAGAATGAAATGGCAGTACAACAAAACCGTAAAACACGTTCACGTCGTGGCATGCGTCGTTCACATGATGCACTCACAGGTGCTGCTCTGTCTGTAGATCAAACTACAGGTGAAACGCATTTACGTCACCATGTAACCCCTGATGGTTACTTTAAAGGTCGTAAAATCACATCTAATGCCAGCGAAAGCTAATTAGTTGTTATTGCATATCCCGTCGAATCCCGACGGGCTGTGTGATTAAGCCGTGTAGCTAAAATACACGCATGTAAAATCGAACATTCGAATCGGTTTTCACATTATAATAATGGCGCTATGATTTAGACGCCTCGTTCAGCGACATTGCTAACGAATTCACTTCTACTTATTGATAGAGACTTTATGCCCGATACCCCGATTATTGCTATTGATGCCATGGGTGGAGATATTGGCCCACAGATTACGGTTGCCGCTGCAGGGCGTATTCTTAAACAACGTCAGGATGTAAAACTCATTCTGGTTGGTCTTGAAGATAAAATTAAGGCGGAGTTATCCCGGCTTAATCTCGAACTTTCCGATCGTTTATCCATTCAGCATGCTTCTGAGCTGGTGGCAATGAATGAAGCTCCCGCACTCGCTCTCAGAAAGAAAAAAGACTCCTCAATGCGAGTCGCCATTAATCTGGTGCAAGAAGGCAATGCTGATGCGGTGGTAAGTGCCGGCAACACCGGTGCATTTATGGCAACTGCCAAATTTGTGTTTAAAACGCTTCCTGGTATTGACCGGCCTGCTATTATGACGACACTGCCCAACATGCAGGGTCATACCCATATGCTGGATCTTGGCGCCAATGTGGACTGTAGTGAAGATAACCTGTTTCAGTTCGCTGTAATGGGCTCGGTAACGGCTTCTGCAGTTGATAACGTAGACAATCCGCGGGTGGGTCTGCTTAATATCGGCTCTGAGGAAATGAAAGGTAATGCTCAGGTAAAAGCGGCGGAGCCTTTATTACAAAACAGCAATCTTAATTACATCGGCTTTGTTGAAGGCGATGATATTTATAATGGTTCAGTTGACGTGGTGGTGTGCGATGGATTTGTGGGTAATATATCACTGAAAAGCACTGAAGGTGTTGCTAAGATGATCGGGCAGTTTATGAAGGAAGAGTTTAAGCGTAATCTGTTTACCAGACTCATCGCGTTAATTGCCTTACCCGTGCTCAATTCATTTAAAAAACGGGTTGACCATCGACGTTATAATGGTGCCAGTTTGTTAGGCCTGAAAAAAATTGCCATTAAAAGCCATGGCGGTGCCGATGAATATGCTTATTCTAATGCTATTGACGTGGCTATTTTGGAAGTTGAAAAGTCTGTACCCCAGTGTATCGAAAGCCATCTCGGTGCATTATTGGAAAAAACACCGGCTGCAGGTTAGTCGTCCTACAAATATCCAGAAATACTATATAAGAGCATTATTTTGAAATTCGCGCGCATTACCGGAACCGGCAGTTACTTACCTGAACGCATTATGACCAATGCGGATATTGAAAAAATCGTAGATACCACCGATCAGTGGATTCAGGATCGTACCGGCATTAAGCAACGCCATATTGCGGCGGATGATCAGACAACCTGTGATTTAGCTGAACAGGCTGCACTTAGAGCGATGGAAGCGGCAGGTAAAACTAAAGATGATATCGATTTAATTATTGTTGCCACCACTACGCCTGACCAGGTTTTCCCCAGCGTCGCCTGTTTGCTACAGAAAAAACTCGATATTCATGGTTGTGCAGCATTTGATGTGCAGGCGGTTTGCACCGGCTTTGTGTATGCATTGGGTATTGCTGACAATTTCATTCGTGCTGGTTCTGCAAAATGTGCATTAATTATCGGTGCTGAAACGCTTTCTCGTATTCTGGACTGGAGCGACCGGGGAACCTGTGTACTATTTGGTGATGGTGCAGGTGCTGTCATAGTAGAAGAAAGTGACAGCCCGGGAATCCTGTCTTCGCATTTACATGCTGATGGTGCCTACGAGCATTTACTGAATGTGCCTAATGGTATATCAAAAAATCAGGCACGCTTTCGAGAAGAGGGCGCGCATATCACCATGAAAGGTAATGAAGTTTTTAAAATGGCGGTAAATACACTGGGTCGAATAGTGGATGAGACTCTGGCCGCTAATAATATGCAAAAGTCTGATATCGACTGGCTGGTGCCTCATCAGGCGAATATCCGTATTATAAATGCGACGGGTAAAAAGCTTGGTTTAAATCCAGATCATGTAGTCGTAACAGTCGACGTGCATGGTAATACCTCTGCCGCATCTGTGCCATTGGCACTGGATACAGCGGTTAGAGACGGTAAGATAAAGGATGGTGAAACGGTCATGCTGGAAGCCTTTGGCGGAGGATTTACCTGGGGTGCAGCTCTGCTGAAATGGTAATGAATTTTGAAGGTTTAATTCCTGTTATTCAGTGCAGTAAAATAGAGCAAACACTGGAGTTTTATCAACAGGCTTTTCGTTATATTATCATCAGTAAGACTCAAACGGATACCGGTCTGCAATGGGCCTATATTAAGTCGGATAATACGTACTTGATGTTACAAAAAATCACCCGAGCAAAACAACCGTTATCATCAGAAAATATTGTATTGCATTTTTATACGGGTGATGTGTCAGCTCAGCGTCAGTTTATGGCCGCTAAGGGGATAAAAGTTGGCCAATTAGAAGACACTGCGTATCATATCAGACAGTTTTTTGTAGAAGATCCGGAAGGCAATAAAATTGTCATCGGACAAGATATTAAAAACCTACTATCATAATGTTAAGAGGTCCAGTCATACAGGATTCTTATCTGCACACGATTATAGAGAGTAACTATGAATAAAATTACCCGGGTACTAATTATCCCAGCAATTATTGTAAACTTATCGGCCTGTGCTGCGTTTACTGAATTTTCATCAAGCACCAGTTCAACATCTGATGCAGTAACACCGGATGTGACACTTAATGAGTTTGTTAATAAACGTTATATTGCAATTCGACAGGATGCGGCAAATGGTGGCGGAGAAAACTTAGACGTGCTTGCGCAGTTGTTAGGTGAAAAAGATAAAGCTACATTTGCTAAAAATATGCAAAAAAACTTTGACAGTGTTTTTAAAGGTATCAATAAGCCGTCTCAAATTATAGGAAGAATTGAATCACAGGTCTTAACAAAAAAATCTTAAGTCGTGCTAGTTAATGACCTTAATTTATAAGATGTATAAATTAAGGTTAAAGGTGTTTCTATTCAATCACCAGCTGAAATAACAATGTATTCAAAGGGAGCGGGTGTTGTTTAATATTGAAGATGGCAATAATAAGAAAATTTCAGATAAAGAGCTAAATCAGGACTTAAACCGTGGGCTAGCTTTACTGGTTTTGATCACAGTATCTATTGTTGGCTCAAGCTGGTTGTTGTCATTGCCTGTATACTTCGATGTTAAAATCGCAGCACAAATACTTCCTGTTATCTTTTCAATGGTACTGCTTTTTCTGGTAACAAAAGTTAAGCTTACATTTGTTAATGTTGTTGCGCCTGCAATGGGCTTCATTTTTATTTTTTGTAGCTGGTCTTATGTTGTTTATTTAAATTCAAAATTATCAGTAAGTAATGATCTGTCGAATCAGATAACAGATGTGGTTGAAGCTCAATATCTGGGCATGTCATACACCATGTATCTGATTGGTTTATGTTTTGTTATTTTCTGGTTAGGTCGTTATTTTAAATATAGTTTGTATTTGTCTTTAACAGCGGTCGTTTCATTTCTGATTCTATTTTTTGTATTTGTCGATATTAAATTTATATACTTACTGGCGCTTGCTTTGCTGCTGGTATCAAGTTCAGTTTTTGCGGCTATTGGTTTGAATGGTGCTCATCAGATAGCTGATATTGACAAAAAACCTCAGGAATACTTTGACCCTTTTAATGACTCGAATGATGCTGAACTATTGATTCCTGCAGAAGCCAGTGAGCCTGAAATTAAGCCAGAGTTAGATATTAATATACAGCCATTAAGTGAGTCATCGATTACTCATGACTGGGAGTTGATTTTAAGGGAGTTGCATGGAGAACTTAAAAATACTACAGATGTGGATCAGTTATTTAAAAGCATGCTGATTTTTTTGCATGGGGCAATGGAGTTTAATGGTGCTGCAGTTGGTATGTTACAGGATAGAAGCATTAAAAAAATTGTGGATTTCGGAGATGAAGAGTTTATTCATAGTCAGTTGCTTAACTGGAGCAATAAACGAGTCAGGGAGTTGTTTTCTCTGAAGGAGCCGGTGCTGAGCACTCAAAAACATTTAAGTGCTGATGACAGTGAAACCACAGAGCCTATGCATAGGCTGGATGTGCCGATTATTTCAAATAAAAAAGTGGTAGGGCTGGTTACGCTTTTTCGTGATGGGTTAGCCTTTGATACTCATGATGTTAAACTCTCAGCCAGTATTGTATTTCACAGTATGATTGCACTCAGGCAGGCTCGTCTGCAGGATGAGATAAAACGACTGAATAGCGATTCACCTGAAGCTAAAATTACTCTTTATAGTCGAGAGCAATTTGTGAGCAAAGTAAAACCAGTTTTTGAAAAACTATCAAGGCCAAGGGAATGCTCATTGTTTATTATGGAAATTGATAATATTGATGCGGTGATTGATAAACAGGGTAGAGAAGCGGGTGCTTTACTCTATAAGTCTACATCAAAACTAATAAAGTCATTTCTAAATGAAGATGATATTTTTGGGCGTTATGGAAATGATGGCTTTGTCATTTTACTGGATGAGACTAATTTAATGCATGCCCGGGATGTCGCTGAAAAAATCAGGGTGAAAGTTTCGAGCAATAAAATTAGTTATAAAGATAATGTTATAACAACAACAGTGAGTGTCGGTTTAACGATAGTATCTGATGCAAAAGAGGATTTACCCTCATTAATGCGCAAAGCAGATATGGGGCTGTTTGTGGCAAAAGAGAATGGCTGTAATACCGTTAAAGTAAGTCTATAGGTTGCTGGTTTTTCAGCGTCAAAGTTTATTAACAGGTATTCGGGGATAATAGTTATTCTAAAATTTTAAACGTCCCGGTGGGTAAAATAAAACTATTTTTCACAAATGTTGGAATTTACCTGATATTTTAAATGTTCAAATAAAAAAGAGGTAATCATTGCGGGTATGAATGATAGCGCTAAAAAATATCATTTAGTTGAGAATGAGTTTAAGACTACTGTAAATCCGGATGAAGCAAGTGATCATTTTGTAATTAAAGATGGCATTGAATATTCAGGTACCCATCTACTAATTGATCTGTGGGGTGCTTCGCACCTTAATGATCAACAATATATAGAAAACGTACTCAGAACCTGTATTGATAAATGTGATGCTCGCTTATTGCATATACATTTGCATCAATTTTCAGATACCGGTGGTATATCCGGTGTTGCTGTGCTGGCGGAATCTCATATCAGTGTGCACACATGGCCGGAGCGAAACTATGCTGCATTTGATGTCTTCATGTGTGGTTCAGCTAAGCCATTAAACTCAGTTGCTATTTTAGAACAGGCTTTTTCAGCTGAAAAAATCAATGTGAAAGAAGTGTTACGTGGCCACAATGATGAAAGTTAGTTTTACTGTAAACAGCGATGAGTAAAATACCTGCTTTGTCACCACGTCAGCATGATCTTGTATTGTTTTCTATTATGGGAATTCTGGCGGGATGCGGGCTTATCTATGAATATTTATTATCCCACTATGCTGGACGAATTCTAGGCGCGCTGGAGCAGGTTATCTTTGCGATGATCGGCATTATGATTGTTTCGATGGGGTTGGGTGCTTTTGCTGCCAGAGTCTTTAAGTCGTATTTCAATGCCTTCGCCTGGCTGGAACTTTCTATTGCACTGATTGGCGGAAGCTCGATTTTATTGTTAGGTGCAACCACTGCACTGGCTAATATTTTTCCACAGATACTCATGGAGACCTTTTCAATACCGCCGGATTTAATTCCACGCGGAGGTATGGTTTTATGGGCGCATAAAATTGCTTCAGTTATGCCGTATGTTACCGGGTTTTTTCTGGGGTTTTTAATTGGAATGGAAATTCCATTGATTGCCAGTATCAGAGAAACTTTGCACGGTGAGCATATTAAGCACAATACCGGTTCAGTTTATGGTGCTGATTACATTGGAGCTGGAATCGGTGCGGCTATCTGGGTGGTATTTATGTTAAGCCTGGCTCCGTCAACTGCTGCTGTGATTACCGCCAGTGTTAACTTAATTGTAGGATTATTGTTTTATATAATTTATAGAAAACGTATTCAGTTTGGCGTATTGGTTATCGTCGGGCATTTACTGGTGGCGGGTGTTATTGCGGTTGTCGCCACTAAAGGTAATACCTGGGACAATGCAATGGAGGACCTGCTTTATAAAGATAAGGTTATTTTCAGTTATAACACCGAGCATCAGCATGTCACCATAACTGAACGAATTATGGACCCATTTAAGCCTAAAATTGTATCGCTGTTTATAAACGGTCGTGCACAGTTTGCCAGTAATGATGAAATTATTTATCATGCGATGTTAGTTTCACCAGTAATGCATGCATCAGCTAATCATCATAAAATTTTAATAATCGGCGGTGGTGACGGGCTGGCTTTACGTGATGTTTTACGCTGGCAGCCTCAACGGGTTGATCTGGTAGATATTGATAAAGACATTGTCGATTTTTTTACTACTCCCTATCTTCAAAGTGGCAAAGTCATAAATCAGATGCTGTTGGATTTAAATGAAAATGCGTTTAGCAATCCCAGTGTGCATACTCATTTTGGTGATGCTTTTCTTGTCGTCGACAGTTTAATTCAACAGGGTAATTTGTATGATGCGATTATTGTTGATTTGCCCGATCCGAGTCATCCTGATTTAAACAAGCTTTATTCGGCGCGCTTTTATGCGAAGTTAAAAAGCTTACTGGCGGGTGATGGGGCGATGGTTGTGCAGTCTACATCGCCATATCATGCTAAAAATACCTTTCTGTCTATTGGTAAAACGATTAAGCATGCCGGCTTTAAGCATGTTGAGCAATACCACCATAATGTACCCAGTTTCGGTGAGTGGGGCTGGTCTATTGCAACCAGCAATGGTGAATCCGCTAGAACCCGAATTGCATCAAAGGCGGCTATAGAGATAGATGATGGCTGGTCAACAATGGGCGTATTACTTGCCTCATTTGAATTTAACCGGCATTATTTTAAAGGTTCTGAATCGATAAAAGTCAATCGAGTCAATAACCAGGCAGCTTATCAGTATCATGTGGATGACTGGCAGAAGCAACAGGGCACTTATATTATTAACAAATAATAACGAAAACATTTGACATAATATGTCTTTATGACATATTATGTCTTTATGCTGAATATTGGAGAAAATATGAACAACGAGAAACTACAGCAATTCATGAAGGATCTGGACGGTAGTCAATTGTCAGATGACGCAAGGCTTACAGCTGAGATGTTTGATGATGAGAATTCGGTACTGTGTATTAAAGTGCAGGATCGTGAAGAGTTTCCTGTTTACATGACGGTAGATGAAGGCCAGATATTATGTACTACACATTTATTTGGTGAGGATCAGGTTGATCCGGGCCGACGTGCAGAGATGATAGAAGATATGTTGATGTTAAATATTTCTATACCGTTATCTGCATTCTCGAAAGTCGGCAATCAGTATGTCATGTTTGGTGCATTATCACCTAACTCAAGTATTGATGATTTGTTACATGAAATAGAAATGTTAAGCGACAATGTGCTTGAAGCTGTTGAAGCTGTATCCGATTATTTAAAGGAGGCTGCGTAAGCCATGAGTATATTTAAAAAACTGATTACTGCGGTACGCGGTGGCGCAACTGAAGTGGGTGAAGCTATTGTTGATACTCAGGCGATTCGTATTCTGGAGCAGGAGTTGCGGGATTCGAAATCGGCACTTAATGATGCTAAAACCAACCTTACTGCCATTATGGCGGAAAAAATGGGGATTGATCGCAAGGTAAAAGAACTGGCTAAAAAAATTACCGAGCATGAAGGGTTTGCAATGCAGGCTCTGGATAAAGGAGATGAAGCTCTGGCAACGGATGTGGCAAATAAAATTGCAGACTATGAACATGAGTTGACTATCCAGACCGGTATTCGTGATGGTTATGAAACTAAAGTTGCCGTGCTGAAAAAAATGATTCGTCAGACGGAGCGAAATATTCAGGCAATGGATCGAGAAATTTCAGTAGTGAAAACCACTGAAAAAGTGCAGAAAGCCAATGAGCTGGCGGCGGCTAAGTTTTCCGGTTCTGATTCCTCTTTGCGCAGCGCAACCGATTCGCTGGAGCGCATAAAAGCGCGTCAGCAAAAACGTGAAGATCAGTCTGCAGCAGCAATGGAGTTGCAATCAGAGGAAAATGGCGATGATCTACAGGCTCGACTGAAAAATGCCGGAATCGTCGATTCAGGAAGTTCAGGCTCTTCAGTACTTGAGCGTCTGAAAAAACAGAAGCAGAATAACTGATAATGGGTTTTTTAAAGTCAATGTTTGGTGGCGGCGATAAGTCGTCGCCACGGCGAATAGAATCACCGAAAGATTTAAAAGCCGGTGATATGGTGAAAATGGAATTTGCAAATCAGTCTGTTATTTCCGGGCAGACGTTAAAAGTCTCAGAGCAATTTTTTTACGATGTTAGTCCGATCGAAAGTTGTAAAACTGTATCGGTAATGGATGGTGCGGATAGACGTGTATATTTATCCTATAGCGGGATAAATGCAGATAGACCATTAGAGGTTGCTATTAGTGTCTTGCCGGAGATGATTTTTAAACTGTTTAAAGAAGAGTCGTTCGTTGCTATTTTTGATGAACCGGATAATACCGATCATCGATTAAAATTAAAAAATGAACTGGAAGAAGTGCAGGGCTTTGTTGGGCCGTCGTACTATCAGGAGCGGACTAATGAAGCTTATCGCAGTATTAAAGATTGCCGTATTAACAGCTTAAATGATGCGGATTGGCAGGGTTTTGATTATAAGTTGATGGTTGCAGATGATCGCCAGCATGCCATACGCATAGAGGTCTTTGATGGAGGTCGTACAGATGTTTATCTTATTGCCTATTTATCTCTAAGCAAAGTAGAAGAATACTGGCCTGCATAAAATGGTTAGTAATAAAAAAATTCCTAGCTCCTGGACAAAGTCGGATAAAAGCATTCGTGCAGTACAAGTGATTTTTGAGCTTGAACAGGCGCAGTCCAGAACATTGAGAATTAATGCAATTGAGCAAGATTTAAGTCCGTCAGATTATATTCGCGATATTATTGGTCTACCCAGAAAAAAACCATTACGCCCCAGATTAAGTATTAGCTTATCCGATGAGGATTATCGACTACTGGCGAAGCGCTATCAGTTAAAGTCGGAAGAAAAAGTCGCAATACGTGAATGCATAAAAAAAGAAATAATAGAGGCATCGAATAAATAGTATGAGCCCCTTAATAAGGTATCTTGTTAAACGGCGAGTCAGATTAAATTATACAGATTCTAACAATATGGTTAAGTCTATTATAAAGTCATCCATATTATTAAGTGCACTGTTTGGCTTGCACATTATTTTAATGATGTTCTACGAAGGCCTTGGGGCAGGTGATGCAATCTGGTTAACCTTTACCACGGCAACAACGGTAGGTTACGGAGATATATCCGCTGCTACAACAGAAGGGCGAATTGCAACCATTGTGTTGCTTTACCTGGGCGGAATATTTATTCTGGCACGGGTTGTAGGTGATTATTTCGATTACCGAATTGAAGTGCGAAATAAAAAAATAAAAGGCCATTGGAGATGGAAAATGAGCCAGCATATTGTCATTCTTAATACCCCGTCTCATTCAGGCGAGCGTTACCTGTTCCGGCTGATTGAACAGTTCAGAGCGTCTACAAATTATAAAAATTCACCGGTTTACATTTTAACGCGACAGTTTCCAAATGGTCTTCCTGATTACATTACGGCACTGGGTGATGTGGTGCATTTTCACGGTAGTCCGAGTTGCCCTGAAGATTTAGTTTCGGTTGATGTTAATCAGGCGGATGATGTGATTGTGTTGAGCAAAGATGAGCATGATGAAAGCTCTGATGGACGTACTTTTGACATACTTCACCGCTTAAAAGAACTGAGTGTAAATGCCACAATACTGGCTGAGTGTGTCATTGATGCTAACCGAAAACGCCTGCAGGCGGCCGGTGCAAATATTGTTATCAGGCCGATCCGGGCCTATCCGGAAATGATAGTGCGGGGCTTTGATGCACCGGGTTCAGAGCGTATTATCGAAAATATGTTTAGTAGTACGGGTGATGAATATCGGCGATATGATATTGAAATCAATAATCTGAGCTGGAGTGATGTGGTTACACGTTTAATATCAAATAATGCGGGTATCGCTGTGGGTTATATTGATAAACAAACTAATGAAATGATTTATAATCCCGATGCAAATGTAATACCTGAGATTAAGGCGTTAGTTGCCATTTGCAAAGATGATAATATGTTTAGCAATGAAGATGTAAAAGCGTTTGTATTATAGGAATAAATGATGATTTTAAAATGTGCTGAATATAGCAAGCTGGTAGGAATATGGGTTTTAGCGGTGTTACTGCTGTCAGGTTGTGGCAATCGTTATGAGGAAAAGCTGCGCCTGAACCATCAGAATGTGCAGACGAGTATTAATTATTTAAAGACTGAACTGGACAACAGCCAGTTAATTAATGCGTTGCTCATTAATAAATATGCATCTGCTTTAATCCGGCAAAAGCCGGACTATGAAGCAATTGTTAATTTACTGAAAAAAGAAGGTACGTCAGCAGGTAAGGCCTTTTTAGCGTTAAACAAACGCTTAAGTGCGGTTAACCTGCTTCCGCAAAGTAAAAACGAAGCCGCTATCAGTGCAAATGAGCTGGCGATGATCAGTGCAGCCGCTGATCCGCTGGAGTTTAATAATGCACTGGCGGATGTGGTGAACACCATTGCATCTATGTCGGATGGTGAACTTGCGGTGATTAATGTTCCGCCGTCTAAAACCGGCGTTGCACAGAACACCAATGCACTGGTCGGAAACCCTGCTTATGGTAACTGGCAAAGAAATAGCTCCGGCCAGTCATTCTGGGCATGGTATGGAATGTATTCCATGTTTAATAATGTGATGGGCGGTGGGCGAGGTTATTATTATAACTCCTGGTCGTCGCGTCCTAATTATGGTTACTACAATAGTTATGGGCGTAATCGCTGGGGCTCAAGTGCGGATGTCAGTCGAAACTATAATTTAAGTAAATCTAATCCAACTAAATATAATCGGCCCAGTGCGGCAACTAAGTCGCGTTATTCTAAAGTTTCCAGTCGATCTTCCCGTTTCGGATCTTCTAAATATGGATCTTCTAAAGGATCAGGTAAGTCGAGCTCTTATGGATCGAGTAGCCGCAGTTCATCATTTTCCAGTTCGCGCAGTTCTTTTTCAGGTAAATAAAGGGTTATAAAATGTTTCTTGATTATATCGACATCGAAGTTAATTTAGCTCTTTATTATCTGCTTGATTTTGCTATTGCTCTGGTTTTGTTAAGTGGTATGCGATTTCTATCCGGGATGGTGGGCAGTGTTTCTGCAACCCATGAAATTTCTCAGAATGATAATAAAGCTTTTGGTATTTCACTGGCAGGGGGCATGATTGCTGTCAGTATTATGTTGATGGGAGTCGTGTCTGGTGAATCGGGCTATAGTCTCGGCTATGAGGCTTTTCAGGTTATTACATTCGGTGTAATTGGTGTTCTGTTAATGTGGATAACGCGGATGGTTTTCGACCGTATATCTTTCCCTAAATTATCAGTTCATGATCAGATTATGCAAGGCAATATGTCTGCCAGTATTATTGATGCCTGTAATATGATTGCTACCGCTATTATTATTAAAGGTGCTATGACCTGGGTGCAGGGCGATATTGTTTTTGCTATCGGGGCGTTAGTGATCAGTTTTATGGCCTCGCAAATCATAATGGCACTGGCGACTTACTACCGGGTAAAAGTATATGCACGTCGGCATAATGGCATGCAATTACATACTGCAATCGAAGATAATAATATTGCGCTCGCAATTCGTTTTAGTGCATATAGAATTGGTATAGCGATAGCCGTAAGTGCTGCATTTTCA
This sequence comes from uncultured Thiotrichaceae bacterium, assembly GCA_964531165.1. Classification (GTDB taxonomy): domain Bacteria; phylum Pseudomonadota; class Gammaproteobacteria; order SZUA-229; family SZUA-229; genus SZUA-229. The sequence goes on from CAZHEA010000011.1 coordinate 42,435, forward strand.
GCGGTTGAGTTTGTGCCTGACTCAATCATTATGGTGTTTGCGGTGTGGCTCTCTGTAGCGTTGATGTTGTTTGTTCTGTTGACACTGATTGCTATCGTAATACGCCACAGCATTCTACATAAAGTTAATGTGGGTGAAGAGGTCGGACAGCAGTCTAATATTGCAGTCGGCGCCATTGAAGGAAGTATCTATATTGTTGTGGGACTACTATTAGCGGGGCTTATCGGAGCCTGAGTGTCGGATGATTAATTTATGCTGGTAAAGTCACAACGTTTAGAACTGATTATTTTTATCGCACTGGCGTTTATTATTGATTACATTCCATTTGTGAATTTACCTTTTTTATGGAGTGAAACGTTTTTTCATGAAATAAGTCACGGGCTTGCTGCTATAACTAGCGGTGGCAGTATCCAGAGTATTTCGTTGAGTATTGATGGCTCGGGCCTGTGTACAACCCGCGGAGGTTATCATCCTCTGATCAGTTTCTCCGGTTATGCAGGAAGTGTATTCTGGGGAGCGGTTCTTTATAGTATTGCATCCGCTTTAACGCATGCTAAGTCAAAATATATTGTGATGGTGATTGTTGCCGCATTAGGAATCGTTTTACTGTTATGGGCCAGAGATCTAATAACCATAATAATTCTTCTGGTTTTACTGGCAATGTATCTGATACCCCTGTATTGCGTACTCGGTGTCGGTGCCCGATATTTTATTCAACTGGTTGGTGTCTTTGTGCTACTGGATGCCATTCGTAGTCCGCTCTATTTATTAGATGGTAGAGATTTAGGCGATGGAGCGGCTCTGGCACAATTAACCTGGCTGCCAGAAATTTTCTGGATCGCGTTGTGGTTTTTAATAGCATGCGGAGGACTGTATTGGTTATGGGCTTCTTCCGGTAATAGTACAAAACAATAGTGTCAGGCGCACACATCGTAAGGTGTGAATAGCAAGCCGCTGAAAATGATGGAGTTAGATTTATGGAAATAAGTATGGTCTGGGATATTTTGAGTGGTTATCCCACAGGAATATATACAATTTTAATCGGTGTGCTGGGTGTTTTCTGGATACTCGCTATCTTAGGTGCACTTGATATTGATATTATATCATTCGATGTGGATATTGATTTTGATGGGGAAGTGGAAATCCCCGGCTTTATTGGCCTGATGCATACTTTAGGTTTTACCGGTGTACCCTTTACTATTGTATTGAGTGTGTTGATATTTATTGCCTGGGTAATCACTTATGTAATTGCAGCTTATGTGCTGCCTTTAGTTCCCACTACACTACTTAAGTTTGTTGTCGCAAGTGCAGCAATTGCCGGCAGTTTTTTTCTGGCTGTACCAATAACCTCAAAAATAGTGTCTCCTCTTAGAAAGCTTGCGCAGGAAAATATAGCCAAATCGAATAAAGATTTTCTTGGTGGCATCTGTAAAGTTACCTCGTTAACCGTTGATGAAACATTTGGTCAGGGAAAAATTCAGACGTCAGGAAGTAGCCTGATAGTGCGCATTCGCTGTGCTTCACCCAATACATTAAAAAAAGGCGATATTGTAAGGCCTATCAGTTATGAAAAATCTGATAATGTTTATTTTGTCATCACTAATGAAGAGTTTGAAAAAAATCTGGAATCTTAAAAAGCAGAATCTGCTTTTTAAATGAATAATAAAATAGGAGTTATAACATGTATTTCATTTTAATCGCTGTAGGCGTTTTAGTCTTGTTTCTTTTCGGCGCATTTTTTCTATATGCGAGTTTTTATAAGAAAGTTGATCAGGGTAATGCGATGATCGTAAATACCTTAAAAGCTGAGCCGGATGTGACCTTTACCGGACGGTTGGTTATTCCGGTTATCCATCGCCGTGAAATTATGAATATCTCTTTAAAAACAATTGAAATAGATCGCCGGGGAAAGGACGGGCTTATCTGTATGGATAATATCCGTGCTGACATTAAAGTGGCTTTCTTTGTGCGCGTTAATAAAACAACAGAAGATGTGTTAAGAGTTGCGCAGGCAATTGGCTGTGACCGGGCATCCGAGCAGGAAACCATGGAAGAGCTGTTCAGTGCAAAATTCTCTGAAGCATTAAAAACCGTAGGTAAGCGTCTTGAATTTATTGATTTATATCAGGAGCGGGATAAGTTTCGCGATGACATCATTAAAGTTATCGGTGAGGACTTAAATGGTTATGTGCTGGAAGATGCAGCGATTGATTATTTAGAGCAAACTCCAATAGAAAACCTGGATAAGGATAATATTCTGGATGCGCAGGGTATTCGTAAAATTACAGAACTGACCGCAATTGAGCACATCAGTACCAATAATCTTGAGCGTGATGAGCAGATGAAGATTAAGAAGAAAGATGTCGAAACCCGAGAAACTATTCTTGAGCTGGAACGTCAGGAAAAAGATGCTGAATCTAAGCAGCAGCGTGAAGTGGCAACTGTTGTTGCCCGTGAAGAGGCTGAAACTAAGAAGATACAGGAAGAAGAGCGGCTTAAATCTGAGCAGGCAAGAATCGCGGTAGAAGAAAAAATTGAAGTGTCAGAAGAAAACAAACAACGAGAAGTTGAAGTGGCAAACTTAAATCGCCAACGTGTTGTTGTAACAGAAACAGAACAGGTGAAGCGTGCACAGGAGTTGGAAGTTGTCGACCGTGAGCGGGCAGTTGAGCTACAGGAAATTGAAAAAGAAAAAGCAGTTGAAATAGAAAAGAAGAATATTGCGGATATTATCCGTGATCGTGTTGTGGTTGAAAAGTCGGTTGCAATTGAGGAAGAAGAAATTTCAAAAGTACGTTTAGTGGCAGAAGCCGAACGTGAGAAAGAAGCTGCAGTTATCAGAGCCGAAGCGGAAGCACAAGAGTCACTTGTTAAAGAGATTAAAGCAGCGGAAGCCGATGAGATTAAAGCCACCCATAAAGCTAAAGAAGAGCAGGTGCTGGCTGATGGTCGCTTAAAAGCAGCGGAGCGTAATGCGGAAGCTGATAAGCGAAAAGCAGAAGGTATAGAAGCGGTACAGGCTGCACCGGGGCTTGCTCAGGCACGGGTTCAGGAAGCGCAGGCTGATGCGGATGAAAAATCCGGACTGGCGGAAGCTAAAGTCATGGAAGAGAAGTTACTGGCGCAGGCGGTAGGTGATGAGAAAGTTGGTACCGCAGCTGCCAAAGTAAAAGAAGCCGATGCGGCGGCAACTAAAGTGATGGGTGAAGCTCAAGCCAGTACAATTGCAGACCGGTTTTCTGCAGAAGCAGAAGGACTGGAGAAGAAGTTTGTGGCGATGCGCCAAATGGATGATAACACCCGAGATCATGAAGAGTTCCGTATGCGTCTGGATTTAACCCATGCTGAAACCATGAAGGGCATTGACGCGAATGTGGAGATTGCTCAGGAACAGGCGGATGTGCTGGGTAAAGCCATGTCGGAAGCGAATATTGATATCGTTGGCGGTAATGGTGAGTTCCTTGAAAAGTTTATTAATTCTTTAGCCGTTGGTAAATCAATCGATGGTGTTGCGGATAAAAGTAAAATTGTTTCCAAAGCCATTGAAGGTCATATGAACGGAGATGAAAGTATTGTCGGTGATATCAAGGAAATTGTTGCAGGCTTAAGTGCCGGTAGCGGTAGCTTACAAAATTTAACGGTTAGCGCATTCTTATCTAAAGTGATGAACAGTGGCACAGTTGAACAGCAGGATCTGGTTAAGAAGTTAATGAATTCTGTTTCATCTGATTCATAGGCGGGCACTGTATTACAGTATTGTAAAACTCACATGCGAATTTTAATAATTAAACATTCGCATTGTGATTAAAAGAATCAAGCAATAAGGATGGTAAGGTGGCGAGCGTAAAACCGGATAATAACAGTGATGTTGAAAAAGCAGTATCGGAAGGCGGTGCGTATGAGTTGATTCGTAAGCGTCTGGTTGATCAGGCCGTTACGCTGGAAAGTGCAGCGCGCAAACTGAATACGGATCGTCTTAATGAGTTTGGCGAAACGTCAATGGGCGTTACAGGACGTGTTCGCGTACGCACAGAAAATAACTGTATTGCAAGGGATATTGTACGGGTCTGTGACTATCTACTATTTGGCTACAATGTCTTTATAGGCCTTAAAACTGAAACCGCTGTGAATGATGTTTTCGGCTTATATAAGCTTCAGGAAACAGAAGACGGATTTGCAGTAGAAGCGGTTGATGTTAAAGGCTCGTTTTTAGATGACCCCGAGTTTATAAAAGAGTTTACCGAATTATATAGCTACTACAAATCTACTCACTTACTTAAGTTACGTAAAACCCATAACCGTTTACTGGCCTTTTTTCAGATCGGTGAAAAAGTTGAAGATCAGCGCGTGTTCCGCTGGTCAATTGAAAATAATGGAGGCATTCGTTTTATTGATGACCGCGGGGAGCGTGAGATAAGTCCGCCACCTAAATATGATTTTGAATGGCAGGGAACCACCCGTGATGACCATGTAAAGGGCAATCATCCCCATGTCAGTATTTTAGATGAATTATTTATCGAAACTGTCGGTGGAAATCTGACGATTAAAGTTGAAAATAATACAGAAGACGGATTAGGTATTTATCAGGAGACGGTTGATGATCGTAATCAGTCGCTTGCCGATGCCAGTATTCATTATGTGAAACTCGGTACACTTATTTTGTTAAAAGTGAAACCGTATAGAGAAAGTGTTAGCCGTTATCTGGTATTCAATACGTTGACAAAACAGGTCAATCGTATTGATGCTATTGGTCAGGCCTGTGTGCAGTTACCGGAGGATCACGGTATTATCTTTCCGGGAGGGTACTATTTACAAAGTGGTGAAACCAGGGAGTTTGGTGACGAAGCGGAAGGCATGGTATATGAGCGGGCTATTAAATCACCCAATGGTGAAGATGTGCTTTATCGGTTTTATAAACCCGGTGAGGGTAAGGTTGGATTGTTTACCTATAATCTAATTCGTAAAGAAGTGTCAACACCGCTATACGGACATGGATTTAGCTTTTTTGATAATGGCAGGGCAATACTGTTTTCTTCTGAATCAGATGAGCCATCGAGAAATCATCCCATGCAAATATGGGATACGCCTTTTTCAAGTTCAGATTACGCCAGCAAAATTCCCGAGAGTCAGACGTTCTTAGGAAAAATTGGTAATGCAGAACTGGTACGCGCTATTTCTGAATTGTATAGTCTGGTGCGTGCCATTAAAGAACAAACCGCATCCGCGTTACTGTATGAAAATTTAATACAGGATTGTGAACATTTATTTGATACTTATTACTGGATAGAGGAAGGCGATCTAAAGCTATTAAGTGATCAGGTAAAAGAAATCAAAAAAACTGCTGACCTGGTTCTGGATGAATTTGAGAAAGTTGAAAGTATTCGCTCTAAAGCGAATCATGCTATTGGTGAAGCTGAATTAGAACAGAAAAGACTATTTAGTGAAATAAGTAAATTTACCTGGAAGTCTCCGGCTGATTTTATTTCAGCGCTCAATCAGATAAGAAATTTTCGCGGACATCTAGTTACCATAAAAGAGCTGCGCTATATCAATACTGCACGGATTCAGGAGCTGGATACAGAGCTTGAAACGGAGCAAACTAATTTAAGCCAGAAAACTATTCGTTTTTTAAGTCAGGAAAATGCGTTCAAGGAATATTCTCAAACAATATCTGAATTACTGGATCATATTCCGACAATTGAAACCGTTGCCTTACTGACGCCGGTACTGGAAGAATTAGATGGTATGAGTGCCGGTCTGGATTTATTGACTGAAATGCTAGGCACACTTAAAGTTGATGATGCTACGGTGCGCACACAGATTCTGGAATCTATTTCTGAAGTTTACGGTAAATTAAATCAGACCCGCGCGCATGCGCGTAATCATAATAAATCGCTGGGATCGGCCGAGGCTGTATCAGAATTTTCTGCACAGTTTACGTTGTTTTCACAAAGCATCACCAATGCATTAGGTTTATCTACCACACCTGAAAATTGTGATGAGCAACTAACCCGTTTACTAGCACAGCTCGAAGAGTTGGAAAGTCGTTTTAGTGAACATGATGAATTTCTGTCCGATATTTTGACAAAGCGCGAAGAAGTTTATGAGTCTTTTGAATCTCATAAACAATCATTACTTGATGAACGTCAGCGGCGAGTACATAACTTATCCAATGCGGCGGATAGAATACTGCAAGGCGTTCTACGTCGCACCGAGCGTTTTACTGATGCGGATGAAATCAATACATTTTTTGCATCCGATGCGATGGTATCAAAATGTCGTGATTTATCTGATCAGTTACGTGAACTGGGCGATACGGTGCGTTCGGATGATATCGATAGTCGCTTAAAATTCGCCAAAGATCAATCGGTACGTTCACAACGGGATAAGCAGGATATTTTTGAAGATGGTGGCAGTATTATTAAATTGGGCCATCATCGCTTTAGTGTTAATACGCAGGCGGTTGATTTAACGATTGTGCCAAAAGACAATGAACTGGCTCTGCATCTTACCGGCACGGATTATTTTGATGTCATTGCGGATCAACAATTAGTTAACTTACAATCGTACTGGAGTCAGTCTTACGTTTCAGAATCTCAGGTGGTATATCGTGCAGAGTATCTTGCGGCCAGTATTTTAAAGTCAGCTGAAGCCCGTGAAGACAATCTGGATATGGACGTGCTTAATGAAGCAGCAACATCAGAAGAAAAACTCTTAAAGCTGATTAAAAAATATATCTCATCGCGTTATCAGGAAGGTTATGAAAAGGGTATTCATGATTATGATGCGGTTAAAATATTGCAGGCATTGTTAGCGATACGGGCAGAAGCCGGGCTTTTACGATTTCCGCCAAAAGTTCGGGCTCTGGCAATGCTATTCTGGAATCAGCATATTGAAGATACTGAAACCAGAGCGCAGTTCCTCTGGCATCCGCGGTCGCAAAGCGCTGAGCTGTTAGCAAAAACATTTAATAGTGATGATGCGTATATTAAAATACGCAATGAGTTATTGTCACATCTACTGTCATATTTTGAACGGTTTGAAATGCCAGTTAGTCATCAGGACTGTCAGCTTGCGGCTGAGTATTTATCCTGTGAGTTAACCAGTGAAAAATTAATTTTTAAATGCAGTCAGTATGGAATGACACTGGCTGATGGACTGGAAAAACACCTTAAGAAAATCCAGCATCTTAATGATTATCAGAAAACATTAAATCAGTTAGATGGTGCACTGGATCGGCAGTGGGCTCTGGTTAATTCGTGGATAGAGGGTTTTCTGGATTTCAGTCAGAATAGTGATATACAACGATTTGTACCGGAAGCGGCAGCGATTGTGTTAACGCGTAACTCCTTGAGTCTGGAACCTCATGGGGTTGAATTGCAAACGGTTGCGAAAGGATTAATGGGTGATCATTCGGTTATTAATGATCAGAGTCTGATGGTGGCATTAGATGAATTTACCAGTCGGTTGCATCACCATCAGCATCAGGTGGTGCCGGAGTATCAGAAGTTTCTGGAACTGCGTCAAACCATAGTTGATCGGGAACGAACCAAGTTAAGGCTTGAATCGTTTAAAGCCAGGCCACTGAGCTCATTTGTGCGTAATAAATTGATCAACGATGTTTACCTGCCACTTATTGGTGACAATCTGGCGAAACAAATGGGTACCGTTGGCAAAAATAAACGCACAGATTTAATGGGGCTTTTGCTGCTTATTTCACCACCGGGTTACGGTAAAACCACATTGATGGAATATGTTGCGAATCGCATGGGCTTAATTTTTATGAAAATTAACTGCCCGTCATTAGGTCACGATGTGCAGTCACTGGATCCGGCGCAGGCACCCAATGCAACGGCTAAGCAGGAGCTTGAAAAAATTAATCTGGGTCTTGAAATGGGTAATAACGTCATGTTGTATCTTGATGACATTCAACATACCCATCCTGAATTTTTGCAAAAATTTATTTCATTATGTGATGGCTCACGCCGGATTGAAGGTGTATGGAAAGAGCAGAGTAAAACCTATGACCTGCGGGGTAAAAAATTCTGTGTGATTATGGCGGGTAATCCGTACACTGAATCCGGTGAGTCATTTAAAATTCCGGACATGCTGGCTAACCGTGCAGATATTTATAATTTGGGTGATGTTTTAAGCGGCCGTGAAAAGCAGTTTTCTCTAAGTTATATCGAAAACTGTTTAACATCAAACAAAGTGCTTGCACCACTCGCTACACGTAATATGCAGGATGTTTATAAACTGATCAGGATGGCAGAAGGCGAAAATATTGCGCATACAGAACTTGAGCATAGCTATAGTGGTGCTGAAGTTAATGAAATTGTTAATGTGCTTAAAAAACTATTGCAAGTTCAGAATGTTGTATTAAGAGTTAATCAGCAGTATATATTATCTGCTGCACAGGACGATAAATATCGTACAGAGCCATCATTCAAATTACAGGGTAGTTATCGTAATATGAGCAAAATGGCAGAAAAAATTAATGGCATAATGAATGATGCAGAGTTGACGGATCTTATTCGTGACCATTACATTGGAGAGGCACAGACATTAACAACGGGAGCGGAAGAAAACTTATTAAAGCTGGGTGAATTAAACAATAGTTTAACTGAGAAAGAACAGTTACGTTGGCAGCAAATAAAGCAGGACTTTGCCCGCATACAAAGTATGGGTGGAGATGATTCTGACTCGACAACGAAACTGGCAAATCAGGTATCCAGAATTGTCACTAATTTAACAGGTATACAGGATGTACTGGCGGATAAGTCATCACAGGATGAGTCTATCGCTTCGATATCAAGCGAATTAAAAACGATCAGTCATCTGTTGGATAATGCAGATCTTAATGTTGAGGTTATTAATCAGCCTGTGCCGGGTATGGATAAAGTGCTGGGGGTAATGGGTGATGCTATCACGACGTCTCTGTTGCCGGTTGTAAGTGCTATGGAGCATAAACTACGTATGGATCATGATATATGGGAACGGGTTAAAGCATTGGGGGACGATATAACCAGTTTGGAAAAAAGTATGTCTGTGGTCGCCAAAATGAAGCGAAAGGTTATACCTAAAAAAGACAATAATAATACTTAAAAGATAATATACAATGAAATCACATGAACTTGAAAATATTCTTGTTGAAAGTCTTGAGGATTTTAAACTGGATAACGTTGAAAGAGATTTATTTAAAGGGTTTTCAAAAACCTTGTCAGCTGATCAGCTTGCATTCTTACGTAATAAAGCATTTGATTTGAGCCGTGATTATATAGAAGCTGGCGGAACTGATGCTATTAAAGTTCATCACTGGTTATCGCGTGTAGTTAAATCAGTACAGCCATTAACAAAAAAGACATTAATGATGTCTGAGGCATACTTCAGCCCCGGCATTGATTGTCGGAATAAAATTATAAGTTTATTAAATGCAGCTAAGCAGTCTATTGATATATGTGTATTTACCATTTCGGATAATAAAATAACAGACAGTATATTGAATGCTTATAAACGCGGCATTGATGTTTGTATCATTAGCGATAATGATAAGGCAAATGACAGGGGTAGTGATATCTATCGATTATCAGAGGAAGGTGTCAATGTTGTTCTCGATAAAACCCGCTACCATATGCATCATAAATTTGCTATTTTTGATAATAAAGTTCTATTGAATGGGAGTTTTAACTGGACTCGTAGTGCAACAGACGTGAATGAAGAAAATATTTTGATTACAGCGGACAAGGATTTATTGAAGCGTTTTCAGGCGCAGTTTAGTAAACTTAAGAAAGATTTATCCTAACTGGCTAAATTGTTTTTTTGAAGGAAAGGTGAAATGAGTAATATAGATCAGTTTGAAAGTGTTTTTCGCTCAGCGATACGTGATGTATATGAGTATGACTCGATAGAATTCAATTCTATACTGATTATTACAGATCTGGATGAATTAGCGGATAAAGAATTTAGTGATCGCGTTAAAAGCTTTTATGGTGTTTCACACACAGCGGATTCTGCCAGCTGGCATGGTTTATCAAAACATGATTTTTCAACAACATCTGATTTATTACAACATATTGAACGAATACAACCCGACCTGATTTTTACTTATCGGAATCTTCACAGTATGGCATGGAAGTTTCCCCATAGTCTGGGTGAACATCTGGATGTGTTGATTCAGAAAACCGATATCCCGGTATTTATTTTGCCCCATCCACAGGCCGGATATGCCATGGATCATACTCTGCAGGATTGCGATGTGGTCATGGCATTGACCGATCATTTATCGAATGACCACAGGCTGGTGAATTATGCCTTAAACTTTACACAGAAGCATGGGATATTATATCTGGATCATATTGAAGATGCGGATACTTTTAATCGCTATATAAATGCGATCTCCAGAATACAGAGTATTGATACTGATGATGCAATTAAAAGCCTTAGCAAAGAGCTGCTCAAACAACCTGAGAAATATATCAATACGGTAATAGAACGTTTGCAGCAGGAAAAATTATCAGTAGAAATAAAATCTGAAGTTAGCTTTGGTCATCATTTAACAGAATTTAGAAAAAGTATTAATGAATATAAAATAGATTTATTGGTAATGAACTCAAGAGATAAAAAACAGATGGCCATGCACGGGCTGGCATACCCGTTAGCTATTGAATTACGTCAAATTCCATTGCTAATGATTTAAGGGATAAAATATTATGTCAATCGAATCTGCGCTACAGCAGACAGCAGAAGTTACACCGCAAATTACCTGGTTTTTTACAGCTATATTGTCAGCGATGATTTTAAGCCTGGCTTTTGAAGAAAAGCTACATGCTAAAAAATCACTGATTGTTGGTATCTTTGCTATGCTGAGTTTAATACTTGGCACTGCATTACATATTATTCCGTTTGGGGCGGTAACACTCCCCGGAGGACATCAGATAGAAATGCCAGTTTATATCCCGGCTATTGACTGGGGTGTGATCGCGATTATTCTGGGATCGAGTTTGTTTGTTGATGTGACTTCTAAATCCGGTTTGTTTACCTGGATAGCGATTAAGCTGACTAAAATGTCCGGTGGTGATCCTTTGAAGTTACTATGGTATTACGGTGTTATGACAGTTGTCTTTTCCGCAGTACTGAATAATGTCACAGCAATGATTATTGTCGGCTCGTTAACCGCTGTATCACTGGCAAAGTTAGAACGTAAGAACCTATTGTTGGGTTTCTTATTGACTGAGGGATTATTGACCAATATTGGTGGTTTATTAACGCTCATAAGTTCAGTGCCGAATATAATTATTGGTCATGCCGCGAATATTAGTTTTGTTGATTTTTTCCTTAAAGCCAGTCCTTTTGTACTGGTCGCAACGGTTGCCACTATTTTTCTTAGTACGAAAATTTTTAACATAACCCGTCTAAGTACAGAAACTGAAAAACAACAGGCCGTATTTTTGATATCAGGTTTTGATGAAAACGACGGTATTACCAGTAAAAACTTTTTCTGGTTTGCAACCGTCATGTTATTACTGTTTATTTTAACCATTGCCTCGGCTTCAGTTTTACCAGTAGCTAAAGATCTGGGTATGGGGTTTGTTGCATTGGGATTTGCAGCCGTGATGCTGTTGCGTTATAAATCAGAAGTTGACCAGTTTTATAAATCACTGGACTGGGATTTAATCGGTTTCTTTATGGCGCTGTTTGTTGTGATTAATGTAATGGAACACGCCAAAGTGCTGGAGCTGATAGGAGAGGGGATTAATATTATCATCGGTGATGAGTTAAGTTTGCTGGGTACCAGTGCGCTATTAGTCTCATCAGCGATCGCCAGCTCAGTAACGGATAATATTCCTCTTGCTGCTATGCTATCTAAAATATTGGTAGCCGGTGGCACGCCGGAAAGTTCACCGCTTTGGTGGTCGGTTGTTTTTGGTGCCAATTTAGGCGGTAACCTGACGCCAATAGGCAGTGCATCCACACTGGTGGCGGTAACGATTATTCATAAACACCAGTTATCATTGTCATTTGCAGAGTTTGTTAAGCGGGCATTTCCTTTTGCAATACTGCATATAGTGCTGGCTTCTGTTTACGTGCTGGTGTTTCTTTTTTAGTATGGGTGGGTATTGCACTGCAATTTCGCTAACATTTAATAATTAGTATTTTTATATTTTACTGAATATGAAAATTAAAAATATGAGCCTGTCATTCCTGCGAAGGCAGGGATC
>CAZHEA010000012.1:0-54020 GCA_964531165.1 uncultured Thiotrichaceae bacterium
GAAGACCTTTGCGAATTTAAACAGAAGAATATTGAATAATGTTTGGCACCGATAGAAACCAGCTCAGAAAAATGTACCAGCAAGCGTGGCAAAAGTTTCAGCAGCAGCAAACCTTAAGCGCGCTGGAAACACAAATAGCCGACGTCATTAAAGAACACCCGGAATACCATGACTTTGTACTACAAATCGAGCGGGACTTTCTGCCGGAAATGGGTGAAACCAATCCATTTTTACACATGGGTTTACATCTTGGCCTGCGTGAACAACTGACCACAAATCGCCCATCGGGAATTAGCAGTATCTATCAACAGCTATTAATGAGCGGTCGCTCAGTGCATGATACCGAACACAGTATGATTGAATGTCTGGCCGAGGCAATGTGGTCGGCACAATCAAACAATCAACCACCGGATGAAGCGGCTTATCTTGGTTCATTGCAACAACTTCTTAAAAAATAAATATCACCGGCTCTGTCGATGTATCAACCGTCATCTGTCAAATATAGACCAATTCACACTTTACAGCCTAATGGTTCTTACCCTGGTCGGTAATTCAGCACCAAATATTAGAATTTCCTAATTCACAAGTATAATCATATTTTCGTGGAACTTGGTTATATTTACCTGTCTAAGCTTTTCTAACAAAGTTAAAATATGTGAACTTGTTATAGATCCTGCTTCCTAATTTAATTTCAATTAGTAAAAAATCAGGATAAACTCAGCTCTTAACCCAACCCTTAGGTAAAATAATATGACTAATCTATTTAATAAATCTTTAGTATCAGCATTAAGCTTTTTATTTGTAATGGCATTCAGCCCGATCACCAGTGCTGCAGAAAATCCTTTTGGCATGAGTGATATAGATGCAGGCCAGATTACAGTTGCTGAAAAAGGCAAGTGTGGCGAAGGTAAATGTGGCGGCGGCGACAAGAAAGCTAAATGCGGCGGTAGTGACAAGTCTGACGGCAAAAAAGGTAAGTGTGGCGAAGGTAAGTGCGGCGGTGGTGACAAGAAGTCTAAATGCGGCGGTAGTGACAAGTCTGACGGCAAAAAAGGTAAGTGTGGCGAAGGTAAGTGTGGCGGTAAATAAGCCTCACACGACTCGTCTGTTCGAAATCTAATTTCGAAACACTAAAGCCCCGAACATTCTTCTGATGTTCGGGGCTTTTTTTCAGCTTTGTCAAAATAGAGTATGACGATGCTATAACACGGGTTAGTCAATACCCACGCGACAGCCGTTTCTTTACTTAACTTTCCAGCCAATACTTTCACGCTCTGCAAAGAGTCTGTTTTACTGCTATTTTATGTATACGATCAATAAAAACCAGATGATTAAATATGCATGAAATTCCTTTCTCCCAGGGTATTCTTGAAATACTGGCTATCTTATTTGTAATATCAATTGGCGCCGCCAGCATATTCATTATTGTTATTTATATTATCGATCGCAATCAGACCGTGCATGCCATCCGTCGCAACTATCCGGTTATCGGACGCTTTCGTTACTGGTTCGAACATCTGGGCACATTCTTCCGTCAATATTTTTTCACCATGGACCGGGAGGAACTGCCCTTTAATCGCGCCGAGCGTTCATGGGTTTATCGCGCTGCAAAAAATATTAGTAATACCGTTGCCTTTGGTTCTACCCGCGATTTAAAACCAGCAGGTACTGTTATTTTTGTTAACTGTCCGTTTCCTACATTGGGAAAAGATGCGGTAAAACCCAAGCCCATGACGATCGGTGCCGACTGCACTACACCATTCACGACCTGCTCTATTTTTAATATCTCCGGCATGAGCTTTGGCGCATTATCGAAACCGGCAATCACCTCTTTATCATACGGAGCCTTTAAAGCCGGTGCCTGGATTAATACCGGCGAAGGCGGTTTGTCGCCATATCACCTTGAAGGCGGAGCAGATATTGTTTTTCAAATTGGCACTGCCAAGTACGGCGTTAGAGACGAAAGCGGCAATCTATCCGATGACAAGCTCAGAGAAATGGCCGCCATAGAACAAGTCAAGATGTTCGAAATAAAACTCAGTCAGGGCGCAAAGCCGGGAAAGGGCGGCATTCTTCCCGGCGATAAAGTCACCGCTGAAATTTCCGCCATTCGCGGCATACCTCAGGGTGAAGATTCGATCAGCCCAAATCGCCACCCGGATATTAATAACAATGATGATTTACTCGATATGATTTATCATATTCGTGAAGTCACCGGTAAACCTGTCGGCTTTAAAGTCGTCATTGGTGCATATGGCTGGATTGATGAACTGTGCAAAAAAATACAACAACGGGGGCTGCAATATGCACCGGATTTTATCACCATTGACAGCTCAACCGGTGGTACCGGTGCCGCTCCCATGAGTCTGATAGATTATGTGGGCCTGCCGATTCAGGAAAGTCTGCCATTAGTTATTGATAAGCTACACACCCATGGCCTGCGCGAACGGGTAAAAGTCATTGCATCGGGAAAACTCATTACTCCCGCTGAAGTTGCCTGGGCACTGTGCATGGGAGCCGATTTTATTGTCAGCGCCCGCGGCTTTATGTTTGCACTGGGCTGCATACAGGCTTTACAGTGTGATAAAAACACCTGTCCGACAGGCATTACCACCCATGATAAAAAACTTCAGCGTGGCCTGGTGCACACTCAGAAGTCATGGCGTGTCACTCACTATATTCAGAACATTATTCATGAGGTCGGTGTTATTGGGCACTCGTGTGGTGTAAAATCTCCCCGCGAACTCAACCGTGATCATGCCAGAATAATTCAAGCCAGTGGTCGCTCTAAATCATTAAGTGAGCTGTATCCACAGGAGAACATCGAATAAGGGCAAGCGAACTCAGAGACAAACTATTCTGAACTTAACATCTATTTTTTAGTCCATCTTAACAATAATAAAATTAAGGCTTCCCCTAATGAACAAGTTAATTGACCTGCTGGCTGATACACACACTTTTTTGCTTGCCAAAATAAAACTCCTGGACTTTATTGCTCCGTTATTACTGCGCCTGTATCTAGTCCCTATTTTCTGGATGGCAGGCACCAAAAAATTCGCTGATATGGAGAGCACTATTGCCTGGTTTGGCAACTCTGAATGGGGGCTGGGCATGCCGCTTCCCGGTTTAATGGCTTATCTGGCAACATTGACTGAAATCATCGGCGCAATATTTTTGTTTTTTGGCATATCGGTACGCTGGATTTCCATTCCATTAATGTTCACCATGCTGATTGCAGCGGTTAGCGTACACTGGCAAAATGGCTGGCTGGCGATTGCTGAAGGCTCCGGCATGTTTGCTACCGAACGTACCATGGGCGCTATTGAGCGACTTGATCAAGCTAAATCAATTTTGCAGGATAACGCAAACTATAGCTGGTTAACTGAAAACGGCAGTCTGGTTATACTGAACAACGGCATCGAATTTGCGGCAACCTATTTTATCATGCTACTGGCACTGGTGTATCTGGGAGCTGGTAAACTCAGTGTTGATCACCTGCTATATAAGCGTTTTATGAATTAAATTAAACTACTACGACTCAAAACAAAAAAAAGAAAACCTCCGCGTTTTCTTTTTTTTTGTTTACCCATTACACTTAGCATAGGATTCTTTATATTACACGCGGTATAACAACCACTAAAAACATGAAAAAAATACTCACTATCTTCTGTCTACTGATTGCTCACACTGCCAGCGCTGATGTCCCTGCCGAACAAGCAACCGAAGTTGACTATCTATTAAACTTTGTTAGACAAAGCCAATGCACCATTGACAGAAATGGTACTCATCATACCGGACCCAAAGCCAGTGAGCACATCAAAAAGAAATACGATTATTTTCGAGACGATATAAAAACCACCGAAGACTTTATCAAGTATGCAGCAACTAAAAGCACCTTAAGCGGAAAATACTACAGCGTAATTTGCCCCAACAGGGACACCATTAAGACTCAGGCGTGGCTACTCAATGAACTTTCACACTTTAGAAAAAAAAGTCCAGCTGAGCTCATAAAAAAACAATCAACCATTTGCACCAATCCACGCCCGCAAATGTGCACAATGGAGTATCTACCTGTTTGTGCAACACTCAGTAACAAAACCACGAAAACTTATGCATCCGGCTGCAGCGCCTGTGCAGATAAAAATGTCATTTCATATAAGTCAGATGCTTGCTAATTATTAAGGTTTCATTCATATACATTTTGTGCCGGTATTAACTTAAACTGACATTAACCTCTGTAATACGAAGCCAGCCATTTATCTAAAATCTCAAATAATGTTTTTTCATTATCCATAAAATTAGTTTATTATGCTGCATACTCATTTTTCAGAAAAATATATGCAGCCCGTTTCAGAAAAAAACAATTTTCTCTATTTGGTCATCTCTCTGGTCTTTCTACTTCTGGCCGGAGCTCTGATCGATCAATTTCCAAGTAAACTCGGACAACACATTTTTCAGGCAGTTACCGTCATTACTCTGGCCTCCGGCATTATGGGCCTGAAATCATCACGTTTCTGGCTTAACACCGGTATTGGTTTTATTGTCTCCGTACTGTTAGTGGTGATAACCAGTATTATCCTCGATATATCCGGCATGACTTATCTGCATCTGGGCATGTTGCTCATATTCTATTGCTGGGCAACCTGGCTGGCCGCCCGGCAGGTACTTTTTAGCGGCCCCATTGATGGCAATAAAATCGTTGGTGCTATCTGCATCTATCTACTGATGGGATTAATATGGACACTACTTTATCTACTCATTGCACAGGCGATGCCCGGCGCCTTTAACGGCCTGGATCAGGCACTCTGGTATGATAACTTCGCAGATGTCGCCTATTACAGTTTTGTCACGCTAACCACTTTAGGTTATGGTGATATTAGTCCGGCCATCCCCATTGCACGCTTTGTTGTTTATATGGAAGCTATTGTTGGGGTATTTTATATGGCGATTCTAGTGGCTAGCCTGATTGGTATAAAAACATCGGCACTGAATTCTGATAATAAATAGTCAATCGAATAAATGACGGAGTAAAAAATGCAAAGTAATGAATTTACAAAAAATACCATTGAAGCGGCAATTCGACTCGGATTGCTCTTACTCCTCGCCATCTACTGCTTTAATATCGTTAAACCTTTTATTATGCTGGTACTGTGGGGCATCATCATCGCAGTTGCAATTTATCCGCTGTTTGCAAAACTTAAAAAAACCTTTAATTGCAATAATAAGCTCGCATCCATCATTTATACACTCGCGGCATTAACCTTGTTAATCACACCAACAGTGCTAATTTCAAACTCTATGATTGATACATCCAGTGTTATTTCAGAACACTATGCAGATGGCACGCTGGAAATTCCCCCGCCGAATGACCGCGTTAAAGACTGGCCATTGATTGGTAAACAAGCCCATGCTCTATGGTCACAGGCTTCAGAAAACCTGCAAGCCACACTAGTCAAATACGAAGCTGAAACAAAAAAAGTCGGTAAAGTTATTATTAGTGGAGCGGCTGGTGCCGCGGGTACCATTTTACAGTTTATCTTATCAATTATTATTTCCGGCATTTTACTGGCACATTCAGAGGGCGCATATAAGGTCACCACCAAAATCTTTAATCGCCTCACCAGTATCAAAACCGGCAAGGAATACACCGATTTATCCAAGGCGACTATTCGCAGTGTGGCTCAGGGCGTACTCGGTATCGCCATCATTCAGGCCACTTTTTCAGCACTGGGTATGATAGTGATGGATGTACCGGCCTGGGGACTGTGGACAATGGCGGTTCTGGTTCTGGCAATTGCACAGCTGCCCCCCATTATTGTGCTGGGCTTTGTTAGCGCCTATGTATTTTCCGTTGCAGAAACCACACCTGCCATTATCTTTTTAGTTTACTGTTTAGTGATTAGCGCAAGTGATGGATTCTTAAAGCCTCTGTTTCTCGGTCGAGGCATGGAAACGCCTATGCTAGTTATATTACTAGGAGCCATTGGCGGCATGATACTGTCAGGCGTGATCGGTTTATTTGTAGGAGCTATTATTCTCGCGTTAGGTTATGAGCTGTTTATGAAATGGCTGAACGAAGACGAAGCAGCAACAGATACAGCCGCTTAAAATTTTAAACCATACAACCACCTTGCGAATATAAAAATGTCAGAACAAAGCAACACTGAAAATACTAAAACAGCTGATCCGGTACGAAAGATTTCAAAATACCTTTTATACGTAGTTCTGTTTATATTTGCCTGGTATGTTATTGCAGATCGTATTGCACCATGGACCGATCAGGCACGCGTACAGGCCTATGTTGTACCCATCGTGTCACAGGTGTCCGGCAGGGTTATTGAAATTAACGTCAACAAAGATCAGCTGGTGCAACCCGGTGACGTGTTATTTAAAATTGATCCGGCAGATTACGAACTGGCCCTTGAAAATGCCGAATCGGCATTGCAATTAGCCGGTCAGAAAATTGGTGCCGGTACCGCAAATGTAACAACCGCACAGGCAGGGGTAGTTGAAGCCGAAACCAATCTTGAACACATGAAAGTGCAGAGCGTGCGAGTTTACGAACTCGAAGAGCAGAATGTATTGTCAGAATCAGATGGCGATAAAGCCCGCGCCAAAGTTAAAGCCGCAGCAGCACAGTTAATGAGAGCCCGCGCACAACTGGATAAAGCCAAACAGGCACTGGGTGAAAAGGGCATTAAAAATCCACGCATTCGTTCAGCCATTGCCGCACTTAAAAAAGCTCAACTGGATTTAAGCCGCACCACCATTGTTGCCCCGTCACAGGGTGGCATTACTAACTTACAAATTGATGTGGGCCATTACGCCAAAGCCGGTTCCGCACTGATGACATTTGTTGAAGTGAATAACATCTGGATACAGGCCAATTTGCGGGAAAATAATATAGCCAATATTAAACCCGGTAACCCCGTTGACATTACGTTAGATGTAGCACCGGGGAAAATTTTCAGTGGCACGGTTAGCAGTATTGGCTTTGCTGTCGATAGTGGTGCATCCAGCAGAGTTGGCGATCTGGCATCGGTTGATGGTAAATCAGGCTGGCTACGTGATGCTCAACGCTTCCCGGTTATTATTAATTTTGACGATAACAGTGCCCGTGGATTACGCCGACTCGGCGGCCAGGCCGATGTTCTTATTTATACCGGTAATAGCTGGATCATTAATTCTCTTGGCTGGGTATGGATTCGCATATTAAGCTGGTTCTCTTACGTTTATTAATATGCTGAGCCGTACCGCTGAAAAAATATCAGCACTGAGATACTGGCTACAGTTAATTAGCCAGAATCCGCTGCAGGTACGAAGTCTGCGTTTTGCTATCGGTGTCACTTTTGCCGTTGCACTGGCCTATGGCATAAACTGGCCGCTGGCTTTTTTAATGCCGGTTTTAACTGCGGTTTTTCTAGCTCTACCCCTGCCGATGCCGTCGCTAAAAATCGGACTGCGCAATATGGCAAACACCATAAAAGCTTTTGCTCTGGGACTGGTGTTCTCAATATTTTTTTTACAATACCCACTGGCATATCTTTTAATGCTCGGGCTGGTGCTATTTCATCTATATTATTACTTAAACCGCGGAGGCTCATTCTGGTTAACGTTAATGAGCATGATTGCTGTTTTATTATTGCCGATGCTCGCCAATTCAGGCGAAGGTCTGGCGATTGGTTTTTCAATGGGCTTTATTGCATCGGGTTGTTTAACCGTGGTTATGGTCTGGCTGGCGTACTTAATGGTACCGGACCCCGAGTCAACAGCTTATCCACAGAAGCCGGGGGTTCAAAGAGGCTATTCTCAACTGGCGGCTAAAACTGCACTTAAAAGCACGCTGGTTATTTTCCCCGTCGCCAGTCTGTTTATTATTTTCAATCTTACCGATTATATTCTGGTGATGATTTTTTCCGCCATCTTTATTTTAAAACCTGAACTCAGCGCCGGGAAAGAAGCCGGAACGAATTCGCTGATTTCAACACTACTGGGTGGTTTATGCGCCCTGATATTTTACTGGCTAATTGTAGCAGTACCGGAATTTTACTTTTTTATTATACTTATGCTGTTAACTGCATTGTTTTTCGCTCGCAATATTTTTTCTAATCAGCCTCGTTCAAAATATTACAGTTCGGCGTTTATGGCTTTGTTAATACTGGTAAATGGTGGCATGGCAGAGGGTGCCAATATTAGTGCATTATTGATCGATAGAGTATTACTGACCGTTCTAGCGACTGCCTATATTATTGCGGCATTAAAAATACTGGATAGTTACTGGCCGACAGATAAGGCTGAACCTTAAGTGAGTTGTGTTAATTTTTACCTATAACCACATATAGAAAACGCCGTCATTCCCGAATATTTGTATCGGAAAGCCAGCGTCTTAAAAGCACACAGTCATTTCAATCAAATATTTTTTGCCACCAGCGCCGACGATTATTTGCCGGGCGTAATGCTTCCTGTAAATCTACCGGTTGCATTTTTGACATCACCCAGCCGGGTAATGGCGGGTTATCACTAAATCCACAACTCACACCTAAGTTACTCGGGTCAAATATTTTGATGAAATCCGGCTGCTGATGATTATCCGCATACACGATTCCACAATAAGATTCTTCGTGCTCTTTATGTAACAACTGATCAATTTCATCAATAAATTTCAACACCGTTTGCTTACTACTGGGTTCAAGTGGTGCGGCTTCACCAATTGCATAAATGTACCAGCCATCATCGATTTGAGGACGTAATGTTTGCCAGAATATTTCCAGTTGTGGCCAACGCATTAACGATTCAAAGCGCCCTTCTTTAAAACGTTTTACATAGGGATCTGAATATTCTACATTTTGCGTCATGCTCACACCTTTACAGATTAATTCATTAGTGACTGAGTGATTGATTAAGCCAGCTCTGAATATCGCTTATGCCCCGATGCAAAAATGCTGCATCGTTGTAAACATTAGCAATCATTATTACCCCCTGCATTTTAGCCAGCAGGTCTTTGGCAACTTCATCACTTTGCTTATTTAAACTTAGTTTATTTACTTGCTCTTCAATCCAGCCTTTTAACAAATCAAATACCGCGGTCAAACGCGCCTGTGAAATTTCAGTATCCTGCTCTTTCACCAGCTCTGAGCTTAATGAACCAATCGGACAGCCATATTGCAACACCTGCTCTTCATGTTGCAATGGAAAGCGGGTTAATGCGTGCAGGCGCTGCAATGGATCTGCTGATTCCTGCTCACAACTGAGTAACATGTCTTTAAATTCAGATAAGCGTGCATCGACGACAGCAGCTAAAATATCTTCTTTAGTTTTAAAGTAATAATAAAAATTACCCCGGGGAATACCGGTTTCATCGGAAATATCACTAAAAGATGTTTGGTTATAACCACGGGAATAAAACAGGTGGTCAGCGGCATCGACGATGCGCTGGCGGTTGACTGATCCTTTGGTTCCCATATTATTACCTGTTTATTCCTGATTTAAATTCATTATGGTATAAGTGATTATAGCGGCATTGATCTGAATTTTTATGATCTGCATTATACAATTACCACCACCTTAAATTATAAGACAATCGTATTATTATTTTAACTTATTTTCAAGTTATACCTGATAAGCGGTGAGATTGTCATATATAATCAATGGCTTATTAAAATCATGAGTCTGACCTGAAAATCATGTATGCTCTGAAAATCAGTAACCTGTACAAAACCTATAAAAATGGCACTCAGGCTCTAAAAGGTGTCGACCTTAAAGTTAATGAAGGTGATTTTTTTGCCCTGCTTGGTTCCAATGGTGCGGGAAAGTCCACCACTATTGGCATTGTTTCCGGACTGGTCAATAAAACGTCTGGCAAGGTCAGTATCTTTGGCTTTGATTATGATACCCAGCAGGCTCAGGCTAAATCCTGCATTGGTCTGGTACCACAGGAATTTAATTTCAACCAGTTTGAGCGGGTGATAGAAATACTGGTGAATCAGGCTGGCTATTACGGCATTCCAAGACAGCTGGCTTATCAGCGTGCTGAAACTTATTTAAAACAACTGGAGCTATGGGATAAACGCGACGTAATGGCGCGGGAATTGTCCGGCGGCATGAAACGCCGATTAATGATTGCCCGCGCCTTAATTCATCATCCAAAATTATTGATACTGGATGAGCCTACTGCAGGCGTTGATATACAGATTCGTCGCTCTATGTGGAAGTTTTTAAGTAAAATAAACCAGCAGGGCACCACCATTATTTTAACGACACACTATCTCGAAGAAGCCGAGAATCTGTGTAAAAACATTGCCATTATTGATCATGGCTGCACCATCGAAGACACCAGTATGAAGTCACTGCTCAGCCAGTTAAATACCGAAACCTTTATTTTTTATTTACAGTCGCCGATTAGTAACGCAGAGTGTTTAGATAGCCCAGAATTATCTCCGTTTAATATTCAGCTAATTGATGACAGCACGCTTGAAATCAGCCTTGACGAAAAGGCACATTTTAATAGTTTATTTAAGTTACTGTCTAACAATAATATTCATGTCTCCAGTATGCGCAACAAAACTAACCGTCTAGAACAATTATTTATGTGCTTGCTGGACAAAAACAAAAATAACTCAGACCTGATTGAAACGCTGCAGCAAACGGCACAAGCTCAACATTTAGACGGACAATCAACATGACATGGTCTGAAAAATTTAACGCGCTTAAAACGATTATCATAAAAGAATACCTGCGCTTCATTCGCATCTGGATACAAACCGTTTTACCGCCGGCGATTACCACCGCACTGTACTTTATTATTTTTGGAAATTTAATCGGCTCGCAAATTGGCGACATTAACGGTTATAAATATATGGATTATATTGTACCTGGCCTGATTTTAATGGCGGTAATTACTAATTCATACGGTAACGTAGTGTCATCGTTTTACAGTGCAAAGTTTCAAAAAAGCATTGAAGAACTGCTGGTCTCCCCCACCCCAAACTATTTAATTTTAATTGGTTATGTCGCCGGAGGCGTTGCCCGCGGAGTTATTGTTGGCATTGTTGTGACTATTGTCGCCATGTTTTTCTCCGATATTAACATTTTCAGTTACTCATTAACTCTGCTGGTATTCTTTCTCACCGCCACCCTGTTTTCCATCGCCGGTTTAATTAATGCTATTTACGCAAATAGCTTTGATGACATCAGTATTATTCCCACTTTTGTATTAACCCCACTGACTTATCTAGGCGGCATCTTTTATTCTATTGAAATGCTGCCACCATTCTGGCAAACCGTATCATTAGCTAACCCGATACTCTATATGGTTAACTCTTTTCGCTATGGCATGATAGGTAGCAGTGATACCGACCTGGGTATGGCTATTATGATCATTCTTGGGTTTACGGTTGCGCTGTTTTCCTATGCCATGTATTTACTCAATAAAGGCATTGGTATTCGACAGTAAATTTAGCCAAAAACAACGTAACAATCTGCAAATCAACTCAGTTTCTATTCAGAAAAATAAGCCTTAGCTTTTAATGCGGCACCTGTTTTAGTGGATATTTTGCTTCTTATCACCTGTTTTATGTTGTATTCACCCCTTAATGCTTCAATACAGGGAACTTATTTCCATCTAAACAACCCAATATCGGTACTATCTGGATAAGTAAATATTTTCACCTCATGAGCTACACTTAAATCTATAAAAATATCCCACTAAAAATTCAACGGAAATCCTAAAATGAAAGCATCTGATCTGTTTGTTAAATGTCTGGAAGAAGAAGGTATTGAATATATTTATGGCGTACCCGGCGAAGAAAATGCCGACTTTATGATGTCGCTGGAAAAATCCGAAAAAATCAAATTTATATTATGCCGCCATGAACAGGGCGCGGCGTTTATGGCTGAAATTTATGGCCGCTTAACCGGCAACCCGGCGGGCTGTTTAGGCACCCTCGGCCCCGGTGCGACAAACCTCATAACCGGCGTTGCTGATGCCAATATGGATCACGCCCCGATGCTAGTGCTTACGGGACAGGGATCATCGCAACGCCTGCATAAAGAATCACATCAAGTCATGGACGTGATCGCCATGTACACCCCGGTAACCAAATGGGCTACCAGCGTGTTACACCAGGACAATATTCCGGAAATCATTCGTAAAGCTGTCCGCGTTGCGCGCTCTGAAAAACCCGGTGCCGTGTTAATCGAACTACCGGAAGACATTGCTAAACTAGATGCCACCACCCAGCCAATATCACCCCGCCGCTTTCGACGCCCCGGACCGGACAATAAAATTGTCGACGAAGCTTATGAAATGCTTAAAAAAGCAAAACGCCCGGTCATTCTTGCCGGCAATGGCTGTATTCGTCGTCGCACTAGCAAGCAGTTAAGAAAATTTTGCGAAGCCACCGGCATTGGCGTAATCAGTACCTTTATGGGTAAGGGTAGCGTTGATATGGACGCTGATTACTGTTTATACACCATCGGTCTGCAATCAAAAGATGTCGTCGCCTGTGCAGTTGATGCATCGGATTTAGTGATCACCCTTGGCTATGATATGGTGGAATACCATCCGATTTTATGGAACAAAGACGGCTGCAAAAATATTATTCATGCGGATTTTTATCCCGCAGAAATTGATGCCCATTACCACCCCAATGTCGAACTCATTGGCGATATGGCACAAACCATTACCATGCTACTTGAACGCGTGAATAATGACGGTGGTTTGAATTATGACCTGTCCCAGCAAAAAAGTACCCGTGAAGAAATGTATCACGAGCTGGCGATGCATAAAGACGATGATGCGGTTGATGTTATAAAGCCTCAAAAAGTATTATGGGATGCACGGGAAGTCATGGGGCCTCATGATATTATGCTCTCAGATGTGGGCGCACATAAAATGTGGGTGGCCCGGCATTACCAGTGCCACGAACCCAATACCTGTTTAATTCCCAATGGTTTTTGTTCCATGGGGTTTGCCTTACCCGGCGCCATTGCCGCATCGATGGTTCACCCCGACAAACGTGTTTTAGCCGTTTGTGGTGATGCCGGCTTTATGATGAATGTACAGGAAATGGAAACGGCCAAGCGTTTAAAAGTAAATTGTGTAGTGATGGTATGGGAAGACCATGAGTACGGTTTAATTGCCTGGAAGCAACAAAGTCAATTTGGTCACCATACCGACTTATCCTTTGGTAACCCGAACTGGATGCAACTGGCCGAAGCCTTTGGCTGGAATGGACATAAAGTCACAAAATCATCCGATATTAAGAACACATTAGAAGCCGCATTTAATGAAGATGGCCCTAGCCTGGTTTTAATACCGATTGATTATCGTGAGAACATGATACTCACAGAACGGCTGGGAGATATTGCCTGCCCGATTTGAGATGAATATACCCGGGAATATAGCCCATCAATTATTGATGTATTGCACCTTTATTGCTGCCCCTTTGATTTGTACTATCAACTCTCGGTGGTATGGATTAAGAGGGCAGAGCAGAAAACAACCGGTCTGTCGTCGTGCATAACAAACCTTAGCAGATAAATTTTCTATACAAAAACAGGATTTATAAATGACTGCACACTATAACCATATGATTGCCGGCAATATACAAGCCAATGGTAAATTAGAAGTCACCGCTCCCTTCGATGGAACATTAATCGCCACCGTCGATCAGCTTGATAAAAATGCCATCGACCACGCACTCAACACGGCCAGTCAATTATATAACGACCGTTCAAAATGGTTAAGCGCTGAAAAACGCATTGATGTTTTAACCAAACTATCTGCCCTGATGGAACAAAATGCTGAGCGTTTAATTTTACTTTCGGCACGTGAAGGCGGTAAACCCTTAAACGATACAAAAGCCGAAATGGCTCGTGCTATTGATGGTATTAAAAACTGTGTAGAGTGTATTCGAAATAATCATGGTGAAGAAATTCCCATGGGATTAAATGCCGCATCTATGAATCGTCTAGCCGTCACCTCACATGAACCGATTGGTGTTGTTGTTGCGGTAAGCGCATTCAATCATCCAATTAATTTAATTGTGCACCAGGTTGGCCCTGCAGTAGCATCCGGTTGCCCGGTTATTATTAAACCTGCGGACGACACACCATTATCGTGCTATGAATTAGTAAAGCTACTTCATCAGGCAGGCTTACCTGAAGAGTGGGCACAGGTTGTGAGCCCTGCGGATCATTCCGTTGCAGAGGCACTGGTTACCGATTCACGTGTTGGATTTTTCAGCTTTATCGGCAGCGCCAAAGTCGGCTGGATGCTACGCTCTAAACTCGCCCCCGGTGCACGTTGCGCACTTGAGCATGGTGGAGTTGCACCGGTCATCGTCGCAGCAGATGCGGATATTAAAAATACGATTCCAATATTAGCCAAGGGCGGCTTTTATCATGCCGGGCAGGTTTGTGTTTCGGTACAGCGGGTATTTGTTGAAAAGAGCATTGCCCGTGAGGTTGCCGAAAAAATTGCTGAAGCCGGTAATAACATGTCGGTTGGTGACCCGACACTGGCCAGCACCGATATCGGCCCGATTATTCGCCATGCCGAAACCCGCCGTATTGATGACTGGGTTAACGAAGCCATTAATGCCGGTGCAGAAAAAATTTCCGGCGGTATAAAAATCAGCGATAGCTGTTATTCACCAACGGTTTTGTTTAACCCGCCAGCAGATACATCGGTCAGTTGCAAAGAAGTATTTGGCCCGGTTATATGTGTTTACGAATATGAAGATATTGATGATGCAATAACACGAGCTAACTCCCTCGATGTTTCATTTCAGGCAGCGGTATGTACCACTAATTTAAATACCGCCATGCATGCATATAAGCAACTCAATGCATCTGCTGTCATGGTCAATGATTTTACAGCTTTTCGGGTAGACTGGATGCCATTTGCCGGATTACGACAATCAGGAATGGGCGTAGGCGGAATCCCCCACACCTTCAAAGATATGCAAATTGAAAAAATGCTGATGATTAAATCTGAAAGCCTGTAAGCAGCGTTGATAAAAGCAGACCATTCCCTGTGACAAATCACCGGCCTGAAATATTTTATTGACATAAAACCATTCAAAGTTTCTCCGCCTTAAAAAAC
Source organism: uncultured Thiotrichaceae bacterium (assembly GCA_964531165.1). GTDB lineage: Bacteria > Pseudomonadota > Gammaproteobacteria > SZUA-229 > SZUA-229 > SZUA-229. The sequence goes on from CAZHEA010000012.1 coordinate 15,107, forward strand.
CTGGGAAACTTTGTGCTTACCCCGATATTTAATCATCCAGCTTTTTAATGCCCATTGCTCCCAGCAGATAACTTTCATAAATTGAATCCGTATTACCTTTACGCATTTTACGTATAAAGTATTTTTCAAATGCAATTTTTGCCAGATGCACCCATTTACCTTTTTTAAACCAGGTAACATTACGCGGTGGAATTTGCGGTATGGCAACGAATGCCGCACCGGTATCTCCCATATCCGCCAGACAAATTGCATTCCAGGTTGCTACCGCTTGCGGTGTTTCATTGGCTAGTTCACTCTGAATATTTTTTACAATTGCGGTTGCCATTGACTCAATCATATAACCGGTTTTCGGTGCACCGGTTGCAACCGGCGTGGCTTCAACCGGTGGAATAGCAACACAAACACCTGCCGAATAAATATTTTTATAGGTCGGGTTGCGCTGATTTTCATCAATCATGACAAAGCCTCGTGGATTGCACAAACCTTCAACCTTAGTTACCGCATCCACACCTTTAAATGCCGGCAACATCATATTGAAAACAAAGGGTAACTGATGTTCGTTAACCACCTCGCCCTGCTCGTTTAGCTCTTCAACGTACATCATCCCATCTTCCACTTTTGTAGTGCGCGCATTGGTGATGAATTTAATATTACGCTGGCGTAGCTCACTCTCTAACATGCCTTTCGAATCACCTACACCACTCAAGCCCAGATGCCCGATATAGGGTTCAGATGTCACAAATGTCATTGGCACTTTATTACGAATACGTTTTTTACGCAGAGCGGTTTCTAAGATAAAAGCAAATTCATAAGCCGGGCCAAAGCAACTGGCAAACGGCATTGCACCAATAATCACCGGCCCCGGATTTTCGAGTAATTTGTTGTAATGTGCAAAAGCGGCTTCCGCGTGATCGGTTGTACAGATAGATGTGGTATATCCCCCCGGCCCCGAACCTGGAACTTCATCGAAGGCTAAGCGCGGCCCGGTTGTAATAACCAGATAATCATAGTCCAATACATCACCGCCTTTTAATTTTAACTGATTATTTTTAGCATCAATCTCATCGACACTATCCTCAATAAAATCAATGCCACGCTTTTGTAGCGGTGCCGCCAGTGGCACACTTATATTCTCACGACTACGCCAGCCAACCGCCACCCAGGGATTGGACGGGGTGAACTGAAAACTGTCTCGCGGATTAATTATCGTCACCCGGTGATTTTTACCCAGGGCCTCTTTCATTTCGTACGCACAAGGCAGGCCACCAACACCGGCTCCCATAATTATGATGTGACTCATCTTTATTTCCTTTTACTTTAATAATTTATAATGCTCCATTAAACAATTGCAGCAAGCAGGCCACTTTTAATATATTCATATAAAACAGTTAGATACCAATTCAGAAAGATGAAACAGTCGAAAAAAGGTTGTTTTTACTGCCATATATGTCATAACCTGTAGGTTGAATTGACATATATGGCAGTGAAATGATTAATATCTCCGATACCAACAACAAGAAGTTCATCCAGGAATTTCTCAATAGCTACAATGAACCGGCTATTCTACTGGACCGTGAATACTTCATTATTGCGGCAAATACGGCTTATCAAACCCAGTATGCATTCGAGACAAACTCTAAAAAACACTGCTACGAAGTCTCTCATCACTATTCTCAGCCCTGCGACCTGGCAGGCGAAACCTGCCCGTTAAAAGAATGCCTGAACAGCAAACAAACTGAGCGCTCACTACATATTCATCACACCGAATTTGGTGCCGAGCATGTTGATGTACAGCTTTCGCCGATACATGCTGAAAATGGCGAAATTGAATATTTTCTGGAAACCATGTCACCGGTGAAATGCGCCAGCACACGACCTCAGTCTGAAGGTCTGGTTGGGCGCTCGATTGCATTTAACACCTTGCTGGGATTAATCCAGCGGGTTGCCAGTAGCGATGTCAGTGTTTTATTACAGGGTGAATCCGGCACCGGTAAGGAGCTGGTCGCGGAGGCAATTCACCATGCCAGCCCACGTGCCAAGGGCCCTTTTGTGGCAGTGGACTGCTCCGGCCTTACTGAGTCTCTATTTGAGAGCAGTTTATTCGGTCATGAAAAAGGCGCATTTACCGGCGCCCTGTCGCGCACAATCGGGCTGGTTGAGGCCGCAAGTGGTGGTACATTATTTCTCGATGAAACCGGCGATATTCCACAAACCTTGCAGACAAAACTACTACGCCTACTGGAAACCGGCAGCTTTCGCCGGGTCGGCGGTGTGGAGACATTAAAGGCTAATTTTCGTCTTATCACTGCCACCCACTGCAATTTGAAAGAAATGGTTGAAGCAGGAGATTTTCGTAAAGACTTATATTATCGTATCAGCGCCTTTCCTATCCATCTGCCCGCATTACGCGAGCGTACTGAAGATATTCCCCTGCTAATTAATTCTATTTTAAAACGTTATTACGGTGAAATTAATTTTAGCGTTGATAATGAAGCCATGCAGCAATTGCAGACTTACCTGTACCCGGGCAATATTCGCGAACTGGGTAACATTATTCAGCGTGCAGCACTGATGGCGGATGGAGAGGAAATTAAACTTCAGCATTTACCCGAAGAGTGCTGCAGTGAACCGGAAGAAAAAGACAAAACCTGTTTTTCTAAACTGGTTACTCTGAAAGAGCTGGAACAAAAATATTTACAGTGGGCAGTAACCCGTTATCAGAACAAGACTGAGCTGGCAGAAAAACTCGGCATTAGCGAACGTACTTTATATCGAAAACTACAGGCTATCGAATAGTTTAACTCCGACTACATTTTATAAAAACCTGTGATCCATTTACTAAATTAAACGCCGAATGCAGACATAAGTTTTTCTTTATGTCTGACTCAAACCATCAGCTAATCTTATGGATGTAATCCTGATCCTACAGATCAAACCCGCTTACACCTATTCTGTTTTAGTCCGGATACGACTTAAAAAAATATAACAGCGGAGTATATTCACTCTGTAGATTTTCAACAGAAAATCTGTCTACAACGCTAAAATCAAACTAAATGTTTAAAGGAGAAAAACATGTTATTAACATTCACAAAAAAATTAATGCCGGCCATCGTTGGATGCATGTGCCTGTTCAGCTCATCTACATTGTTTGCCGTATCTATATTGCCCGGCGGCAGTAGCCTTCTCAATGGCACGACGGCAGCCGCCAACCCCGACCTTGGCGGCGTAGTTATTCGAGACCAGCTAATCGCGTTTGAAATATCCAATGGATTAGGCGATATTATTTTAACCGGTGACGTACAGGACCGGGTTGTCAGATCAACCAATACCGGTGAATTAATATTTGCCCCACGTTTACGTAACCTGAATGCTCCCGGCGCAGACGCCTGGATTAACCGCTTTAGTATGGTTGGATTTGATGGCTTTACCACTGATATTGATTTTCGAACGGATGGGCTGGGTGATGTGGGACCTGACAGTGCTAACCGATCAGTTGACGGTAATTTTTTAAACTATCGTTACTCACCATCACTAATTTTACCGCCGGATGAAGGGCTTTTTTTATCCGTTGTAACCGATGCACAAAACTTTGATTTATCCGGCATTTTCATTGTTTATGCTCAAAATGATTTTGGTGCGGGTGACTACGGGGTACGGATACAAAATGTTTCAGCTCCCAGTGCTGTACCGTTACCCGCAGCTGTCTGGTTATTCGGGTCAGGCCTTATCGGCTTAATGGGTATTGGCCGTCGTCAATTTAAAACCATTTGAGGCATTTTTTAGAGGCTGCGAATAACGCGCAGCCTCTTTAATCTGATGTTTTTGGGTTACCAGCTATAAGAGTAATTCCAGGTAATAATAAGCGTATTTAACGTTGGAAACAGATCCTGCTGTTTTTGTAACCCTACAGCCGAGTCAGGGTAGCTTTCGCCTCTTTGCGTATAATACTCAATACCAATACTGTGCTCACGGCCATCTGCCAGTGATTTACCATAACGAAAACCAAAGGTGTAAGCATTAAATGCCGCTAACCTGAAATCAGCACTGGCATAATCCGGCAATGCTCCGCTGTTGGTTAAACTGTGACGGTAAAAACTAGCGGCTGTTTGTTCATAAAAGCGAAAATGTGGCTGTAAATAATACTGATTGTTTATTTGATAACGATACTTCATATCCAGCGTATGCGAATTAATATCCCATTCATCCCAGTAGTAGCGATAAGAGATATCAGCCACATCACCCCGCACATATTGCTTAAACGCAAAGAATATATTTTGTATTTCACGCTGCCCCGGCCGATGCTCATAAACATAGTCCAGAGTAGAACCGGTTTGTGCCGAATTTAAATTTTCAACAATACTTAGAATTTTATATGGATCAGTTAGATAGCCAGAGGCATTTGCCCAGGCATATTTAATTTGCATGAGTGCATTTTCATTAATAACCTGATTAAGTCCTATATGATATCCCGACTGACGACGGGTCGTACTGCTGCCACCTTTAGGCTGCAACGTACCCGGTGGTTGCATTGAAGCAAAGCCAATCGGCAGTCCACCCACAGGATGCACCCGGTTATACTCAAAATTTACACCTCCAGTTAATGTTGTGTTGTGCTGATAGAAATCCTGTAAAAACTCTATTCCACCACCAAACGATAAATAATCAAATTCCATTGAAATATGTGAGGTGTAATTTAACTGTAAATGATTATTGAGCACCGATTCATACAACAAACTAAATGCCATACGCGTATCCATGTGTGTATCATCAGCCGGTAACTCATTTGCCGCCACCTGATAGCTGCCAATACCCGATGCCATAGTAAAGCTTTGCGGTACATTACTGGCACTTGCACCGTTCGGAGTTGCTCCGGTTATGACATCAAACTCCAGCTGTAGAGAAATAGCATCTTCATCCTCCAGCTGACGCCGTGCATTTGCCATAAACTGTATACCCGTATTTCTATCCGCTTCGATATAATTCATTGCACCAAGGTCAACATACCAGGGTTTTGTTTCTGCATTTACAGATGATCCCAGCAGGCAACAGCAGGCAGAAGACAAAACCGCTTTGATTGATTTTTTATGCATTAATTACAACCACATCCACCGCCACTAAAACCACTACCGCCACTGGAACCCTCCTTACTGTAATAAAAATGCGTATCCATAGCTGAGTTAATTTTCTGTGAATTAAATTGCATTTGTTTTTTTGACAGCACGTCGCGCTGCCATGGCTCTACGCTGGCACAGGATGAAAGACTTAAAAACCACAGTACATTCACCAGTTTTAAGGTATTTATTAAAATTGAATTATTCATCATTTATATTTTTAAGTATAAGCGGAGTGGCTAATGAAATATTAAACTCATGCGATGTATTCAGGATACACTCTCGTATTCGCTGACGGTTTATAAGTAAGTTTTTAATATCTTTAGTATAATAATATACTGCCCATTGAAGCGCGTAGTCACCCGTCTCGAGCAAGCCTATCTCAAACTTATTGTCTTCGACCGGAATAATACCGCAATCATCCTGTAAATGCTGCTCCGCACTAGCAAACATTTTTCTGACTTTTTCAGCCGGCACATCATAGCCAATTTTAAATGTCATCACTTCTCTTAACCCTTTAGCAGAAGCAAATTTGGATAGATTCTGAATAGTAAATTCCCGCAGACGCGCATTTTTAAGCATCACCCGGTGATTATTAACCAAATTTAGTATTTCTGTATGAAACATCTTAGTTTTAAACACGACACCGATTAATGAGCCGTTATCCTCCAGCTCAATCACATCACCTTCTTCAATCATGCCGTTATTAAGAAATATCAGGCCACTGATAATATCAGGTGCCCATGCATTTTGAGTAAGTGCCAGAAAAACACCAATTATACCGAGCACACCGCCAGCCTGTAACAAACTATTAAATTCAAGAACATCAACAATAGAAATGAGTGCCATGACAAATATGGCAACACCCGCCAGTAAACTCAGTAAACGGCTGGTATAGGTTTCTATACTTTTCTTATCACCATTAATATCACGTAATTTTCCGTATTTTTTGCGTACCCAGAAACTGAATATCTGCTTCATCAAATACGACAGATAGATGATTACCCAGATAGATACGAGCTTCAACCCGATACCACCGGATATCGACTCATGATAAATATTGCTATACCCATAAGTCAGAATAATCAGTAAATTCAACGCCCTGAACACCTGTACCTTTAAGATAAAAGCTGAACTTTTGGTCTCTTCTGACTGGAACAGCTGCAAAATAAGCCTGGCAAACACCAGTAGCAGCAGGTTTACCCCAATAATCATATAGTCCAGTAGCTCTATACGAGCGATATAACTTTCTATTTCCATTTCTTAGCCTTTGTCTTAGCACGCATAACAAGATTATAGTGTTTTATCTATTGAATCAAAAAAATAAGCATCTATATTAAATTACATTTATAATAGGTGTTTCATCCCCGAATACATTAGATAACATGAAACAAATACTCATCCCTATTTCTCCCGGCGAATTGCTCGACAAAATCACCATACTTGAAATCAAATCCGAGCGTATTGAATCGTCTGAAAAAAAAGCCAATGTCAATAATGAGCTGGCTATGCTCAATAAAGTATGGAACGAAGCAGTTACTGTTGATGACAAAATCACCGCCATGCGAAATGAGATGAAATCAATTAACGAAACACTCTGGGATATTGAAGATGATGTTCGTGATGAAGAAAGAGACAAACGATTCGAACAACGATTCATTGAACTGGCACGAAGTGTTTATGTCACAAATGACCAGCGTGCTGATGTTAAAAAACGTATTAACGTATACCTGAAATCAGACATTGTTGAAGAAAAGTCATATCAAGACTATAACTAACACAAAATATAAATAAATATAGTTCAACTATGAATATACTAGCGTGCACATCAGGCAACAGCTCATTTAACAGCCTTCGTCCTGAACATGAGATTTATATCGACCTGGCTAAAGCAGGGCACAATGTTACGATTATCACTCATAAAAATGAAATTTATAGCCCTCGGTTTATAAAACATAATATAACTGTAATCGAACAACCCATAACTAAAAAAATAAGTTTAAGTTCTATCCGTTTAATTCGCAAAGTCATAAAAGAACAATCCATTGATATCGTATATGCAACTAATTCTAAAGCCATTCCAAATTCAGCAATAGCCTGCCTCGGATCAAAAGCAAAGCTTGTTGCATATCGAGGCACTGCCAGCGGGCTTTATTGGCATGATCCTGGAAATTATCTGAGTATCTTAAACCCCAGAGTAAATGGTATTATTTGCGTATCAAAATATGTTTATAACTATGTAAGCTCTTTAAAGATTTTAAAAAACAAGAGCATAACGACTATATACAAAGGTCACGATATAAGCTGGTATAACAAACAACCTGTAGACTTAAGTGAATTTGGAATAAAAAAAGATGACTTTATTGCCATTTGTGTGACTAATGCACGGCCACATAAAGGCATAGACATAGTATTAAAGGCCGTAGACTCGCTGACTGATCTCGAAAATTTTCATCTGATTTTAGTTGGCAAAGGCATTGACAAAGAACCTTATAAAAGCCTGTTCGAAAACAATAAAATTAAATCCCGAATTCATCTTGCCGGCTACCGAAATGACGCACCAGAACTCATTGCTGCAAGTAGCGTTCTTATACAGCCTTCCACTTCGGGTGAAGGTTTACCCCGTGTCATACTGGAATCTCTGGCATATAGCACACCCGTTATAGCCTCATCCAACCCCGGCAGTATGGAAATTATTACAAATGGAAAAAATGGCTATATCGTCCCTATTGCTGACGTATCCTCACTGTCTAAAAGCCTGAGAAAGCTATACAGCTCACCTGACACATTAATAAATCTTTCCGAAAATTGTAAAGAAATTTTAAGTAATAAGATGTCTCATAAAGCTACAGTTAAAAACTATATCGAATATTTTGAATCTTTGATTACCTGATCAAGACGTTTACACACCTCATCTACTTTTATCATATCCATTACGCCTGGCCTTTCTATTTTTGTACCCCAACGCAGCCTGTCCGCAGACTTACCTAAATACTTTTCCGCTGCCATCTCAAACTTATCCACACAATAATCTAATGAATTATATGGTCCGCTACGCTTACTCCAGGTGCATGCATATAATCCGATAACAGGTATGCCTAATGCATTTGCAATATGAGCAGGCCCGGAGTCTGGAGAAACAACAACGGTTGCTTTACTTAACAACCCCACTAACTGCTCGAGTGTGTCTTTAGCAACCAGATTAAGTGGTTTATTTTTCATATTTATAATTATTTTCTTTGCCATATTGACTTCAATCTCAGCAGGTCCACCACTTAAAATGACCTGCATCCCATATTGTTCTATTGCATAATCTGCTAATCGTGCATACCTGTCAGCTGACCAGTTTCGTAATTTGTGGCTGGAACAGGCAGAAATGATTAAAACTTTTTTATTTTCATCTACATACTTTTCAGCAAACTCTTTAGCCGCATCTGTTACCGGTATATCCCAGACAGGGTCAACAACCTGTACTCCCATTTCTCTGGCAAATGACAAAAAGCCCTGCACCTGATGCTGCTGCTTCTCTTGTGGTATTGAATGATTAATAAAAAATTGATGAAAATCTCTAGATCTGGCTTTATCCCAACCGAGCTTTATATCCGCATTGATTCCCATGCTTGCTAAATTGGCACGTGCCGCCACCTGCATTTGCAGCAACACATCAAATTTTTCTGCATTGAGTTTTTTCCATAAATATCGATACTCTTTTAAGCCATTTTTTTTATCGAAAACAATAAATCGTATATCTTTTAAAACCTTAAGAAACTTATACTCAAACTTTCCACATACCCATGTTATTTCGAGTCCCGGCCATTTTTGTTGCATGGCTCTCACAACCGGAATCACATGCGTCACATCTCCAATAGCAGAGAGACGTAATATGCAAATTTTTTTGTACGTTCGTTCAGTTGACAGCATTATATTTTTTACACAGGTTATGGTGTTTTTTTCGAAATATTTTTAAACCGTAGAAAATTATACTTATTAAATGTATATTGCATTTGAATAACTGATATAAGAAATCCATGATATCCATCAAGCACACCCAGACGTAAAACATAGTGTCTTACAAATGCAAATAATGCTCTTACAATTATCTTTATAACGCTGGCCTTTCGACCTTTTTTATATTGGCTCTCTGCCCATATTTTTGCATAACGATTTCTTTTATCAATATACACTTCTAATGACTCAAACGTGTAATGAAACAATTTCCCTTTCAGGTCGATTTTTTTTGCACCGTTACATTCAACTGTTTCATGCACCAGCGCATCATTATATTGATAATTTTTTTTATTAAACAAGCGCACAACACGATCGGGATGCCAACCGCTATGATAGATAAATTTCCCACAAAAATGAGTTAGCCGATTAAGCCGATAAACCGCTTTCTCATCTGCCTCATGTAGGCAGGCAATAATCTCATCTCTAAGCGACTCACTTACAACTTCATCAGAATCCAATGCCAATATCCAGTCATAGCTGGCTTTCTCTACCGCCAGCCTTTTTTGCAACCCGAAGCCAGGCCAGTCTGAGTTGACATATATCTTATCCGTATACTCCGCTACAATATCAAGCGTTTTATCGGTACTTCCAGAGTCCACAACTACAATCTCATCAACCCATGTGATTGACTCGAGGCAACGCCTAATTCTGCTTTCTTCATTTTTGCATATAATCGTTGCTGACAGTTTTAGTTTCATATTTATCTCAACCAGACATCTAAAAACCACTAATCAAATCATTTTATATCAACTAAAATCAGCTGCCTGATTTTAACTACATTTAATCAGAGGCGTTCTTATTCCCATACCATGAATATCATAATGTATTATACTCATGCACATGAAAAAATATCTATTTTATATCTCGCAAAATTACAGTTTTGCTATATTGAGACCTGTTCAGGAGGTTTTATTAGCCAGAGGAGATGATGTTACATGGTTTCTGGAAGGCAACAAAGTCAACTCTGAGTATTTGAATGAAGACGATAAAAGAATTAGCGATATCGATGGTATTTTTGAATATTCAGCAGATGTAACTTTAGCCCCTGCCAATAACATCCCGTCTTTTTTGCCGGGTTTAAAAGTTGCCGTTTTTCATGGCTTTGATGCTGGAAAATTAGATAATCGGGGAAACAACGATCACTTCAAAATACGGGGCGGCTTTGACCTCTACTGCACTCAAGGCCCGAATACAACCCGGCCATTCAAAGACCTTCAAAAACAAATGGGGTTTTTCAATGTTATTGAAACCGGCTGGCCTACACTCGACCCTTTATTTAATAACCGGCTTAATATTAACAAAAATGATAAACCCGTTATTTTACTATGCTCGACTTTCTCCAAAAGATTAAGCTGCGCACAGAGTATATTCGACACTGTAAAATCAATCAGCCAATCAGACACCTGGCAATGGCTTGTGCAGTTCCATCCTAAAATGGACCAGACTACAGTTGATATGTATAAGTCAATTCAGAACGACAATCTGACCTTTGTTGAAACAGATAACATTATGCCCCTGTTAAAAAAAGCGGATGTAATGGTATGTGACACATCTTCAGTTATTTCAATGTTTTTAACACAAAGAAAACCTGTAGTAACAGTCAATAACATCTCCCCATCATCATATCTTTATAATATTACTGACTCTAACCAACTGAAATCAGGCATATCACATGTTTTGAAAAAACCTCATGATCTGATGTCAAATATAAACCGGTTTATTGATCAGACCCATCCATATACTGATGGAAAATCATCACAAAGAGTTGTAGACGCTATTGATGATGTATTAGAGGGAATGCATCCGCTTAAAAGGAAGAAACCTTTAAATTTGTTAAGAAACTTAAAGTTTCGTAAGAAACTTAATTACTGGAGATTTTAATATTAATCAGATTTTTCGTTACTAAAGAAATGATCCGAATCGATAGTAGCTATTTTTTTATAACTCAATTGAGACATGATGACTAACAAATCAGGCAGGGCTTCTGGAAATGACTCCACCTGAACAATACATTTATTATTCACTAAGGTATCCTTCATCCCATTAATAACATCCAGTTCATGACCTTCCACATCTATCTTTATACCAATAACTTTATTTTTAAACTTTAGCAGCGAATCAAATTTTATTGTTTTTACTGTAATTTCACCATCTTCTGCAATACAGCTTCTCCCCCTGTTGCTCTCATCGTAACGATGAAAACGAAGCTCACCGTCCTGATTGGAAAGTGCATATTCAAACACTTTAATTCGATCCTGAAATCTATTCAGAAAAAGATTTGAATAAAGCTGGTTTCGATTAATTGCATCAGGCTCAAATGCATAAACCTCAGCCTGTTTGAAACAACTACGACTAGCAAACAACAGGCTATAGTACCCCCAATGCGAACCGATATCGATAAAGCAGGAACACTGAACTGACTTCAGCTTATTGAATAAAAAATCAATTTGCGATTCCTCGTACTTTCCAAAGGCATCAATATGTCTATCTACCCTGTTCTTTATATCCAGCAGTAGATGTATTCCATCTACTTTTTTTATATAAAAACGTTTTCCTAAAAATATAAATATTTTTTTTCTTAATGACATCCAGTATTTTTTATACAAGATCATTTTTAATACCATCAGAACATACTGGATAGACAACCGACATATTATTACAGCTTATTTTTTAACTGGTAACTTGCACCACAATACGGGCACTTACCTTCACCATTTTTATCAAATGCGATAAATACCTGCGGATGCGAGTTCCATAAACTGGTTCCCGGCATCGGGCAATGCACTGGCACATCTTCTTCTGTGACTTCGTATTTATCTTTTGCATTGGGCGTTGCTAATTTACTCTGAGCTGTCATTTTTTTCTCTTTTAGTTATATTAATATAACTCATTACGGAGTGACACAAAGGGCAGACGGCGAAAAAACCCTGCACTGCTATTCAGATACACTAGTTAACCAGTTTTCATCAACTTGTTTTCTGCCATGCACCACATCGAAATACAGAGTCTGTAATTTTTCTGTAATCGGACCTCGCGTACCTGCGCCTATCATGCGATTATCAACTTCCCGAATGGGTGTGACTTCTGCTGCTGTACCGGTAAAGAAAGCTTCATCAGCAATATAAACTTCATCACGAGTGATACGCTTTTCGACAATCTCAATACCCAGATCTTTACAGAATCTAAAAATCGTATTGCGAGTTATACCATTAAGAGCCGAAGTTAAATCCGGAGTATAGATGACGCCGTTTTTAACCACAAAAATATTTTCACCACTACCTTCTGCTACATAGCCTTCCGGATCTAACAACATGGCTTCATCATAACCATCGCTAATCGCTTCCTGCAATGCCAGCATGGAGTTAATATAATGACCATTGGCTTTGGCTTTCGTCATGCTGATATTCACATGATGACGGGTGTAGGATGATGTATGAATTCTTAATCCATTTTTCATATTATCTTCACCCAGATACGCACCCCATTCCCAGGCTGCAACCATTACATGTGTTTTTAAATTATCCGCACGTAATCCCATACCTTCAGAACCATAAAATGCCATCGGTCGTAAATATGCAGACTCTAAATTATTTTCGCGGACGACTAACTTTTGTGCGGCATTTAACTCATCTTTTGTAAATGGCATATCCATACGCATAATATGCGCTGAATCGAATAAACGATCAGTATGCTCCTGCAAGCGAAAAATCGCCGTGCCCTGCTCGGCTTTATACGCACGAACACCTTCAAACACACCCATTCCATAATGCAGCGTGTGGGTTAAAACATGTACCTTAGCTTCGCGCCAGGGAACCAGTTCCCCGTCAAACCAGATTACACCATCGCGATCTGCCATGGTTTGCATACGTCTTACTCCTGATATTATTTAGATTTTTTACAGTGCATGCTTTTGCAGCACGTCCTGCCAAATTTGTTTTACTGTTTCACTTAACAACGTAATTTGCGCATCATCAACTCTTACAGACTGCTGCTGTAATGCACGTTGGTGTGCGCAGCTGCGGTAATCGCGATAAGCAGTATACAAAGCTTGTGCCTGTACCTCGCTCAGCAACTGACTTACGGTTAATTGCATCAGTATTTTACGAGTTGCCGTATATTCAATCAGCGTCTTGTCTTCTGACGCACAATTAAGCACCCCAAACTGTGCAATAAACTCAATATCAACTAGACCACCTGCATCCTGCTTTAGATGAAACAAGCCATCATCCATCGCGCTGGAGCCTAATGAGTCGCGCATTTTTTGACGCATATCTATAACGTCAGTTGCCAGACTTGCCCTGTCACGTTTACGCATTAAGATCGAACGTCGAATTCTATCAAATTCTAACTGTAAATGTTCATTTGAACATAAAATTCTTGCACGAATTAAGGCCTGATGCTCCCAGGTCCAGGCTTTTTCATGTTGATAGCGATCATAGGCCTGCACACTGGTTACTAACATACCCGCATTTCCATCCGGTCGCAGGCGCATATCTATTTCATATAAACGACCATTGGCGGTTTGCAGGCCTAGCAAATGAATGACCCGCTGTGCCATGCGCGCAAAGAAACTGGCATTATCGAGGCTACGCTCACCATTGGTTTGCTGGTGCTCGCCCTGGCTGTCATGCACAAATACCAGATCCAGATCAGAGCTATAGCTTAATTCTCTGCCTCCCATTTTCCCATAAGCGACCACCGCCATCCCCGGGTAATATGTTTCTCCATTGATAACGCATACCGGGTTGCCATATTTGCCAAGCATCCACTCCAGAGCCAGCTGCATAACTTTATTGACTAAGACTTCTGCGATACTGGTCAGCTGCTCACTGACTTCAAATATATCCAGCACGCCGGCAATATCCATCGCCGCAATTTTTAATACCTGTGCCTGTTTAAATTTTCGTAAGCGCTCAATTTGCAACTCTTCATCGCCCGCTACTCGTTGCAATAAATCATCCAGCTCCTGTTTTAATTTTATGCTGGTGGGAATTTGATATAAGTTTCGCGGGTCGAGCAGTTCATCCAGCAACACCGGATAACGACTCAGCAATTGTGCCAACCACGAACTGGCCGCAAATAAAGTCACTAGCTGGGTCAAAGCCTGTGGATATTCATTCAGCAATGACAGATACACACTTCGACGCAACACTGCCTGCAGTAAATCCAGTAATCGCTTTAACACTTCTGGCGGATTTTCCTGAGTGCTTAACGCTGCAATTAATTTTGGCATTAATGTATCCAGACGCTGCCGCCCGGTTGAAGTCATGGTATTTAGCTGGGATGATTTTTTAAACTGTTCAATTAGTGTTAAAACTTCGCCCGCTGAATCGATACCGATATTTTCAAGAATATGAATCGCATCTGCGGCCTCTTCTCCATATAACCAGATTGAACGCAGAGAGTTTTCACCGGTAATTTCTACGCCTTCACCATCATCAGTAGCTGATTCATGTAATAGCTGACTAAACGCAGCATGTACAGACTGGCGGTGTTTATCACAGACCTGCAATAAATCCCCCCAGCTTTCAAAACTCATCGCCAGTGCCATGCTTGCCTGCTGTTCAGTATTGTCCGGCAACAAATGAGTTTGTGCATCCGCATACATCTGCAAACGATTCTCAAGGCGGCGTAAAAAATCATAGCTCTCAGCCAGTGAGAGTGCTTCATCAGCTTCTAAATAATTTTTTTGTGCCAGCCGTTCCAGCACATTTAAAATACCGCGGGTTTGTAAATCGGCATCACTACCACCGCGTAATAACTGAAATGTCTGGCCAATAAATTCTATTTCTCGAATACCACCGGAGCCGAGTTTTATATTATTTAAATTCCCCTTGCGACGAATTTCCGCAGCAATCATCGCTTTCATTTCACGAATCGATTCAAATGCACCAAAGTCGAGGTAGCGTCTATATACAAATGGCTTCAGCATATCCATCAGCGCCAGCCCCTGTATCCGATCACCGCCAATGACGCGGGCTTTTATCATCGCGTAACGTTCCCAATCGCGGCCCTGCGTCTGATAATATTGTTCCATTGCCGCCTGACTCATCACCAGCGGGCCGCTATCGCCATAGGGCCGTAAACGCATGTCTACCCGAAACACAAAACCATCACCAGTTACATCATCCAGCACTTTTATAAAACGCTGGCCGAGCCGAATAAAAAACTGACTACAGGCCAGCGCACGCGGCCCGGAAATCTCGCCTTCTTCTTCAAAGCTGAAAATCAAATCTATATCAGAAGAATAATTCAGCTCATAACCACCGAGCTTACCCATGCCAATTACCACCAGTCGTTGCGGCTCACCCTTTGAATTAAGCGGCACACCCAGCTGTTTGCACTGGTCCTGATAGAGGCTTTCAAGCGTAATATCTACACAGCACTCGGCCAGATCGGTGAGATTACAAAGTGTTTCTTTAGTATCGGTTAAATCAGCCAGATCTCTCCAGGCAATGCGTAACATCTGTTGCGCACGAAACAGACGCAACTGTTGCATTAAATTAATATCGTTTAACGGGGATTTTTTTTGCAGGCGCAAATTTAACTGCTGACGATAATCATCAAGTGAAAAACTGATAGCTAAATTATTATTATCAACCAATTCAAACCACAACAGCGGGTTACGAATCATGGTAGTCGCGACAAACTCACTGCAGGCCCAGATTTTTCCGAGTAGCGTTATGTCGACTTCTTTCTGTGGATTTTTTTCAATTGCGGCGCAGGCGGTTTGCCAGTCCTGCCAGTGTCGGGCGACACGTTGCTGTAAAACTTGAGGAACCTGCTTAAAAAGTAAATCGTCTGTATTGACTGTCACGTTTCAATTCCAAAAAATCATTAAGAACAGCAAAACATAAAGACAAAAGGGGAAGCCTGTAGCCTCCCCTTCAAACCGGAATAAAAGAAAATCAGAAAGTTTTCTGCTGTGGTTTATAACTTACGACTACCACTTTTACTTTCTAACCAATTCGCTTTGACTTCACCAGCATTTCATAAGCATATTTAACATCATGCACAATATCATGGGCTTCAATCACTTCTACTTCAGATGCTCCACGTGCCACTAATTTATCCGGATGGAATTTAGCCAGCATGCGCCGATACGCCAGCTTAATTTGGCCCTGATCAGCCCAACGCGTTAAACCTAACATTTCATAGGCATCTGCAAGACTGATAATTTTTTTCGGCGCACTGGCTACCGGCTGATTAGCGGCTTTTCTTTCTGCTCTCACCCGTCGTTCAATACGTGTATAAATCGAGTCTGATACATCAAGACACTTACACATGCGCTTAATAATTTTTATTTCTTTATCATTGAGACTGGCATCCGAATACGCCATTTTTAACTGAATTTCGATAAATACCTGCAATACACTCACACGATGACCACATTCACGCTTGAAGCGCCACAGTAATGTATCCAGTGCAAAATCTTTATGTTTGCCTTCATTGAACAGACGAATAGCCAGTTGTTTCTGCTCGGCTGTGAGTTTCAAATGATCCATCACCTGAGTCGCCAGCTCAATTTCTACACTTTTAACCCGGCCATCACATTTGGCTACATGCCCCATAGCGGAGAAACTGGCAATAAAAAAACCGGCCTGTACATGACCATCATAACCACTGGCTTCGAGTTTTTGCTGATAGGTAGGCCACCACCGCGCGAGAGGATCTTTAAATAAGCGGTCTGACAATGCATCTGGAGTAATAGATCGAAAGGTTTTAGTCACTACGTCGGCTAGGCGAGTCAATGGTTTATCCTGTGATAGTCATTTTATTGTAATTAACCATAGCGCATCAAAAAACAAAGGTAAAGAAAAAATTTAATAAAAATAGGCATTTAGGTGCTTTAGTTAATAATTCACACTAATAGTCACAGCTAACCTCGCAACTCAACTGTTAAAACAGCTCGATACCATCATCTGCTGCACTAACCTTTTGCATTTTTGCCAGCACCTGCACCATATCTTCACCTTTCAAAATCGCATCAAATAATTCACGCTCTTTTTCCATCGTATAACGTCCACGTATTGTTTCCTGCAACTGCCCCCATTCCACCGGAGAGTAAAGGCGGGACGGGTCACTCACCAGATCGCCCAGTTTGGACAAGCTATTGACCACATGATCCATGCGTTGTACCAATGAATCATAAAACTGAAATGCAATAATTGCCTGCTGAATCTTGCCTTCGACCTGCTGGCAATTATCCAGTACAGCTTGTTGGTCACTATCAGATACCTGATATTTTTCGAACAACTCCGCCGTACTGGATTCAATCGCACTGATGCTACCCGCCATACTGGTAAAAGAATCGGTCAGGGTATCTACCGAGTTTGCACCGTCTTTTAAGGAGAATTCAACCTGTGCCGCTGCCAGTTTAAGCATCAGTACGGTTTCTTTTACCTGACTCCAGTCAAGGTCCGGACGGCTCGAAGAAGAAGCAGTAGAAGTGGAATTTTCAGACATGTAAGGCATTCCCTGTAATATTTAAATTCAAACTAACTACTTTGAAGTGTAGTTCAATCACTTAAATATTTTAGGGTCATTCCCCATAATTATGATTAAATAAATTAAACCGGATTAACCATAGAGGCAGCAAGACGCGCCCGGCCACGAGCCTCGTCTATACTGCTACCACTGGACACCGCCACCCCCATGCGACGTTTTTCGAAAGCCTCAGGCTTACCAAACAATCGCACTTCTGTTGACGGCACACTCAGGGCTTTTTCAATATTTTCAAATTCAATAGCCATGGCATTTTTGCCGCCATAAATCACCGCACTGGCTCCGTCGCAACGTAGACTGGTATCCACCGGCAAACCTAAAATAGCACGGGCATGTAATGCAAACTCAGACTGCCACTGAGTGATAATGGTAACCAGCCCGGTATCATGAGGACGCGGGCTAACTTCACTGAAATAAACCTCGTCGCCTTTTATAAATAACTCAACACCGAAAATACCTCTGCCACCTAATGCTGTGGTGACTTTTTCGGCCATCGCACGGGATTTATCCAGCGCCACATCCGACATAGGCTGGGGCTGCCAGCTTTCCACATAGTCGCCATTTTTTTGAATATGCCCCACCGGTGCACAAAAATGCGTTTCGACTTCGCCCTCGGCGTTTAAGGCGCGAACCGTTAGCTGAGTAATTTCATAATCAAATTCAATCACCCCTTCCACAATCACCCGACCGTGGTTAACCCGCCCCGCATCCATCGCATATTGCCAGGCCGATTCCACATCATCCGCCGATTCCAGGCGTGACTGACCTTTGCCCGATGAGGACATCACCGGTTTAATAATGCACGGAAAACCAATGAGTTTTGCGGCGCCTTTTAATTCTTCAAGGCTATCCGCAAATACATAAGGTGAAGTCGCCAGTTTCAAATCTTCCGCCGCGAGTCGGCGAATGCCTTCCCGGTTCATGGTGAGTTGAGTGGCGCGAGCGGTGGGAATGACTTCGGCTAAACCTTCTTCTTCGATCACCGCCAGCATATCGGTAGCAATGGCTTCGATTTCCGGTACGATTAAATCCGGACGTTCTTTTTTGACCAAATTTTTTAAGGCATCACCATCAGTCATATCAATCACATAACTGCGATGTGCCACCTGATGACCCGGCGCATTTTCGTAGCGATCTACCGCAATCACTTCAATACCGAAACGTTGCAGTTCGATAATGACTTCTTTGCCAAGTTCGCCTGCGCCGAGTAGCATAACTTTAGTTGCGGTGTTTGAAAGCGGTGTGCCTATTTTCATTTTTTACCTTTGGTTTTTCTCAAAAAGAGTGCGAATAAATTATTCAGCATTTCCCTATGCCTCACCCCTTCGGGGTTTACATGAAAAATTGTTCCAGACAATTTTTCGCACCTACACTTTAAAACGATTACCTGCAGGTTCGAATTTATTCGAACGCTTTACTTCTCCAACTGACTCACATCCCGCACCGCACCGCGCGACGCACTCGTTGTCATTGCGGCATACGCTTTAAGTGCATTACTCACCACCCGCTCACGACCCACCGGCTTCCACGCATCTGCACCTTTGGCATCCATCGCAACTCTACGCTGCACCAGTTCTTCAGCAGAAATCGCTAAATGAATTTTACGATTCGGAATATCAATTTCAATCGTATCACCTTCTTCCACCAGGCCAATTGCACCACCTTCCGCCGCTTCCGGTGAAGCATGGCCAATGGACAAACCAGAAGTACCACCGGAAAATCTACCGTCCGTTAACAAGGCACAGGCTTTACCCAAACCCTGCGATTTAAGATAAGACGTGGGATACAACATTTCCTGCATCCCGGGGCCACCTTTTGGGCCTTCATACATAATAACAACCACGTCACCGGCGATCACCTGGTCGGCTAAAATCGCTTCTACTGCGGTATCCTGTGAATTAAAAACTCGCGCACGACCAGTGAAGGTTAAATTGCTTTCATCCACTCCGGCGGTTTTCACAATACACCCCAGCTCAGCAATATTACCAAACAGCACGGCCAAACCACCATCTAGTGAATAGGCATTTTCTACATTGTGAATACAACCATTGGCACGATCGGTATCTAACGGCCAAACTTTATCTTGCGAGAATGCCTGTTGCGTTGGCACATTTCCCGGCGCTGCAGAAAATAATTTTTTCGCATCCGCATCATCCGACACCGCGATATCCCACTTCGCTAAAGCATCCGCCATGCTCGCACTGTGTACCGTTGGCAACTCTGTATGCAAACAACCGGCACGATCCAGCTCGCCTAAAATACCCATTACGCCACCCGCACGATGCACATCTTCCATGTGGAACAGCTGGGTAGCCGGTGCAACTTTGCACAAGTTGGGCACTTTGCGTGACAGTCGATCGATATCATCCATGGTGAAATCAATTTCGCCTTCCTGGGCCGCTGCCAGCAAATGCAAAACGGTATTGGTTGAACCGCCCATGGCAATATCTAAAGTCATGGCATTTTCGAAAGCTTTAAAATTGGCGATGCTGCGCGGCAGCATATCGTAATTATCATTTTCGTAATGATCGCGAGTAATCGCCACAATGCGACGACCGGCTTCTAAAAATAATTCTTCACGATAAGCATGGGTTGCCAGTAACGAACCATTACCCGGCAAGGATAATCCCAGCGCTTCGGTTAAGCAGTTCATCGAGTTTGCTGTAAACATACCTGAGCACGAACCGCAGGTTGGGCAAGCCGAACGTTCTACCTGATTAACCGTTTCATCGGACTGATTTTTATCCGCCGCCATCACCATCGCATCGACTAAATCAAGCTTTACTTCTTTACCCAGCAATTGTGACTTACCTGACTCCATCGGCCCGCCGGAAACAAAAATCACCGGGATATTTAAACGCATCGACGCTAACAACATGCCCGGGGTGATTTTATCGCAATTGGAAATACACACAATCGCATCCGCACAATGCGCATTTACCATGTACTCAACCGAGTCGGCAATAATTTCGCGCGAAGGCAATGAATACAACATACCTCCATGGCCCATGGCAATACCATCATCCACTGCAATGGTATTAAATTCTTTAGCAATGCCGCCGGCCTTTTCCACTTCACGTGCCACCAGCTGCCCCATGTCTTTTAAATGCACATGACCCGGCACAAATTGTGTGAATGAGTTAGCAATCGCAATAATCGGCTTTTCGAAATCGCCGTCTTTCATACCTGTGGCACGCCAAAGTGCGCGGGCGCCCGCCATGTTGCGGCCGTGGGTGGAAGTTCTGGAGCGATATACTGGCATGATTTACCTTCTGAAATGGCTGTAATGTTTTAGAAACTGTATTGTAAATGAATAACGAATGAGTCGTAAGTCATAAGTCATCGGCAATGTATCAAAAACACACAAAAAAGGCTCTCAACAATGAGAGCCTTTTTTCGCTACCGGTGAGCATTGACGTTTAAACATGTAAACGCGAAATCACATGCTTCAGCTCTTCAGCAACATTTCGTAAAGCCTCCGATGTTTCCGCAGTATGTGCCGCACCCTCAGATGCAACTTCTGCACTCTGTGAAATATTCACAATACTACGGTTAATCTCTTCTGCCACTGCATTCTGCTCTTCTGCGGAACTGGCAATCAGGGTATTCATATCATTGATATTGGTTACCGATGCGGTAATACTGGTGAGCACTTCGCCAGCCCTGGCCGCAGTATCGCGAGTCACATCGGCCTGTGAACGGCTTTGATTCATCGCATCTACCGCCTGCTGTGCACCGGATTGCAACTTCTCAATCATACTTTGAATTTCTTCTGTTGATTGCTGGGTGCGACTCGCTAGAGTGCGCACTTCATCCGCAACCACGGCAAAACCACGACCCTGCTCACCGGCACGTGCTGCCTCTATGGCGGCATTTAATGCCAGTAAATTCGTTTGCTCGGCGATGCCGCGTATCACGTCTAAAACCGAACCGATTTCCACCGAATCATTTTCCAGCGCATGAATAACATCTGCTGCTATCTCTACCTGCTGCACCAGTTTTGAAATAGCACTGATCGACTCATTTACCACGCTCTGTCCCGTATTTACTTCATTGCTCGCCTGGTTTGCCGACTCAGCCGCCAACTGAGCATTTTGCGCAACTTCATGTACGGTCGCTGTCATTTCATTCATCGCAGTAGCCACCTGATCTGTCTCTACTCTCTGCTGAGATGCAGACTGATTTGACTGATCGGTTATATGCGCCATTTCTTCCGCCGAAGTTGACAGCTTATAAACTGAGTCATTAATCTGATTAACAATATTGCCTATATCCTCACGCAAGGTTGCAGCACTGCTTGCAACCTGGCCCAGCTCATCCAGCGACGTTGACACGATTGGATGGGAGAAGTCCCCCGCCGCCATTAATGAAAGATCATGAGCAACGGTTTGTGCCGGCATCACCACAATCTTTTTAATCATAGCCAGAAAAACGATATACGCGACAACCAATGAGATAATCAGTAAAACAATAGTCATCCTAAGACTTTCAACTGAATTCTGCTCTGACTCAGAAATGATTTTTGCCGATAATAGTTCTGAAATATCCAGCAACATTTTAGCCGGTTTTCTATCTATTCCTTTTACCGCCAGGTCACCGGTTTTATGGTCAAAGTCCGATTCAACAAAGGCATCAAAGCCTTTTTGATAAAGCGACATTAACTGGCTATGCTCAGTCCTGAACGCGTCCAGACGTGCCTCAATTTTGGCATCGCTCACATCATCAGCTAACTGACCTACACTCTCCTGCACCTGATCATGTTTTTTTAAAAATTTACCCCAGTATTTTTTTCTCTGTCCTTCATCATGGCCTCGAATAAGCACATTTTTCCATTCCTGCACCTGGGTTTTAAACCCGACATTTACATCCGTAAACTCCTTCTGAAGAACTAATGCCTGCTGCATTTTATCTGACATACTCACTTCAGCATTATAACTGCTGAAAATACCATATAAGGTTGCTGCCATAACCAATGACGTACCAAAACCCGTTATCATTAATAATTTATTACGAACACTTGTACAAATATATTTTTTAATCACTATCGTTAACTCACCTTAAAACAAAATATAGAGAACCTGATTCACTACTTCTTATAGCAAAGAAATTGACAAACATCCGCTTAACGCTCAAATAAACCTGAAGTAACTCGTGTTTTGATTGGTTTTTTAAATGAAAACACGTTAAGTTTGAACCATGACACTCACTGAACTCAAATATATCGTTGCCGTTGCTCAGCACAAACATTTTGGTCGAGCAGCAAAGGCCTGCTTTGTCAGCCAGCCAACACTCAGTCTGGGCATTAAAAAACTCGAAGCCGAACTGGAAGTCAATATTTTCGAGCGCGAATCCCGTAATCAATTACGCATCACCGAACAGGGTGTGCAAATTATAGAGCAGGCACAGACGGTACTTGATCAGGCAGCCCAGTTAAAAGCCCTTGCCATGACACACCAGGACCCATTAGCGGCGCCCCTGCGTCTCGGTGCAATTTACACCATTGCACCTTACTTATTACCCGAACTGATTCCACGCTTGCATAAACAGGCACCACAAATGCAATTGCGTCTGGAGGAAAATTTTACGGCGGTTCTAGCCGAGCATTTAAAGCAGGGCAAGCTTGATGTCATCCTCATCGCCCTGCCTTTCAACGAATCCGGCATTATGACTCAAGCTGTATATGACGAACCCTTTGAAGCCGTTATTCCCGTCGATCATCACTGGAAAAATCGCAAGCATATTGATGCCAACGAACTGGCACAGGAAAATTTATTACTCCTCGGACCGGGGCATTGTTTTCGTGACCAGGTGCTAGCCTCCTGCCCTGACTGCAGTGCATCAGGAAATTTACAGGAAAGCCTTGCCGGTGGTTCGCTGGAAACAATTCGCCATATGGTTGCCAGTGGCACCGGTATTACGGTACTCCCTTCCAGCTCAAAACATAATTCACCCGGTAGCGCATTGATTCAGATGATTCCGTTTAGCGAACCGGCACCGACTCGACGAGTGGCGCTAGCCTGGCGCAAAGGTTTCACCCGCCCGCAGGCCATTGAAATTCTACGTCAGGAAATTTTAAAGTGTCCGCTTAGCGGTGTTAAGATGATTTAAATATTTTCTGTACTGCCATTGAAAGACAGCCTGTTCACCTGAAGCATTCTAAGATAACCATGGGATTGACTCAATACTCAGATAAATTCATTTACATTTTTTGAGGTTCATCTAGCTGTAAGTTTTCCAGCTCCAGTTTTAATACAAAACTCGCTCCCCTACCCGCACCTTCACTGTGAACCTCTATTTTTCCGCCGAGTTCATTTGCCACCAGCGCACTGTTATGCAGGCCAAAGCCATGACCATCTCGACGGTTGGTATAGCCGTAAGTAAATAACCGCGACAAATTGTCTTTTTCAATACCGATACCATTGTCTGTTACTTCAATACAAATGGCATTATCTACAACAGAAATAGAGATAGACATTTTTTTATCCGCATGCCCACTATCTATCAATGCATGTCTGGCATTACTAATTAAGTTAATAAATATCTGTAAAATTTTATGTTTATCTAAATATACCAATGGTAATTCAGCATACTTTTTTTCAATCTGAATAGTCTCTCTATCCTTAGCCAGCTTGTTTATTTTAAGCGCATCATCAATCAACTCCGGCATCGACACTTTTTCCAACACGCCGTAACTACCTGCATAAGATTGCTGCATGCTAATTACATTTTTTATATGCTCAATATTTTCAGATAAGCCATCTATTTCTAACAGCATAGTTTCATTTTCATGTATTAGCTGGCTGGATAATGCTGATAGAAAAGCCGGAACCTGTCTGCCTTTTTCATTGTTTTCAAAAAAACCAGGCAGATCAGCCTGATGATCATTTAACAATTCGACCAGCCGCTCAAGGTTCGATGCTTTGGTTCTGCGTATCTGTTCACGCAACATCGTAACCGACACATTAACACTGTTTAAAACATTACCTATATTATGCAAAACACCGCTCGCCACTTCTGCCATACCTGCACTGCGTGCGATAGATCCTATTTTTTCATTTAGCTCTTTAAGCTCCTGAGTGCGTTCAAGCACCCTGGATTCCAGCGTCGCATTAAGATCCAGCAACTCTTTTTCCAGACTCATACGTTCTGAAATTTCAGATGTCAAATCATGTTTCTGATTTTTTATCTGTTGGTTTGAATACACTAATGAAGAGAACACAACTCCAATGAACGCATAAAAAAGTAACAACTGATACAAGTAACTGGATTGATTTTCATAGAAGCCGTCTATGGTTTTTTGTATAACCAGTTTTGCACTCCCATCATATGAATATGTAATATCGATGTCTTCTTCCAGATAACGAACAACCTTAATGTTTTTTTGAAAATTTGAAAATTCGTAGCCATTACTACTAACCAGAGAAAGATAGACAATATCCGGTGAGTTTTTTAACCAGTTGGCAATATACTCTTTAGCTTGTTGGTACTCACGCTTTTGCAGACGTTCCTTAATAAGCATGGAAACAAAATTAACTTCATTTTTAGACTGCTGCTTAATAAAATCCAGCTCTTTCTCAAATCTGAAATTATAAATATACCAGCCCGATATAAAAATAATAATCAGGACGAGAGCTAACATAAACCACGGTATTCGATTATTTCGCATACTCGCTAATGTAACTCCTTAGACTCCATAATAATTTTACGTAAATTATCATAATCATCAGCGCTAACCTTAACCAGCCCGGTGATACTGGGTTTTATTGCCTGTAAAGCATCTAACCCCTGAGGAGTGTTTTTCATTTCCAGCATGGCTTTTTGTAAAGCCTCGATATCGTCTCTGGCAAGATTTGATCGAGCAACAAACAGATGTTCTGATATTCTTGGGGTTAGCGAAAGAACACGCAGCCCCTGATTTTCAAACTTTTTAAACACCGCCGGTTTCACTGCGCCCGCATCAAAATCACCCGACAACACAGCAAGCGCAACATTATTATGGCTGTGCAAAAATTTATGTTTAGCTGAATTTTGAGTATATACGCCGGCTTTATGCAACATGTAATGGGGAACGATATAGCTCATGGTTGAATCAGGGTCACCGAATGCAATGCGCATTCCCTTGAGGTCGGCCAGAGTCTTAATATTACTATTTTTTGTTACAATGATATTACCCTGAAAATACGCATGTCCGTTTATCTGCAACCTCGACAACACCGGTTTTTCACCATATTTTTGAATCATATGTATATATGATGCCGGCCCCATATAAGCAATATCGACTTTGTCTTTACCAATATATTCTATATGTTCCTGATAGTCGCTACCCACTCGAATGTGAATTTCTTTATCTATTTTCTGACTCAGATAGCTCACCAAAGGTAAAAATTTATTCTGGATTTCTTCATAGGATAAATAAGGATGCACCGCTAGTATCAGCTTGTCTTTTGCTGATACAACCGGACTTAAAAAACAGCTGATACAAAATACAAATAGTAGATAATATAACTTTAACATTGTTAATGGCTCCTTCCAGCAACACGAATCATTTTTTACATTTAAAAAGGCTGCGCCCGATCACCTTAAAAAGTATAGTAGATTATTTATAAATAATGCCCGTCAATAAACACACCATTACTCGCATTGACTAAAGCAATCCGTCCAGCGTTTTGACTTCGCTTTATGCATCAGGCATTGTATTAAAAACCAGCCATCACTCGCCAGAATTAATAACATGAGCCTTACACTCACCTCTAAACCTCAACGTCTGCAAATGCTGCAGCAACTCATTGCTACACCGTCTGTAAGCTGTGTTGATGCAAGTATTGATCAAAGTAACTTACCGGTCATACATTTATTAGCTAACTGGCTGAATGACCTTGGCTTTCAGATTGAACAAATTCCGGTGGCAAAAGGCAAAGCCAATTTAATCGCAACGGTTGGTTCAGGTCAGGGGGGCTTAATTCTGGCGGGACATACTGACACCGTCCCCTATGATGAGCAGCGCTGGCAACACGACCCTTTCAAGCTAAGTGAAGACAATGGCCGATTCTACGGTCTGGGCACATCAGACATGAAAGCCTTTCTGGCGCTGGCCATTGAAGCCGCTATCAGTTTTGAGGCTAGCACCTATAAGCAGCCGTTAATTATTCTTGCGACAGCTGATGAAGAAACCACCATGGCCGGAGCCAGAGCACTGGTCGATGCGGGAAAACCTGTCGCCCGTTATGCGGTTATTGGCGAGCCCACCGGCATGAAACCCATTCGTATGCATAAGGGCATTATGATGGAGTCGATTCGTATCACCGGTTTGGCGGGGCATTCCAGCAATCCGGATTATGGCCACAATGCACTGGAAGCAATGCACAAAGTGATTGCGGAACTGATGCTCTGGCGCAATGAATTACAGCAGCAATTTAGCAATGCACTCTTTGAAGTACCGGTACCCACTATGAACTTTGGACACATTCACGGCGGTGATAACCCCAATAGAATATGCGGTGCCTGCGAGTTACATATTGATATTCGCCCGCTACCGGGAATGAATCTGCTCGATTTACGTCACCAATTAAACTCACGCTTACAAAAAGTTATACCTGAGCAGGGCTTCACCCTCGAAACCCGTGCATTATTTCCCGGCACACCGGCCATGGAAACGCCAGCACAGTCTGCACTGGTTAAAGCTGCCGAGAAACTCACCGGCTTTAGTGCCGGCAGCGTCGCCTTTGGTACTGAAGCCCCCTATTTGACTGAACTGGGCATAGACACTATTGTATTGGGGCCGGGGGATATTGCACAGGCTCATCAGCCGGATGAATATTTAGATATTGACCGGATTGAGCCAACAATAGACACGCTGAAAAAATTAATCCATGCGTTTTGCATACAACCCGGTTAAGACATATATCCACAAAAAACTGAACAGGCATAAAGAGAAATAAAAACAACAATGACATCTGAACAACAACAATATGTAAACTGGTTTCGTGGCTCATCTCCCTATATTCATAGTCACCGCGGGCGTACGTTTGTAATTTATATTTCCGGTGAAACCATTATGCATAATGGCTTTGCGCATTTAATTCACGATATCGCTTTACTCAATAGCCTCGGGGTAAAGCTGGTGCTGGTGCATGGCGCACGCCCGCAGATAAAGCAACAGCTGAAAACACTTAATATCGAATCCGCCTTTCATAACGGCTGGCGCATTACTCCGTCACAAACTTTACCGGGCATAGAGCAGGCAGTTGGTCAGGTGCGGGTTAATATCGAAACCCAGTTATCAAAAGGTCTGATTAATACACCCATGGCCGGCGCTGCCTTAAAAGTCATCTCCGGTAATTTTGTGACAGCCAGACCGTATGGAATCAGAGACGGTGTAGACTTTGGTTTTACCGGTGATATTCGCAAGGTTGATACCCATGCGATTAAGCAACAACTCGAACTGAATAATATTGTGCTGCTTTCACCGATTGCATATTCACCCAGTGGCGAAGCCTTTAACTGTCGCGCTGAAGATGTGGCAACTGCTGCCGCCGGTGCACTCGGTGCCGACAAATTAATTTTCATGATGCCGGCTACCGGCGTTAAAGATGCACAGCAGAACATTGCACATCAGCTAAGTGTAAGTGAAGCCGAAAACCTCGCAGACAAAAAATACAATGATGAGATTACCCAGCTACATCTTTGCAGCGCAGTTAATGCCTGTAAAACCGGTGTGCGCCGGGCACATTTAATCAGCCATGAAACTGACGGTGCATTACTACTGGAGCTATATACACGCGATGGCAGCGGCACCATGATTACTACAGACACCTACGAAGGATTACGCCAGGCGAATATTAATGATGTCGGCGGCATACTCGAACTGATTCAGCCACTGGAAGATCAGCACATTCTGGCGCATCGATCACGGGAACAACTTGAATTAGAAATCGAACAGTTCACCGTAATTGAGCGCGACGGCATGATCGTCGCCTGTGCAGCACTCTATCCTTATGATAATGACTGCGCCGAGCTGGCATGCGTGGCGGTGCATAACGACTATCAGAAACAGGGCCGGGCCGGCGAAATAATTCAACACATTCAACAACACTGCATACAGCAAAAAATCAGTACGCTGTTTATTTTAACCACGCATACCGCACACTGGTTTATAGAAAAAGGTTTTGTTGAAGGTGATTTGAAACAGATCCCAATCCAGCGCAGAGATATGTATAACGCACAGCGAAATTCTAAAATA
This sequence comes from uncultured Thiotrichaceae bacterium, assembly GCA_964531165.1. Classification (GTDB taxonomy): domain Bacteria; phylum Pseudomonadota; class Gammaproteobacteria; order SZUA-229; family SZUA-229; genus SZUA-229. The sequence goes on from CAZHEA010000012.1 coordinate 43,970, forward strand.
TATATTAAAAAATTATAACAATCATTTTATTTAAAAAGTAAAAGTACAGGGATGTACTTTTACCCGGAGCCCCAAAACTTAACCCTTCTTCTTATTATGCGCCGACTGCACAATGCCTTTTGATAACAACCGACACACACCCTGAAACTGTAAAAACTCCGCCTGCGTCAATTCGCCTTTTAACTTATCTGCATACATCAGACCCATGGCATGATTATTCACAAAAATAGAAACTGAAAAAAAACTCTTTACGCCAATTGCCAGCTTTACCGGCTCGGGAATCGTCTTCCAGTACTTGCCAAAATTACTGCTATTTAAAAAAAGATTACGCGATTTTTCCATTAACAAGCTAAACACATGGGGTTTATTAACCGGTATTTTAAAGTTTTTAATCGCAAAATCATCATCTGTCTGAGCCGTATAGCGGACTGCCAATAATTTTTTCCCCGGTAAACTAACCATAAACACGCAACGTTGCACACCACATAACAAACACATTTTGACTGCAAATTCTATTAAATCATGTGCCGGCCGGGCCTGTACCACCATTGACTGAAATACCTTTATAGATGCTGCCAGCTCTTTACTAACCGGTGGTTTTTTAACTTTTTCAGGTGCACTTTTAGATGGTTTTTTATTAACCCGTTTTTCCTGATCTAATTTTTGTGTAACCGGTTTTATTAACTGCGACTGGTCAGCCGGCACCGCTTTAATTGGTGTGGCTGTTAATGCCGTAGGCGTTTTAACTACCGCAAATTTTTTATCGGCCGTTTTTTCCTGTGCTAACTTTCTAGCTTTTATTTTTTCTACCATGGCTTTTCTTGAATCGGTTATGACCGACGAAGCTGGCTTGCCTTCAGGTTGTGCCGTATCAACGACAGCAACATCCTCAAAGATAAATTGTGGAAAACAATAACTATCATCAGCCAGTAAAAAAAGTGTTCTGGCAGGAGCCGCATAGCCCCTGTCGAGCAAAACATCATTCACATTGACCGCGTTCAAATGCAGAATATGCTCAATTTCTCCTTGCGCCTTGCCCTTATGTCTGGCAATGCGTTGAATAATATCTGCCGCCGACTGTCCATACCAGTTGAGTGCGACAACTCTGGCCAGTTCAGAGGCCAAAGAAACACCAGTGGCAAGAGTGAAGTTATCCTCGCGGGTTAGCAGTCCGTCCGTTGCCATTTCCGGCAGATTCCACTCAGTTGCTAAAGCACCACCCAGCTCACGCATTCCACAGCCCAGTATCGCCTGTGCCGCCTGCTCATAATTTTGTTTTTTTACATAACAAAGCTCTTCAATCTTTGGCATGACATCACCTCCATAGCACCACAGCATTAACTCGGTTATATTTTGCAATAATGCGGCAAGCTGGGTTTCTTCGGTTTCTGCTACGTTACGCTGTGCCGCCCACTGTGTAGCTTGCAGAGCCGCGTGGCAGGCCAGCCCCATAACCCGCATATAACCTTGCATGTTTTTTTCCGGCAACTTTAAACTTTCCAACAAAGGAGTTTTGTTCAAAAACGCCTGAAATGCCGACTGTCCTAAATGCGATAGAACATTACCCATGGTGGTTAATGGATTCTTAGCTGATGCTTTACGCTGTGTATTAACATAACGAAACAGACAGGTGCTAAAGCCCGCATCATAAACAATGGGGCCCGCATATTGAGTAATAGATAACTGCGCCTGATCAATCAATACCTGCACATCTTTTCTGGTTCTCTGTAAAACAGGCAATTGCTTATCTGATAAAAACGACTGCCATTGCGCAAGGCCTTGCTGCATAGTCATAAATCCGGTTCAGAGTTGAGCAGGTTCACCTACTCGATAATTGATGTTACGGGTGATTAATTAGTATCTGTAATGAGTATATGCAATCGCAGAGCAATTCGCTGAAATTAGACCGATTTACTGTATATTTTTATACGCCGCCCAGTTATGCTTAAATTAAATATAAAAATGAGATGTAGATTTTTTTGTGAGCACTTCACTCCCCACCATGATTCGCCTGCGGGCTATTCAAAATCTCACCCGGCAGTTATTCGATAATCTGAGCGACATTCATTACCGTTTACAATACCACCACGATTTAAGCCCTGCTGGCTGGTATCTTGGGCAGGGTATGTTTATTGAAAATTACTGGTTGCATGAAGTCATACAAAATGACGAGCAGTTCACCGCCGACAAGTCATTATATTTTGCTGACCGCTGCCCGCTACCAGAACGAGGACCCCGCTTACCCGATCTGAAAAACCTGCTCGAAGAAATTTCAAATCAGCAGGATAATAATGATTTACTGTTGATGTCTAACACACCACTGTTCAGCAATCATCGGCTATTCGATGATGAATTTATCGAAAATTATATTATTCAAAAATATGCCCGCCATTATGAATCTATCTTTATGGTGTTTAATCAAATCGCCATTAACAAACATCATATCCATAAAAAAAATCATCCCTACGAGCCGCAAGCACCTCTCACTTCCCAGCCACTCATTAAAAACATCACTCAGATTAACCGTGGCCACTACAGCGTAGGCGGCACCGCACCTTTTGCACTCGACAACGAAATGCCTGCACATGATGTTGAGCTGGATGACTTTTTTATCGCCAACACACCGGTCACTAACGGCCAATATCTGTTGTTTATAGAAGGTGGCGGTTATCAGAATAAAGACCTATGGACTGATAATGGCTGGAAGTGGCGACAACAAAATACCATTCAGCACCCGCAAGGCTGGCATCAGAATGAGCAACAACAATGGTACGGGGTGCGCTTTACAAAAGAAAATATAACTGACACTTACGACCTTCACTGCCACGATTCGGTTTACGGCATCAGCCATTATGAAGCCAGCGCATTTGCAAGCTGGGCCGGTGGCCGACTACCCCATGAACATGAATGGGAAGTGGCCGCCAGACTCGAAGTCATTAAAAACACCACCCATGTCTGGGAATGGTGTCATAACATTTTTAAGCCTTATGAAAATTTTGCAGAATATAGCGACAATACCCGTCAGCATAACGGCTTTGATAACCAGCACTATGTATTAAAAGGCGCGGGGCCACACAGCCGTCCGGAAATAAAACGTGCGGCATTTAGAAATGCTTATCTACCACAACACAGACATATATTCGCCGGCCTGCGACTGGTATTTAAATAAAAAGAACGTAAACTGACGGCTGACGAATTAATTTGCAACTTAAATATGCATGTACCCCATAGTTACATAGAACAAAGCGTACACACCGCACTCACCGAAGACATTGGTAGTGGCGATGTAACCGCCCGCTTAATCCCCGAAGATGATTTTAGTCTAGCCAGCGTCATTAGTCGTGAAGATGCTATTATTTGCGGTATTGACTGGTTTGAAGAAGTATTTTCACAACTCGACTCGCAAATTTTTATAGACTGGGATGTTGACGATGGCGACAGCGTTGAAGCCGGACAGCAAATTTGTTCACTTAGTGGTGCCACCCGCGCTCTGTTAACCGGTGAACGCAGTGCACTAAATTTTTTACAAACCCTGTCATCCACCGCCACCCTTGCTGACAAATATACAAAGGCGGTAAAAGGCACCGACGTTAAAGTATTAGATACCCGCAAAACTATTCCTGGTTTACGCATTGCGCAAAAATATGCGGTGCACTGTGGCGGTGGACATAATCATCGGGTGGGTTTATTCGATGCTATATTAATAAAAGAAAATCACATTCTTGCCGCCGGTGGTATAGCCGAAGCCGTGCTGGCTGCTCGCTTTCATAGCCCTGAATTAATGGTAGAGGTTGAAGTTGAAAACCTCGATGAACTACAACTGGCACTTGGCAGCCAGGTTGAACGCATTATGCTGGATAATTTCGATTTAGACTTGCTACGTCAGGCGGTTAAAATAACCCGCGAATCAGTAAACCATAACACCGAACTTGAAGCTTCCGGCAATGTCACTTTGCAAACCATTCGCGCCATTGCAGAAACCGGCGTCGATTTTATTTCTAGTGGCGCCCTCACCAAAGACATTAAAGCACTGGACTTATCAATGCGCTTTTCCTGATGTCCAGACTCCGGATATCATCAACGTGTAAACCAAATTTCACATTTCGGCTAACAACCATCAATAAACAAACTCATATTATTTGATAAATATCAATCACTTACGAATCAGCTGTCACCCGTTCGAATTATCTCCCGCATTTTCTGCTATAACACTCTCTGTTCAAACTTTATGGATAAATAAGCATGTCGACCGAACTATTTAATGATGGCTCGCACCAGTGCATTGTCTTTAGTGACCTGGTGCAGGGTGAGGGAGTACAGAGCAATCAGTTTCTGATTCTTGATAATGAGCAGTCTATTGTATTGGACCCCGGGGGCCAGCTCACTTTCAGTGCCCTGACCCTGGCACTGAGAGATTATATCGACCCCAAAGAACTAACCTATATTTTCGCCTCCCACCAGGACCCGGATATAATCGCATCACTGGAAAGCTGGGTGACACGCACCGATGCCACCGTTGTTTGCTCAAAACTCTGGACACGTTTTTTTCCCCATTTAATTCCCAGTTACATGGGTAATAAACTCGCTGACCGGTTCATGTCAGTGGAAGACCCGGGGCAATTATTACCACTGGGTAATAGCGCGCTTAAAATAATACCTGCACACTTTTTACATTCCGTCGGTAACTTTCAGATTTACGATCCAATCAGTAAAATATTATTCAGTGGCGATATGGGAGCATCCATTGTTGATGACTCAGCGGCATCTGCAGTTGACGATTTCAACGACCACATTCCCAGCATGCAGGGTTTTCATCAGCGTTACATGGTTAACAATAAAGCCTGCCAGCTGTGGGTAAATATGGTACGCCAACTGGACTTAAACATGATTGTACCGCAACACGGACGACCATTTACCGGCAAAAATATACACCTGTTCCTTAACTGGATTGCCGGGTTACAATGCGGTACCGATTTATTAACTAAACAAAATTATCAAATCCCCTAAACTTTGAAAATTACCCGATCGCTACGATTAAGCTGGAAAATATTTCGCATTAGTATGCATTTATTTTTCGGCCTGATTCTTACCCTGTTTTTTATGCGTAATGGAATCCACAATTCCAGCAGCGCTTCTCGTCTATTTACCGGCTGGAACTCACGCCTGTGTAATATTTTTAAAGCCCACATACTGGTGCAGGGAAAAATGAATTCACAACCCACGTTATATGTTATGAATCATATTTCCTGGTTTGATATTCCGGTACTGGCATCTCAAAAACCATTACATTTTTTATCCAAAGCCGAGGTTAAATCCTGGCCGGTTATCGGCTGGTTTACTCAACGCGCCGGAACTTTATTTATTCAACGGGGAGTTAGTGGCGCCGCTGCCAATTCCCTGAAGGAAATCACCCGGTGCCTTGAAAATGCTGGCAGTGTAGTGGTATTTCCCGAAGGCACAACTACCGATGGTTCGGGCTTACGAAATTTTCACGGCCGCCTGTTACAGGCGGCCATTGATGCCAAAGTAGAAATTCAGCCAGTGGCGTTACGCTATCCCTACAAAGACGGCATTAATCCGCACGTACCTTATATTGATGACTTAACGTTTATGGATTCGGTTTTCGGGCTCACTCAGTCTAAACCGCTGAATGTTGAATTACATTTTTTAGAGCCCATAAAGAATCACCTTGGCGATTCGCAGATAACCAATAAACAATTAGCTAACAGCGCACGTCAGGCCATTGCTCAGCAATTAAACATCCCTCTCTAAAATAATCGCCTCTGTCATCTGGCTTAAGTCAACCGACGACCTCACTGCATTGACGTTAAAAGCACGCGGCAATAACGAGAAATTTCTTGCATATAACGTTTGATATGCAAAATCAAAAAGATAAACCATTAAAGGTACGGGGGAATTTAATTACTTCCCGCTTTAAGCCGGGAAGCAAAGAACAACGCAACAGAAGCTAATACAATCGACGGCCCTGCAGGAGTATCCCATTGCATCGAAACAAACACACCACCTAACACCGAAAACAAACCAAATACCATCGCCATCAATGCCATCACTTCCGGTGACTTAGCAAAGCGCCTGGCACTTGCCGCCGGCACAATTAACAGAGCCGTAATTAAAATAATGCCGACAATTTTCATCGCCACTGCCACCACCACAGCCATTAGCAACATAAAAATTAACCGTGCCCGATCAACGCCAACGCCTTCACTACGCGCCAGTTCTTCATGCACAGCCACCGCCAGTATGGATTGCCATAACCAGCTCATAAGTGCCAGCACCACAATACAAATGACACTCAACCAGATTAAATAATTCCAGCTAACCGCCAGAATATCACCGAATAAATAAGCCATTAAATCAACACGTTGACCGTTCGACTGCATAATCGCCATCAAAACCAGGCCGGCTGCCAGTGCACCATGAGATAAAATACCGAGAATGGCATCGCTGGATAAATCTTTTTTAAGTTGCAGACGAACCAGTAAATAACTTAGCACGATACCGGTTATCACCACCCCGATCAGCGGCGCGATATCAAACATAATTGCCAGTGACGTGCCCAGTAATGCAGAGTGGGCCAATGCATCACCAAAATATGCCATGCGTCTCCACACCACCACACAACCCATCGGGCCGGTCATCAACACCACTAGCAGGCCAGCAATAAAAGCCCGAACGATAAAATCATCAATGATCATGGTTGCAACCCTGATGCGAGCCATCATGTTCAACCACATCACCACTTAGATCATGACTATGATCGTGCTGATGGGTGTACACCGCAATACCGTCCAGTGATGCACCAAATAATTTTAAGTATTCCGGATGTTTGCTCACCGCTTCCGGGTGCCCGGTACAACAGATATGCGTATTTAAACAGAGCACCTGATCAGTGGCTTCCATCACCAGGTGCAAATCATGAGATACCATTAAAACACCACAACAAAAATCATCCCTAATACTCGAAATCAACTGATAGAGTTGCTGCTGACCCACAATATCGACTCCCTGTGCCGGCTCATCCAGCACCAGTAAATCTGGCTTGCGTAATAGTGCCCGTGCCAGCAACACACGTTGAAATTCTCCGCCGGACACACCCTGCACGGGCTGCTCTAATAATGCACTCACTCCCAGTGTGCTGGCCATATACAATAATTCATCTGCCGGTGTTTTAATCCCCATCTGCAAAAAGCGCTTTACCGTCATTGGCAGTGTTGCATCGATATGTAATTTTTGCGGCACATAACCAATCACCAGGTCAGGCTTTTTTTGTACCGAGCCCTGATCCGCTTTAATTAATCCCAGCAACACTCTTACCAGCGACGTTTTACCCGAACCATTGGGGCCAATAAGGGTAAGAATTTCACCCGGCTGAATACTCAAATTGATATTATCGAGAATCTGACGCTGATTAATTCTGAGGCCGATATTCTGCGCTTTAATTAAAAATGAACTCATTGGTTCCTTTGATTGATCTATGTTGTAAATTGATTAACCTTAACGGGCCCAACAATTTACTTATATTATATTGAGCCTATAAATTGACTCTATAAATTGACCTTGGCAGATTGATCTGTAAAATCACCAACTCAATCCACATACAATAACTTAAATTAATGATTGCCCATTATACAGTCCTTTGCACATTCAGGGCACTATTCAAACTCAGCTGTTTAAGCCTGCTGTTACTGATGATCAGCACAAACACACAAGCTGGCAAACCGGCAAAGGTGCTGGTTAGCATTAAACCCTTACATTCTATTATCAGTCATATTACTTCCGGTATTAATCAGACAGAACTGCTCTTACAGCAACAGCAGTCGCCCCACGATTTTCAGCTGCGCCCTTCGCAAAAGCGACGGATAAATCAGGCTGATATATTATTCTATAGCAGCGATAGCATTGAAGGTTTTATACCGGCGCTTAAAAATACCAGTGGCGCATTAAGCTTTATTGAGCTGAGTCGAATCCCCACAATAAAAACCTTACCACTGCGTAGTTTTCACTCACATCATCAACATTCATCTGCCCACAATATCGATGGCCACATCTGGCTATCGGTTGAAAATGCCAGAATAATTGCCAATTATGTTACGCAGATGCTCAGCAAACTTTCTCCGGAGTATGCCGAGCATTACGTTCAAAATTTAAACGCTCTATTGTTACAACTGGATGAACTGCAACAGCAAAACCGGCAGACACTTAACCAGTATCAGTCTACCCCTTATCTGGTTTACCATGACGCTTTTCAGTATTTTGAGCAGGAAAATAATTTAAACAATGCGTATTTTGTTACCACCAGCCCACAGCACTCACCTGGAATTAAACGCGTTAAAGCATTACGCCAACTAATTAACGACAAAAACATTCAATGTGTTTTTTACGAACCACCCAGCATGCCGGCACTGCTAACGACTCTCACCGAAAATACAAACCTTACATTAGCCGCACTCGACCCTGCCGGTGTACAAATTCCCAGTGGCAAAGCCCACTATTTTAAGTTAATGCGCCAAACAGCAACTACACTCAGTACATGTTTTCATAACCAATGAGAGATCAATGCAGCAGCGTGATAACCGTACACGAATAAGCAACAGCTCCGTGCGACTGGAAAAACCCTCGGATAAACCTCCCGGAAAAGAATACAAAGTTCTGAATATCAGCCGCGGAGGCATTTGTTTTGAAAGTCCGCAGCAGGACTTTGAATTAAATGAAACCTTAAAACTCAACCTGATTATCGATAATCAATCCATACATCAGGGCAATGGCCGGGTGTGCTATTGCAACCAGTGCAATGATCAGAATGATTCGGCTTTTGGTTTAAGCTTTTTAGACACTTTCATTGATATGGATATTTTACGTAAGAAATAATTTGACAAAAAAAAAGCCCGCTGAATCAGCGAGCTTTTTATAGAATAAAAATAGCGGGACTAATCCTTGTCCCTATGCATCAGCGTGGTTGCATTATATAAACTTTGGAACTGTTTCAGTCAAACATCCGGTTTAACTGTTAATAAAAAGAGCGATGCTAATCCATGCATCTAAGCATCAGCGTGGTTGCTATATAAAATCTTAAAATCAAATCCAGTTGTCGCTCTGGTAACTTTTCAAAGATCCGGCCTGTATGCCAAGTACCTTTTGTAAACAGGTATTGCAGGGGCTATGCCAACAATAAAAATATCATTTATTTCAATAGCTTAGAATTTTACACGAATTTAACCTCCGGTAATGAAGTTGCAATGTGCAATGATTTTGCAATTTGCAGACTGCATTGTGCAATTTGTTAGTATTGTCTAATAGAGTGATTTATAAACACTTAAATAACAGGCTGGATAGCATTCAACACGGCAATTTTAATCATTTCAAACTGAACCGCTTAAATCTCCCCCGACCCCTCTTTTTCTAAGAGGGGAGGCAATTGTAACGTTTATAACCAGACACCCATCCCATCTTATCGGCATCCTCTTATCCGGACACCCATCACTAAACGCTATAATCTTATCCGGACACCCATCACTAAACACTATAAAACAAACATAAAAAAAGCCCGACCAAAGGTCAGGCTTTTGAAACACAAATGAGTCATAGAGATTCGTTGTTCAGTTGCACCCAGCAGTGCCTCAGATCAAGGCGGGAAATGCGAGCCTACAGCCGTAGGTGATCATTTCCCAACGCGGAGCTGAGGCGCTGATGGGTGCAACTGAGCAATGAATTACATCATGCCGCCCATGCCTCCCATACCACCCATGCCGCCCATGTCAGCACCGGCAGCTGCCGATTCATCAGATGGAATGTCAGTAATCATACATTCAGTAGTAATCAATAGACCCGCAATAGATGCCGCATTTTGCAAAGCAGAACGTGTCACCTTAGTCGGATCAAGAATACCCATTTCAATCATATCGCCGTACTCACCTGTGCCCGCGTTATAACCGAAGTTGCCTTTACCTTCTGCAACCTTGTTTAAAATAACAGAGGCTTCATCACCCGCGTTAGTTACGATTTGACGTAATGGCTCTTCCATTGAACGCTT
>CAZHEA010000013.1:0-53764 GCA_964531165.1 uncultured Thiotrichaceae bacterium
TTTAACACCGAAATACCCAGACCGGAAACGGACTGGGTATTTTTTTGGCTGTGATAAATTGCATTACTAATCAATAAAATAGATAAATTATAAAATTTCTACTGCTATATCTGATAATATTCACCCCCATGATTACATACCCAGAAATATCTCCGGTCGCGCTTGATTTAGGCTTCGCACAAATACATTGGTACGGACTAATGTATCTCTGTGCCTTTATGTCTGCATGGGCTTTAGGCAATTATCGGGCAAAACAGCCCGATTCAGGCTGGAATAAAGAGCAGGTATCCGATGTATTATTTTACGGTGCATTAGGTGTTATTCTTGGTGGAAGAATCGGTTATATTCTATTTTATAACTTTGACAAGTTTATCGAAAACCCTGCGATTATTATTCGTATATGGGAAGGTGGAATGTCTTTCCATGGCGGACTAATTGGCGTAATTATAGGCGTTTATCTTTTCGCAAGAAAATCAGGGAAAACTTATTTCGAAGTAAATGATTTTGTGGCGCCTATGGTTCCACTAGGATTAGGCTTCGGTAGATTGGGTAATTTTGTAAATAAAGAGTTATGGGGGCGCCCTGTAGATTCGGCAATACCATGGGCGATGGATTATGGTGACCATATAGCCCGGCACCCATCATCTCTGTATCAGGCATTAACAGAGGGATTGCTATTATTCATAATCATGTTCCTTTACTCGCGTACAAAAAAGCCTCGAATGGCTGTGAGTGCAATGTTTGTATTATGTTATGGCATATTCAGATTTATTACAGAATTTTATAGAACCCCGGATGCCCATTTAGGCTTTGTCATGTTTGACTGGATGAGTAAAGGGCAGCAGCTCTCAATTCCAATGGTCTTAATTGGAGTCATTGTCCTGATATTAGCCTATAGAAAAAACAGGTTAGAAACATGAAACAATATTTAGATTTAATGCGCCATGTGAAAGAAAATGGCACACAGAAAGGTGATCGAACGGGTACCGGTACACTTTCTGTTTTTGGTTATCAAATGCGCTTTGATCTGTCGCAGGGTTTTCCTCTAGTGACAACCAAAAAATGTCATTTGAAATCTATTGTTCATGAGTTACTGTGGTTTCTAAAAGGTGAAACCAATATAAAATATTTATCAGATAATGGTGTCAAAATATGGGATGCGTGGGCTACTGAATCAGGAGATCTCGGTCCGGTTTATGGGTATCAATGGCGCAACTGGCCTGCACCTGAAAAATCGCAGATTGATCAAATATCTGAAATTATTAAACTATTAAAAACTAACCCAAATAGTCGCAGGATTATTGTGTCGGCGTGGAATGTTGCTGATTTACCTGACGAAGCTATTTCACCACAAAACAATGTTAAGCAGGGAAAAATGGCATTAGCGCCATGCCATGCTTTCTTTCAGTTTTATGTTGCGGATGGAAAGCTCTCCTGTCAATTATATCAACGCAGTGCGGATATTTTTCTGGGTGTACCATTTAATATTGCCTCCTATGCATTACTGACCATGATGGTTGCACAGGTGACAGGTTTAGAAGTTGGAGATTTCATACACACCCTCGGTGATGCTCATTTATATAATAATCATCTGGAACAGGTCGATCAACAGCTTGATCGTGACACTTATCATTTACCAACATTAAAAATTAATTCGCAGGTTGATGATATTTTCAGTTTTAAATTTGAAGATTTCGAGTTGGTCAACTATGAATCTCACCCACATATCAAAGCACCTATATCAATATGATTATCTCATTAATTGCAGCGATGGATACTAACCGACTAATTGGTACTGATAACGGAATGCCCTGGCATTTACCAGCTGATTTTAAGCATTTTAAGCAAGTTACCATGGGTAAGCCGGTTGTCATGGGGCGTAAAACTTTTCAATCTATTGGCAAGCCATTGCCTGGTAGATTGAATATAGTGATTAGTCGTAGTGGTTTTACTAGTGATGGTGTGACGGCTGTCAGTAGTATTGATGCAGCGTTAGAAACTGCCGGTGATGTTGAGGAGGTTATGATCATTGGAGGTGAAAATATTTATCAGCAAGTGATGAATAAAGTTGATCGAATGTATCTTACACATGTCGATGCAACATGTCAGGGTGATGCCTGGTTTCCGCAGTTTAATGAGGGTGAATGGAGCGTAATAGATCAGTTATCTATTGATGCTGACGATAAAAATAATTTTAATTTTACAATATCAACTTATCAGCGTAAGTAGTTTGAAGTATATACTTTAATAAATGATTGCCTGTGTCTTCGGGCATTTAACAGAAGTCAGTTTTTTAAGCTTCTTGCTGATTTTAAGTGCTGTCAATTTTCCTCCCCATAAACATCCGGTATCCAGCGGGTATAAGTTTTCCAGTCCGGGATTGCTTAACGTTGACCAGTGTCCAAATACAATATTCAAGCCTTTATCGGCGCGTTCAAATTCAAACCAGGGGTGAATATCATTTGCCTGTTTTCCAGGTGCACCTTTTTCTTTAAGTTTAAGTTTCATATTAGTATTAATATAACGCATCCGTGTGAAGCAGTTAGTAATAAAGCGCAACCTGTCCCAGCCACTTAGGTCATCAGACCATCGTGAAGGTTTATCACCATACATATTTTCAAAAAAATGGATGGCATTTGAACTTCGTAATATTAATTGTATTTCTTTGGCATGATTTAACGTATCAGTTAATGTCCATTGGGGAAAGAGGCCAGCATGGACAAGGCAAACGTGATGCTTTTTCTGGTAATGAACAAGTGGCCTGTGAAGCAGCCAGTTGAGTAGTTCATCTGAATCTCTGGCTTTGAAAATCGCTTGCAGGGTATCTTTTTTTCCAGGCTTTGCACAGTTGTGGGCAATAGCCAGTAAATGTAAATCATGATTGCCCAATACGCTAATGGCATTGTCCTGCAATGATTTAATAAAACGAAGTGTTTTTAATGAGTCAGGGCCACGATTTACAAGATCACCGGCAAACCATAGTTGGTCTTTATCGGATTTGAAATTTAATTTAACTAGTAGCTCTTTTAGCTGACTGTAACATCCCTGTATATCGCCTATGGCATAAGTTGACATGATTGTTAATTGACTTTATGTAAATCTATTAATCGAAACCAGCCGCTGAGTAATGCCGGCTTATCCTGTGTCAGTTCTAAGTCAGGGCACTGCTTAAGCAGATGCTCAAAAACCACATCAGTACGGGTTGCAATATGGCGCATAAAAAAACTTAGTAGGCGGCGCGTTGGTGCAAACTGCCCAGGGCGGATAAATTTATCCATAATATAAATTTTGCCACCGGGTTTAACTACGCGGGATGCTTCCTGTAACGCTAAGAGCGGATCTGGAACGACGGCTAAAATTAGATTCATCAGAACCACATCAAACTGATTGTCATTAAAGGGGAGTTGCATTACATCAGCTGTATGCAGTTGTACATCAAGCTTATGTTGAAGTAAGCGAGATCTACATCTATCGAGCATCGCTGGCGTAAGGTCAGTTGCCGTATAGTGATGATGTGCAGGTAAATACTGAAGGTCCAGGCCGGTACCAATACCGTTAACCAGGATATTCTGGGGTAAGCTCTGTTCAATTCTCTGTATGCTTGAAATACGCATTGATTGAGTTGCGGATGAGACAATAGAATCGTAAATCGGGGCTAACAATGTATAGCTGAACTTAAGCCCCATAATGAATTTCCATACTGGTTAGTTATCTTTTGAACTAAAGGATTAATGCAAAGTGCTGGGTGCGAGCAAATAAAATTCAGGAATATTCGCATCGAAATGAAAGCCATCATCAGCAATCATTTGATAACTGCCAGTCATAGAACCATTTGGCGTTTTCATCATCGTGCCACTGGTATATTGAAAGCCTTCACCGGGTTTTAGATGAGGTTGCTCACCGACAACGCCATCACCTTTAACTTCCTGTGTTTCGCCCATTGCATCAGTAATAATCCAGTGACGTGTCAGTAGTCGCGCAGGTTTGCTACCATCATTAATAATAGTAACAGTATATGAGAAAACATAATGGCCCTGTTCAGGGTGTGACTGTTCAGCAATGTAATTGGGTGTAACTTCCACGCTGATTTTATAAGGATCGTTAATTTTAATAGTTTCGTTATTCATTGGGTGCCGCCATTTATTTATCTAAGTTTATCAAAAATTGTGCAAATTGTCGGCATTTTGATCGGATTATTAAGTGGAGATAAGATGATAAATATCGGCAAACTGTTGCAGGCTCAGTGTCTGTGCCCTGCTTGTCGGGTCAATACCAATAGATTCGAGCTGGCTTGCGCTGCAGGTGTCTTTAAGGACGTTACGCAGCGTTTTACGTCGTTGCGAAAATGCCAGTGTCACCAGTTTGCCAAAAGCCTTATCATCATCAATTTGAACTGGTTTACTGTTATGCGGAACCAGCCGTACAATCGCTGACTCGACTTTTGGTATAGGATCAAAGGATTCAGGTGGTACTAGAAAAAGTGCATCCACCTGAAAGTAGTACTGTGCCATGACTGACAGTCGGCTGTAATTATTGGTATTCGGTTTAGCTGCCAGACGAAGTACCACCTCTTTCTGTAACATGAAATACATGTCCTGAATTAAATGGCTGTACTTGACAAGATGAAAGATAATCGGGGTTGAAATATTATAGGGCAGGTTGCCTATAATTCGAAGCGGTTCTGCATAATTTAAATCAGCAAAATTAAACTGTAATACATCCACGTTATGAATACGGAGCTGGTTTTTTTGCACCGCATCAAGACCACAGTTTAACTGCAGTTTTGGGACAATGTCGCGATCCAGCTCAATCACGTCCATCTCATTAACGAGATTTAAAATGGGGCAGGTAAGCGCGCCCAGCCCTGGGCCAATTTCAATTAATCGCTGACCAGGTCGAGGGTTTATGCTTTGAATGATGCGATGAATAACGCCCGGGTCGGATAAAAAATTCTGACCAAACCGTTTACGTGCTCTATGTTGAGTTGCCATAATTAAGCTGCCGTTGTGATGGCTTGATTATTTGCCAGATGAATTGCGGTATTAAGTGCGGCGATATAACTACCGGTATCAATGTGTCCACTGGAAGCCAGATCCAGAGCGGTGCCATGGTCAACTGAAGTTCGTATAATAGATAGCCCCAGTGTGATATTAATGGCATGACCGAAACCGACATGTTTTAAAACCGGTAAACCCTGGTCGTGGTACATGGCTAGAACTGCATCAGCGGTTTCAAGGTATTTAGGTGTAAACAAGGTGTCTGCAGGTAATGGTCCGCTTAGATTGAACCCTTGCGCACGTAGCGAATTGAGTACGGGTGAAATAATTTCTATTTCCTCCATACCCATGTGACCATTTTCACCTGCATGAGGATTCAGTCCGCAGACTAAAATGTGTGGATTTTTAATGCCGTATTTTTTAATAAGATCATTATGCAGTATAGAAATAACCTGTTGTAAATCTTGCTTATTGATAGCCTTGCTAACCTGACTTAGTGGTAGGTGCGTTGTCGCTAGTGCGACGCGTAAACTTTCAGCTTCAGCCGCGAGCATCATCACCGGGGTGCCGGAACTTAGCTCGGCAAGATATTCAGTGTGTCCAGTAAAATTAATTCCGGCCTCATTAATAATGCCTTTATGAATCGGGCCGGTCATTAATGCTTGGCTAAAATTGTTCTTCTGTGATTCCACAGCAAGACGTATGCAGTCTAAAACATAACGGGCATTTTTATTATTTAACGTTCCAGCCTGTACCGTAGCCGCTAACGTAACAGGTGAAACAAGCAGTGTATTATCTGCAGGAGCAGGAAGCTTATCAAGTGTCTCAAGTGTTTTTATTTTGACATCTATTTTTAGCGCTTGCGCACGTTCTTCGAGTAATTGCGGGTCAGCAAAATAAATTCGCTGGCAGTCAAAATGATAGGCAGCTGTTTTTATCGCAAGATCAGGGCCTATTCCAGCCGGTTCGCCGGGTGTGATTGCAATTACGGGGTGCATTTTAGCTATCTTGTTTGATTCTAAATTCTACATAAGCTTCATCGCGAATGCGCCGCATCCATAGCTGTAACTCTTCATCAGCTTTACGGTTTTGAATGGCCATTTCTGCTTTCTGGCGAATTAACTGTTTGGTTTCATCCTGTTCCCGGCGCTCTAAAACCTGCATGATGTGCCAGCCAAACTGACTTTTAAAGGGTTCAGAAGTTTGTCCTGCTTCCAGTGATTTCATAACCTGTGTGAAGCGCGGGACAAAGGTGCCTTCAGTGGCCCAGCCCAAATCGCCACCATTGTTTTTTGACCCAGGGTCCTGTGAGTATTCAGCGGCCAGCTTAGTGAAATCTGCGCCTTCATCCAGTTTCTTTTTCACCTGTACCAGCTTTAAACGAGCGTCTTCACTGCTGGTGATTTCATCGGCCTTAATTAAAATATGGCGTGCATGAGTTTGATGGACCATGTGTTTCTGGGTTTTCTTATCAAGTAATTTTAGAATATGAAAACCACCGGCACTGCGCAATGGCTGAGTGGTTTCATTTATCTCTAAACGCCGGGCCGCATCCAGAAATAATGAAGGTAGTTGAGCGGCACTGAGTAAGCCCAGGTCGCCACCTTTTAGTGCGTGGCGACCGTCAGAAAAACGTAAAGCAACATCATTAAATGCTTCGCCTTGATTTAGTTTAGTGACGACCATCTCAGCCTTAAATAATGCCTTGCCAATTTCTTCTGGTGAGGCGGCTTCCGGTGTCGCGATAAGGATATGTGCCAGATGATATTTGTCATTTGCCGCGTCACCTGATTGTTTTTGTTGTTCCAGAAAAATATCAATTTCCTGTGGTGATACCTTTACCCGGCTGAAAATCATGCGCTGTTGAAGCTGACGAATTATCAAGTCTTTACGCGTTTGCTCACGAAAGTTTTTATAATTAATACCTTTGTTTTCTAGTAATCTATGCATCTCATCCAGAGTGGTGCGATTTTTTTGGGCAATGTTTTCAAGGGCTTTATTGAGGCTGAGGTCATCGATGAAAATACCCTGTTGGTTAGCCAGTTGTAGCTGAATGCTGTCAACAATCATGCGTTCAATTACCTGCTTTTTTAGTAACTTTTCAGGCGGCATTTTTTTGCCCTGTAGCGTCAGCTGATGTTTGAAGTCATTGAAGCGGGTAATGATTTCCTGTTTGCTTATGATGTTTTCGTTGACAATAATGGCCACCGAGTCGATTTCTTCTATGGCATACAAGCTTGAAGAATATAGAAAAAGACAGGTGAGTAAAAAAGACAAAAAGTTCATTCTGGTGTACTGCATGTTAGTAATCCGGTTGGTAGCCTAGGATAGCATATTTCAGTGTATTGGTGGCCTGTTTGTCTGAGATGCTGCCGAAGCCTTTGAGCACAAATTGCAACATAATTGATGTTTTGTATGGGTCTTCTGTAATATCAGCATTGCTTCTGATATAGCGTTGAGAAACTATACGTAATGCCCAGCAGCAGGATTCATATTGCACGCCGATTAATGTTTCTATATCACGTTTGTCGGTTAGTGAATAGTTCCAGCGGCTTAGCAGAGAATAATTTTTAGCAAATGGCCAGGCAAAAGAAATATCACTTTGTTCAAGGTTATCGGCAGAATCATTCGGGTCTCGAAAAAAACGGTAGCCGATATTAAACACCGCCTGTTCTGAGGCCACATAACTGAGTTGCACGCTACGTTTATCTGAGGTGTCTGTGTCGGTGTTCCATTGCAATGTTGCCCGGGCTTTCCACTTGTTTAAACGCCCGCCGACTTCGGTAATAATGTCCGAACTGGGTGACGTACTTACTGTGTTGTTTAATGAAACCTGCTGGTCGTCGAAATAGTAAATACGACCTATGCTGATATTGAAAAGTTCACGGCCATCTTTTTTACTCAGGATTCGCGAGCTCAGAGCCATAGTTAACTGATTTGCATCGCCAATTCTATCGACGCCATTAAATCGGTTTTCACGGAACAGGGAAGCGAAACTGAAATCCTGTGCTGATGTGTCAAACACGGGAAGCTGAGACTGATCCTCATAAGGAATATTTAAATAATACAGGCGGGGTTCGAGGGTTTGTAAAAAAGCACTATTGCTGAAACTGCGTTCGAAAAACATCCCACTGTCTAAGCTGACAACACTCAGGCCGCGGCTGTCCAGATTTGCATCATCACCATTAGTGTCGGTGGTGTTGTACTGGGTAAAAATATATCCGGCACTGGGTTTAACAAACCAGGCATTGCCTTCAATGGGCAAACTTAGTTTAGGATAAATATGAAAACGCGAACCCTGTTCTTTATTGGCACTGTCATGTTGAAATTCTACCCATTCGGTATTCAATGATCCGAGTAAATAGCTGTTATCCATTTCCAGTAATTCTTCTTTGCCTTTGAGGGTGATTTGGGGCAGGCGTTTGTACGGGCGGTTCTGCGGTAAAATTGTTTGATCAATGGTTTGAAATGACTGGGCTAATAAAGCGGCTGTCCATGGGCCATTGGTATAATTCAATTGGGCATTTCTTTCCAGATGGGTGGTGTTTGCTATGCTGATACTGCTGCCCAGATCGGTTAAGTAATCTGTGTCGGAGGCCTCATTGGCTAACAGGCTTAAATTTAAATTCGGGGTTATTCTGGTCTTATTATCAAAGTGAACGATATAACGGCGGTCATTAAACTCTTTATCATTGTCCAGATATTCAAACTCTAAATTACTCATGCTGCTGCGGCCCAGATAGCGATATTCGGTCGCCAGCATGGTGCCTCGCTTGCTGAGGTAGCTGGGGGTGATAATGGCATCCTGGTTGGCAGCAATATTCCAGTACCATGGGGTGCTTAACTCGTAACCGCTGGAGCTGGATGAACCAAATTTGGGAAATAAGAAGCCACTGTGGCGCTCGTCGTCCAGAGGAAACTGAATCCACGGGAAGTAAAAGACCGGCACTCCGCTGACCCAGAAAACCGTGTTTGTGGCGGTGCCAGTGGCGGTGCTCTGGTCCAGCTCGAGCCAGCCTGTATTTAGATGCCAGTCTTGCTTGTTCGGCGGGCAGGTTGAAAACTGGGTATCCTGCAGAATGGTTTTATTATCAGCAGAAAAATGAAACAGGGGGGTTGTCCCGGTAAGACCGGTGGCAGGAATAGTGTAAATGCTGTCGTGAAATTCACTTTCTTTGGTGCCCAGGTTCATCCAGCCACTGTTGGCACCGAGGGCCATGTTTTTTGTATCAATATGGATATTACCATCGAGTTGCAGTTTTTGAGTGCTTCGATTATGGCTCACGCTATCGGCCTGCAGGCGTAACTGATGTTGTTCGATAACAACATCACCACTGAATGTACTGATGGACTTGTCAGTGTTTTTGACCTGCTGCGCGCTGATATCGGTGGTGCTCCGGATATCTTTAGCAAATTCCCGCGGCGGCGTGTAGGTGATGGCTGGCTCATTGTCCACCGGGCACGAATCGATAGCCCCGGCAAAGTAGTATTTTTCCGCCGCCCACAAAGTTGTCGTGGTCATTGGCAAGGCAATCAATAGAGTGCTATATAAACAGAAATGCTTGAATGTCATGTAGTCAGGGTGCGGATATTAATTAGTGTGGGTATTGTATCTTGAAACGGTTTAATTGGTAGAAGGAATATTGATTGATGGAAGAGGAAACATCTGAGGATGCTGAGGCAGTCACCTCAAATGAGCAACGCGTTTACGAGCGATTTAGAATTAACTTCAAGGCGCTGATTCGACTATCGGACGGTGGTGTGGTCAGAGCGCAGGCGGTTGATATTTCCATGGGGGGAATTTATCTGGAGTATGGAGCCCCGGCAGATGTGGGTAAAATATTTGAGCTGGCGTTTGATTTGCCTTTCGCAACAGAGTTTAAGCGGGTTATCGTGAAGGCGCAGATAGTACGCACAGTGGTGATTGGAAGTCGGGAGTTATACGGGCTGGCATTTGTGTTTACAGAGGTGGGTAAAGACGTGGAAAAAATATTAGAGCAATATATACAGCTACGTAAGCTGAAAACGATATAGCGGTTAGGGTAAAAAATCAACAGTGGTACTGTCGTAAATGTTTTTAGAGCAGTACTGCAAGTCTGTTATTGCTGTGAAGGCAAATATCCGCAGACTTTGTTACGGATATTTGCTCTGATTTACGCTAAAACAGCGTGTATCGGATCAGCCGGTTAAGTCAGTAAAAATTCCAGCAGTGCCTTTTGTGCATGTAAACGGTTTTCAGCCTCATCCCATACCACACTCTGTTTGCCATCAATCACGCTGGCACTGACTTCTTCGCCGCGATGTGCTGGCAGGCAGTGCATAAAGAGTGCATCACTATTGGCGACTGACATAATGTCATCATTTACCTGAAAATGGGCAAAAGCCACTTCACGTTGTTTTTGTTCTTCTTCCTGACCCATGCTGGCCCACACATCGGTGACTATCATATCAACATTTTCGCAGGCAGCTTTCGGATCACGGAATATCGTCACTTTATCACCGGCAGCTTTAACGAGTTCCGGGTCCGGATCGTAACCTTGCGGGCAGGCGATATGTAAGTTGAAATCCAGCTGGCGGGCCGCGTTAATATAGGAATGGCACATGTTATTGCCATCGCCCACGTAGGTAGCCGTTTTGCCCTGCATGTCGCCACGGTGTTCTGTCCAGGCCTGCATATCGGCTAATAACTGGCAAGGATGCAGCCAGTCAGTGAGGCCGTTAATAACCGGCACAGATGAATATTTTGCCAGCGTCGTGAGTTTTTCATGTTCGAAGGTGCGCACCATAATAATGTCCACCATACTGGATAATACCCGTGCAGTATCTTCAATCGGCTCGCCTCGACCCAATTGGGTATCGCGGGGCGATAAAAACATTGCGTGACCCCCCAGTTGCGTCATGCCGGCTTCAAATGAAACCCGGGTACGGGTCGATGATTTTTCAAAAATCATCGCCAGAACTTTGTTTTTTAATGGTTCGAAAATTTCACCCGCATGCTGCATTTTCTTAAGTTCGCTGGCGCGCTTAAGTAATTGGCGAAATTCAGCAGGTGATAAATCTAACAGGCTTAAAAAGTGGCGTGTCGCCATCATCGTCTCCGGGGCGTCTGTGCAAATATTTATGAATTTAAAAAGTCTTTAATCAGCTGGCTGACCAAATCTACAATGGTATCGGCCTGCTCATCAGATAAAATTAAAGGTGGAAGTAAACGCACGACACGGCCGGCGGTTACATTGATTAAACAGTTTTTCTCAAGGGCGAGTTTCACGAGTTCAGGGCAATCTCTGTCCAGTTCGATACCCAGTAATAAGCCTTTGCCACGAATGGATTTTATTTCGGCTAAATCGTCAAGCTGGGCAGTAAAGCCATCAAGCATTCTTTTTCCGAGCTCATCAGCACGGGCGCATAAGTTATCTTGGGTAATGGTTTCTACAACGGCGCTAGCCGCCGCACTGGTGAGTGGGTTGCCGCCAAAAGTGGAACCGTGATTGCCGGGTTGAAATAATTCAGCGGCTTTGCCATATGCAAGGCAGGCTCCAATCGGAACGCCATTACCCAGGCCTTTTGCCAGTGTCATGACATCCGGCATAATATTGCTATGCTGAAAAGCAAACCACTTACCGGTACGGCCCATACCGGTTTGAATTTCATCGAGCATCAGTAACCAGTTGTTTTCATCACAAATGGCACGTAACTCGATTAAGTAATTTTCATCCGCCAGATTGATGCCGCCCTCACCCTGAATGGGCTCAACTAAAACTGCAACCGTGTTTGTGCTGTTTTGGGCAATGGCTTTAATCGCCTCTATATCGTTGAATGGTGCGCGAGTGAAACCTTGAACCAGTGGTTCAAACCCCGCGTGAACTTTGCGATTCCCGGTTGCGGATAGTGTCGCTAATGTTCGCCCGTGAAAGCTTCCATCGGTGACAATAATCGATGGGTTTTCTATGTTTTGCTGGTTGCCATAAAGTCGCGCCAGTTTGATGGCAGCTTCATTGGCCTCTGCTCCCGAGTTAGAGAAAAATACCCGCTCCATATTTGATACTTCGCAAAGCTGATTCGCAAGTTTTTTCTGGTTTTGAATGCAGTACAAATTTGATGTATGAATTAAATTTTCAGCCTGGTTTTGAATGGCTTTAGTTACCGCAGGGTGAGCATGCCCTAAACCGCATACCGCAATACCCGCTAATGCATCCAGGTATTTTTCACCTTTGTCATCAAACAGATACACGCCTTCGCCGCGCTCGAAGCAAACGTCGAGTGGCGCATAAGTTGTCATTAAATGGTTTGTTGTGCTCATGCTCTTTAAGCCTGTTTAATCATGGCAAAATCAGGGTGAAATTTTTAACCGCCCTAAAATGCAAAAACGGCAGTTGAAGCTGCCGCGAAACAGGAGATTATACTAGTCTTTGCGGGTTTTTCAAATGTTTAAAATAATGTCGTGGCGGGTGGCTTTGTTGTGCTCTTGATGGCATCAGTCAGGGGTCAGACTCGAAGAAGGCCGAGTCTGACCCCGATGGTGATGTGCCTGCAAAGGGTAGTGCTATGGTTCATCTCCATCCGGGACATGGCGCTGCTTTTTGCGCCGTGTCCCATGTGGTGATTCCGATCAGATTGGCAGAGTAACGAACGACTTCGTAATGCTTTTGATGGCATCACTCAGGGGACAGAGCGCCAAAAGGTGGCGGTCTATCCCCGATGGATATGTGTTTGAGCAGAATGTGAATTAAGTTTCGTGTATATAAAAAAGGCCCCCAAACGGGAGCCTATTCAAAATAGAAACCTCAGAGGTTTCTATTAAAAGATCTGTAAATTACAAACCGTGTGCAGAACCTACCATGCACAATAACATGGGTAGAGATAGTACGGTGTTAGTACGAGATGCTAGTAGGGCAATTTTCTTTGCACCTGCAATTACGTCTGCACTATGCTCTTTGCCATCAAGGCCAAGAATTTTCTTCTGATTAGGCCAGATGAGTACCCATACATTAAATAACATAATCGTACCTAACCATGCGCCCAGACCAATAACCTGCATGCCGTCCTGGAATGTGAAGGCACCTACAACGCCGCCTAAAGCAGAAAACTTGGGCTGTGCTAATAAAGCCATACCTGCCAACCAGGTTACAGCGGCTGCCATGCGGAACCAAAGTAGTGCAGTTGGTGCGATATATTTGTTAATAGCCGCAGGTGTTGGACCGTCTGGGTTAGCTAATGCTTTACCAACGCCAGGTACTTGAACAAAGTTGAAGTAGTACAGTAAGCCGATCCAGGTGATGCCTGCAGCAATATGTACCCAGACCGTTACGATGCCTTTAAAGGATTCTAGAGTGCCCATGCCAAATGCTACAGCCATAGCAAGGATAAAACCAACGGCGATGGTGCCTTTGATTGATAATAAAGGATTCATATTATGTTCCTGTTTTTTTTCAGTTAAAATACTTGAGTGTTTTAGTTGGGCATTAAGATAAGTGAGAAGCGCCTGAATTTCAAGGTATTTTTGATTTATGTCATGGTTTTTGGTTTTTATTAACGGCAAACAGTTTGACAAAGGGTGTAATTATGACTGATTCATTTGACTCGATTGGCCTCAGTATCTTTTCCAGTCGTATTGAGGCGGTGTGCGAAGAAATGGGTGCTGTGCTGCAGCGGGTGGCTTTTTCTCCGAATATTAAAGACCGGCTGGATTATTCCTGTGCCGTGTTTGATTTGCATGGCGAGCTGTGTGCACAGGCAGCGCATATTCCCGTGCATCTGGGCAGTATGGCTTATGCAGCGCGGGATATCGTTAGTAGCCGTGAATGGGTAGATGGCGATATGCTAGTTTTAAATGATCCGTATTTAGGCGGTACCCATTTACCGGATATTACGTTAATTTCACCGGTATTTGTCCGTCAGCAACTCATGGGCTTTGTGGCAAATCGGGCGCATCATGCGGATATTGGTGCCAGCAGCCCCGGATCTATGCCGATTTCATCTGAACTTAGTCAGGAAGGACTGGTGATTGCGCCGATCCGTTTATTAATTAATGACAGAGTCGATGAGGATGTGATGGCATCACTGCTACAGGGCTTAAACAATGTGCAGCAGTCACATGGCGATTTTTCAGCCCAAATCAGTGCTAATCGCAGAGGTGTATTGCGCTTACAGGAACTCATTGAGGCGCTGGGCACTGAAAAATATCAACAGGCATTAGTGGCATTAAATGATTATGCGGCGAATATTGCACAGAGGGCCACCCGTGATATTCCGGCAGGGCGCTATTACTTTAGTGATGTAATGGATGATGACGGGCAGGGCACAACCGATATAAAAATTGCTGCAACGATTACTATTGATGGCACCAGTATAGAGGTGAATTTTGACGGTACTGCTGCACAGGTAAAAGGCAATATCAATTGCCCGTTATCGGTGGCAGCTGCGGCGGTTTATTATGTGTTTCGTTGTTTAATGCCGGACAATACCCCGGCCTGTGCCGGTAGTTTCCGGCATATTCATTTGTCGGCTCCGGCGGGCTGTTTGCTTAATGCGCAACGCCCAGCTGCGGTTGCGGCCGGTAATGTGGAAACCAGTACGCGTGTTGTTGATGTCATTATCGGTGCGCTGGCAAAAGCTATTGCGCAAAAAATGCCTGCCGCCAGTCATGGCAGTATGAACAATCTGGCGATGGGATCTGGACAAAGTGCCAGTGGTAAGGCCTGGGATTATTATGAAACAATTGGCGGTGGTATGGGCGCGAGCAGTTTGTATGCAGGCCTAAGCGGCGTGCAGACACATATGACCAATACGTTAAATACGCCGGTTGAAGTGCTGGAAATGAATTATCCATTACGAATTAATGAATATGCGCTAAGAAAAAATTCTGCAGGTAATGGTGAGTTAAAAGGTGGCGAAGGTATTGTGCGTGCGTTTACGATGTTACGCGACACACATGTGACTTTATTAACCGAAAGACGTCAGCATGCACCCTGGAGTGTTAATGGGACATTAAATGATGCCGCGAAAGTAGGTGAAAATTTAATTAATGCAGAAATTTGCCCGCCTAAGTTTAGCCGTCAGTTAAAGGCGGGAGACTGTTTAATCATTAAGACACCGGGTGGAGGTGGATACACCCGGCAAAATTGATTTAACCAATATTAAATTAATTTTGTTTAAGTGTTTTTTGTACGGCGGCGATGCTTTTAACCCAGGGCTTGAGTGAGCGTAGCTTGGGAGGCAAACCTGCAATCGCGTCGCGTGCCGCATCGCGGCTGATGTAGCTGCCATAAATCATCACATAGTAGGGGCTGGATTTTAGCCAGGTTTTATACCAGGTTGCATTGCTGGATAAGTGATTAACTTGTGCAAATTTTAATAGTGTTTTCGGATCGCGTGCGCCTAGTAATTGCATTGTCCAGTTTTGTGAATCCTGTTGTAATAACCAGGATGCATCGTGCACACCCATTTCTTTTAGCTTTAAAAGCGTCGGATTGAGTGCGGGTTTAGTGATTGATGGCGCGGTAATTTTCGCTTTAATATTTGCGGGTTTTGGGTCGAGAGTGACCGGTGCTTCTTTAACGGTGGTAGCAGGAGTTGCTGTGTCTGTTGTCAGGTTATCGGTTAAATCTGGCGCTGTCGTTTCAATAGCCAATTCTTTCGCCGGTTCGATTATAGGTGCAGATGTATCTGGGATGTTTTCTGAGGCGTTGATGTCAGGCGTGGTAAAACTTTCAGTGTTAGTCTTTAAGTCATCGTTCTGGATCATATCATTCTGAATTTTATCGTTTTCAAGAATTTCAATAACATCATCATCATTAGCAGCCTGCTGAGTAATGATTTGATTTTCGGGCTCAAGATTCACGTCCTGTAGTTGGTGGGTACTGTCATTATTTAAATACATAAAGGCCGCATATCCGCCAGCGGTTATTACGGTTAAAACAATCGTCACGATGAAATATTTTTTCCAGCCGCCGGTGTCGGGTTTTAATATGCGTACGATTGCTTTATCAATTAGCGGTGCTGACTGCACCATAATATCCAGTGGTGTGCCATTGCAGCTTTTAAATAACTGTGTGAGTGCATCCTCATCAAGCAGAATCTCACCAAAGTAACCGGCAATGCGTAAACGGTGTGTAATGAAAGCACTCGCCTGCTTGGGTGAAAATACCGGCAGGTTCTGCACATATAATTGCTCTGGCTGTATGTCGCTGACTTTTTGCAGGGTATCGCTCATGCCGGTATTGGCAAACAACAAAATTTTCAAGCTGATATCCTGGTCCTGCTTGAGAGATTGCTGGTAGCGCAAAAGTTCCTGTAGTGTCGTGTCACTTAAAACATGACTGTTGTTAATAACGGCCAGTGGCGTTTGATCGAACATTTGCAGACTTTTTAAATTATCATCGAGGTGGTTTGCATCACCTAAATCCTGCAGATGGATAGACATTTTCTGTTGAACTTGTATCAGCGTGTCAGTGGCTTCAGCTTGAATGGCCAGGGTTTTTGTATTGGCTATTTCGAGTTGAATAAACTGCCTGAAAAAGGCGGTTTTACCTGCACCTTTCGGGCCCTCAATAAGTAGTAATAGTTCGCTGAACTGAACTTGATGAACCAGACTGTCAGATATTTTGTCGAGAGCCTGATACTGAAAAAAACTTTCTTCGGTGAGTATTTCATTAGCAAAGGGCTGCTTACTTACACCCAGATAATCGATGCTTTGCTGGTTAAGTTCCCATGCTGACATATTGTTGTTAGATTTTTTTTTAGCCATAAAGAAAGTCTTTTAAGGTATCAGGTTAGCAAAAGATAACTGTCGCGGATTAAAAATACGTTCGTATTCTACAATGGCATAGCGATCCGTCATGCCGGCAATGTAATCTGAAACGCCGCGGGCAATTCCATTGTCACCAATTTTGTCTCTTAAATTGTGACAGTGCAGTAATGCATCCGGCGGTAAAATACTCTGGTCATTGATAAAGGCTTCGAACAATGCGCTTAATACTTTTTCGGCCTTGGTGGTCATGCGTTGCACGCGATAATGCCGGTATAGGTTTTTCATTAAAAAACGTTTGAGTTCAAGTGTTTGTTGCTGCATGTCATCACTAAAAACTACAACATAGTTTTGTTGTTTGCGGGCATCATCCGGGTGATTTAATTTTAAGCGTTCAATTTCGATGCGGCTGGTATCAATTAAATCCACAACCATGCGGCTAATCATTCTACGAATCACTTCATGAATTAAACAGTTGTGACTGATATCAGGGTATTTTTGCATGACGATTTCATGCTGTTCTCGAAAAAGTTGTGTTTCTAATAACTGCTCGATGGTGATTAAGCCATAGCGTACACCATCATCAATGTCGTGATTGTTGTAGGCTATTTCATCCGCTTTATCACAGGCCTGAGCCTCCAGGCTGGGTTGGTTTTTATCCAGAAAGCGTTGACCGAGTTCACCGAGCTCGAGGGCATTTTTAGTTGAGCAATGCTTGAGTATGCCTTCGCGTGATTCAAAGCTTAAATTTAATCCCGGAAACTCGGCGTATTTTTCTTCCAGTTCATCGACAACACGTAGTGATTGTAAATTATGTTCAAAACCACCGAAGTCTTTCATGCAGCGATTAAGAGCATCCTGTCCGGCGTGACCGAAAGGCGCATGGCCTAAGTCATGAGCAATGGCGATCGTTTCTGCCAGGTCTTCGTGCAGGTGCAATTCGCGAGCAATGGAACGGCCAATTTGAGAGACTTCTAATGAATGGGTTAAGCGGGTGCGAAATAAATCGCCTTCGTGGTTTACGAATACCTGGGTTTTGTACTCAAGCCGGCGAAAAGCAGCGGAGTGAATAATGCGATCCCGATCACGCTGATATTGAGTGCGGTGCACTGGATCGGGCTCCGGGTGCAAGCGACCACGTGAAGTCGCTTCGCTGCATGCATAGGGTGCGAGGTTGCGTAAATCATATCCTTGATGCATGTTTGTAGGTCTCTTTGTAAACGTTAATTAATAACTTTCTGCGATGGTTTCTCTTAAAATAGCATCAGTATAGTCTTTAGAAATTACGGCCTTACCTATTGACTTGTACAACACTAATTTTAATACGCCGTCGGATACTTTTTTATCCAGTGACATCAAATCAAGAAAGTGATCACTGGACATTTCGCGTGGTGCGGTAACGGGTAAATTTGCACGCTCAAGCAGGTTGGTGACTCGGTCAATATCGGCTTCAGATATCCAGCCCAACTTGTTTGACAGGCGAGCCGCCATTACCATGCCACTGGAAATGGCTTCGCCATGTAACCAGACGCCATAACCCATACCTGCTTCGATGGCGTGGCCAAAGGTATGGCCTAAATTTAATAATGCCCGTTGTCCACTTTCTCTTTCATCTGCTGCCACTATGTCGGCTTTGTTCTGGCAAGAACGTTTGATTGCATAAGCCAGTGCATCGGCATCACGATCCAGTAGTTTGTCGATATTTTGTTCCAGCCATTGTAGAAATTCTGTGTCGCGAATCAGACCGTATTTTATGACTTCGGCAAGGCCGGAACTGAGCTGGCGATCTTCCAATGTGCTGAGTGTGCTGGTGTCGGCAATGACGGTTTTGGGCTGATAAAATGCCCCAATCATATTTTTGCCTAACGGATGATTTACGGCGGTCTTGCCGCCGACGGATGAATCAACCTGTGACAGTAGTGTTGTCGGGATTTGTACCAGATGCACGCCGCGCTGATAACTGGCAGCGGCAAAGCCGGTAATATCACCGATCACGCCACCTCCTAATGCAATTAGAGTGGTATTTCTATCGAGCTTGTTTTGTAGCAATGCATCATAAATGGTGTTGAGAACATTAAGGTTTTTATGCTCTTCACCATCGGGTAAAATCAGGGTTTTATAACGAATACCCTCTAACGATTTTTCGACCGCATCCATATATAGTGGTGCAACCGTTTCATTGCTGACAATCAATGCGCTATTGCCGGGAATATGTTGCGTGAGTAGCTCGCTTTGTTCAAGCAGGTTTTGCCCTATACAAATGGGGTAGCTGCGGTCACCTAAATTAACTTTTAACGAAATCATTTTAACTCTGTATTTTTTGTATAAGCTTTTATTCTGCCAAGCATAACGTTTATTACGGCACGAATCGACTGTTGGCCGGTATTTATGATGATATCAGCGGTTTCACGGTAAAGCGGCTCGCGTGTTTTCATTATTTCTTTGAGCGTAGCGGCGGGGTCGGCTGTTTGTAATAATGGTCGTTTTTTATCGTGTTTTACGCGTTCAAGTAAATGTTTAATATCGCTGTGCAGATAAATCACGATGCCGCGATTTTTTAAATGCTGGCGATTTTCCTGCGCCAGTATGGCGCCACCACCGGTTGCTAGCACCAGTTGTGTTTGCTGAGTCAGTTCATCGATGATTGCCATTTCACGTTTACGAAAACCCGCTTCGCCTTCTTTCTCAAAGATTAATGGGATATCAACACCGGTATGGGCTTCAATGGCGTGATCACTATCTTCAAAATCCATGTTCAGACGTTTGGCGATTTGCCGGCCCATGGTGGTTTTGCCCGCACCCATCGGGCCGATTAGGAAAATATTGTGATGAGTTTTCATAATTAACGCGAGTCTATCATTTCTAAATGGAGTCGTTGATCTTTATTAAATTAGAATGATTGTCTTATTGCTTATTGTCAGTAGCATAGAGGTTTTCTATAACTATCGAGTCGCTACGTTATTTATTTTAGATAGTGTATTTTGATAAAATAAAAAGGCAGCACTTTTACGTTAGTGCCGCCTTAAAATAAGTTAATTTATATTGTTACGGGGTGATATTGATAGCGATTATATCTTCAGCTGTATTTCCATCGCTATCGGTAACCGTTACCGTAATGGTATGCGTGTTTTGTGACAGAGTATTGATATTAATGCTATTGCTATTGCCCGTTAATATTCCATCTATATCGGATACCCATACAATATTGTTTCCTGCTTGAGGATTATTGGTACCTATTATTACCAGATCTTCGGGGTCGGTCGCGGTTGCGGTAAAGTTAATATTTGCGCCGATGGTAAAACTTGAGTTGTTTGCCGGCGTATCAATTGTAATGGATAAGGCAGGAGCGGTTGAGTCTCTAGCGTCTAAATTAATCGTTCCAATATCGAAAATAGTGATGCTGCTTTTGTTTGGAGCGCATAGTGTGCTATGAGTACAGTTTGCACCATTAAAGAAATTGTCGCCTAATGTATGTACGCCATTATTATCGATATCAATAATTTCATCAAAACCTGCGGTATATGATCCATTATGATCCAGATCCAAATACGGTTCTTCCAGATCTCTCAGGTATGAATCACCCGGGTTTGGTGTATCCCCATTGTCAAAATTGCCACTGCCATTAAGGTCTACATAAGACTCTTCACCTACTATATATGCAGTAAAAGTATTCAATAAATCTAGTGGTATAAAGGCAAAATCTGAGTCACTTGTCCAGTTAACAGTACACGAACCTTGTATCAGTTGGCAGGTATTTGAGTCGAGTATTCCCCATTCAGTTTGAATGCGTACAGTGCCGCCATTGACACTGGCATTGAATTTGTCTCCTGCAAATACAGTTATAACAACTTGTACACCACCATGTGCACCATTGTCGTCTATTACAGCAGGGTTAACTTCATCAAAAAACAGGTTAAAGTTTTTATCACTAATGGGGCCGCTTGATTGATTGCCACCTTCTGTAAATGGGCTGCCATCTGAGCTACAGCCTGCTAGCATAGCGACTAGAATGACAGTCGAGAAAAATATAAACAATGGTTTCATTACTAAACTCCGTGCTGACTCTGTTATTTTACAGGCTCAACGTATCTTTTAAGATTTTAGGTGTTACAAAGATCAGTAACTCCTGTTTTTCTATACTTTCTAATGTATGTCTGAACATACCACCAATTAATGGCAGGTCGCCTAAAACGGGCACTTTATCCAGCTCGTTACGTGTTTCAGTTTCATAGATACCACCTAGCACTATGGTGTCGCCATTATTAACCAGCACCTGGGTGGTAACCTGACGGGTATCAATGCTTGGAATATTGGCAAATACCTGACCTACTGCATCTTTATTGACGGTTAGATCCATAATTACCCGATCATCCGGCGTAATCTGCGGGGTCACCTTGATGCTGAGTACGGCTTTCTTGAACTGTACCTGAGTTGCGCCACTTGATGTCGCTGACAGGTATGGAATTTCAACACCCTGTTCAATAAAGGCTTCATGACGGTCAGAGGTTACAACTCTTGGGCTGGAAATGATTTCACCAGTATCTTCAGCCTGTAGAGCCGAAAGTTCCAGGTCTAATAAGTTACCTCCGCTGAGAACGGTAAAGGCGATACTGCCCGCTGCACCGATTACCGGCATATTGACATTTAATCGATCAGCGCCAACCGGTGTGTCCACTGGAAAGACCGTGCCATTATCCTGTAAATTTGAGATACCACTGGAGACAATGGTATCTGATCCGGCAGCTGTACCGGTTGTCGCACTCAATCCATCAGAGCCATTGGCCTGAATAGAGGTTGCACCAAAGCGTACCCCCAGCTCTTTTTTGAAGTCATCAACCGCAATTACGATTCTGGATTCAATCAATACCTGCCTGACCGGAATATCCAGCTTGGTTAGTGTGCGTCTGATTTCAGAAATAACCGTATCCGTATCTTTAACGATAAGTGTATTGGTGCGCTCATCCATAATAACGCTACCGCGTGGCGATAGCAGGTTGAGTGAGCCGTCTTCACCGTTGCCTTCAAACAATGAGGCCAGATCAGTTACCTTGGCAAAGTTAATTTCGAAAAATGCACTACGAATCGGTGCAAGTTCGGTCACCTGTGCCTGAGCTTCGAGGTCGATTTTTTCCTGTGCCGCAATTTCTTCACTAGGAGCAATGAGCATAACATTGCCCGACTCACGTTTAGACAAGCCTTTGGCTTTTAAAATAATGGCCAAAGCCTGATCCCATGGCACATTTTTTAAGCGCAGAGTCAGGTTGCCGTCAACCGAGTCGCTGACCACTACATTTAAACCAGTGAAATCGGCTATCAGCTGTAAAACAGCACGTACAGGGATATCTTGAAAGTTTAATGACAGACGCTCGCCAGTGTAACCAAACTTGGCTTTTTTCTGCTCTTCCAGTTCGTCTTTAGATATCGGAATGAACTCTATCGTAAATAATTTATCAGTCTGGTAGGCGAGGTGAGTAAAGTTTTTATTACTCGGTTCAATCAAAATGCGGGAGTTACCATCTATTTGGAAGCTGTCAATAGTTTTAACCGGCGTAGCAAAGTCTAAAACATCAAGGCGCTGGTGGAGATCTTTTGGCAGGGTGGTGTTGGTGAAGTTAACGACAATTTTACCAAACTCTTCGCTGATATCCATGGGGATGCTGGCTTCAGATAAATACAGTAAAACTCTACCTTCGCCTTTGTCGCCCCGACGAAAATCAATTTTGGTTACCGATCTGTCATTAGTTGTATTTGAGCTGGATGCAATTCGTCCACTAGCCGCAGTGTTATTGCTGGCAAGGGTATTAGCAGCTTCGCTTTCTAATTCAATAGAAACAATATTGTCATGAACCGATACTCTATAAGGTACGGTTTCAGACAAATTTAAAATAAGCCGGGTTTTATCTTTAACGGTGACAGCCGTTAATGACTGTGCAACACCGACACTAATTTGCTGTCTTCTTTTTGGTAGCTGACTTTTTGTGTTATTAAAATCAAAAGCAATACGTGCCGGGTTGTCGATATTAAAGCTTAGTGGCTTGACGCTGGCATGGGTCAGACGAACATTAATCTGTAGCCGGTTACCCGGCAGAGATGAGTAGGTGATCTCTTCAATAGTGTTGCTGGCATACGCTGATTGTAAATTAAAACCTGATAGCATCATTAGTATGAAACTAAGTATGATTCTTATCCTCATTGAGCTGTAAATGCTTGTTAATAGGCTGTTCATGGTTGCTCCATACTTTTCTTATTTTGATCCAATGGCGAGAGAGGCGGTACGTTCGATATAACCTCCCAGTCCATCAGGAATAATTTCAATAATGTCTATTTGTTTTTCTGTGACAGAAATAATCTGGCCTTCGTTCTGGCCGGCGTAATTACCTGTTTGAACCCGGTGTACAACATTGTTGGGATCTTTAACCAGGCCCCAGGTGTTTTTATTCTGTATTAAAATGCCCACCATTCTTAATGTATCTAATGGATAGGTTTCTAATGGTTCTTTCGGGCGGTTTGCGCTTGGGCGCAAACCACTGACATCGGCAGATGTTTCGCCAACTTCAGGTTCAAATGCGGCTTCAAATGGATCTCGTAACTCGGTTGCGGCATAGGTGAAGTTTTTATAGGGTTCAAACGTGGGTAAAGGCTGAACGCTACCTAAATGCTTGGTTTTGGTTTTTGCAATAAAGTCAGTTAAGTCCTGATTGCTTTGAGAACACGCACTTAATATAAAAACCAGTAACAGCAGAGAACTTTTAAGCTTAAAGGACATTATTAAACATCCTCATTTTCGTCTAGGTATTGATAAGTGACCGCAGTGACTTCCATTTGCAGCAGTACACCGGACTTGTCTTTTGGTTTAGTAATGCTGATATTACGCATGTTTACAATTCGTGGTAGTGCGGCAACGCCACTGACAAATTTTCCAAACTGGTGATAGCGCCCGGTGACTCTTAGTTTTATCGGAAACTCTGCGTAGAACTCTTTAGGCGATAAGCCTTCAGGTTTGAAATATTCAATTTCAAGCCCACTGGCGATTCCAGTTTGAGATATATCTGTGAGTAGAGATTCGATTTCAGTTTTGTTCGGTAGCTGGCGAACCAGTGCGCCAAAGGACTTTTTCATGTCTTCCAGCTGTTGAGCATAAGCATCAAGGTTAGCCGCTTTGCTTTGTTTTTGATCAAAAGTGACGCGTAATGACTGCTCTTTTTTCTCAGCGGCTTCCAGTTCGTCAAGTTGAGTTAAGGTGTCAAAATAAATGCCCGCTCCGCCGGCAATTAAACAGATCACAATAATTAGAATAACTTTAACCGGAGTTGGAGCACTACCAATTTTTTTGATGTCATCGATATCAATGTCATTGATATCAAACTCATTTAATTTAGATAGATCCATGGTTTATAAACCCCCGGCTTTATCAGCATCATTATTAGGTGCTGATTGTTGAGCGATGAGAACAAATTTACTGCCGCGGCCATCCTTACGTGTGCTTTCGATGATTTGAAGCTTGGGCTTCGTCATCCACTCAGAGGCATCTATGTTTCGCATATATGCTGAAACCCGACCATTTGATTCGGCAATGCCACTAATGGTAATGCTGTCGCCAGATTGTTTTATTTCATCAATGTGTAAACCTTCGGGAATGGTTCTGACTATTTCATCAAACAGGTGAACAATTTGTGGTCGTTTTTGCTGTAATGATTGAATAATCTCCATCCGTGACAATAGTTTTTCTTTGGTGTCTTCCAGTCCCTGAATTTTTTTCAGTTGTTCATCAAGTTTTTTGATTTCAGAGGTAAGAATATTATTTCTATCATTTTGATGGTCAATCATGCCACCAATATTCATATGAATCAGTGCAATCAATGAACCGGTAAATACCAGAGCCAGAGCTGCCATTGTAATAAATTGTTTGGTCTGTTCTTTGCGAAGTTCTTCGCGCCATGGCAATAGATTAATTTGAGCCATTAGTCGAAACTCCTCATGGCCAATCCACAGGCAATCATCAGAGCGGGTGCGTCATTGCTCAGGGCCTGAGAGTTAACTTTGTTAGATAAATCCATTTGTGCAAACGGATTGGCAATAATCGTTTCTATGTCAAGTTGTGCAGAGATCAGTTCATCTATGCCTGGAATGGATGCGCAGCCACCGGCAAGCGCTATCATATTAACGGTTTCGTGCTGGCCTGCTGTATAGAAAAACTGTAGAAAACGGCTGACCTGTTGAGCCATGTTTTCTTTGAAAGGTTCCAGTACTTCAGGAATATAATTATCGGGTAATCCCCCGGCTTTTTTCAGTCTGCCAGCTTCTTCATAGGCTAAGCCGTAACGACGCATAATTTCTTCAGTGAGCTGTTTGCCACCAAATGCCTGTTCCCGGGTATAAATCAATTCGCCGTTTTCAATAACGTTGAGGCTGGTCATTGTTGCACCTACATCGAGTACGGCAATGACAAATGAGTCTGAATCTTCCTGATCGTCTGTATACGGGTTTTGAGGCAAAATTAAACTGGTGGCTTTCTCGATGGTGTAGGCTTCTACATCAACGAGTTTTGCTGTGAGGCCGGCAATTTCTGCTACGGCGGTGCGCATCTCTACGTTTTCACTGCGCGAAGCGGCCAGTAATATATCAACCGTATCAGGGTTATTTTGAGTTGCCCCAAGTACCTGAAAGTCCAGATTAATCTCTTCCAGCGGATAAGGGATATATTGGTCTGCTTCCAGCTCAATCTGGGTTTCCAGTTCGGAGTCAGATAAGCTGGCAGGCATTGTAATGATTTTGGTAATAACGGATGAGCCCGGTACCGCCAGCGCGGTTAACTTGCACTTCGATCCGGATTTCTTCAAAGCTTTAACCAGGGATTCCCCGACAGCTTCAACATCCTGAATGTTTTTTTCGGTTACCGCATTCGCAGGCAATGGTTCAACCGCCAGGCTTTCTACGCGATAGCCGGAATCAGTCTGAGATAATTCGACCACCTTGACAGAAGTCGAGCTTATGTCTATTCCTAGTAATGACGGTTTTTTGCGTTTCAGTTGAAACACGTCTCAATCCCCTTAATCCACTTTGAGTATAAGTAGTTATAGCTCTTTTGTGTGTATTTGCATTAAATATTAGCTGCAAGTATCGAATAATACTAGTCTATTTTCAAAATTCTGTCGCTTGATTTGTTTTGTGAGACTATAA
Source organism: uncultured Thiotrichaceae bacterium (assembly GCA_964531165.1). GTDB lineage: Bacteria > Pseudomonadota > Gammaproteobacteria > SZUA-229 > SZUA-229 > SZUA-229. The sequence goes on from CAZHEA010000013.1 coordinate 25,924, forward strand.
TTCACGTTGTGCAAAAGCCACCTTTATCACCAGAATGGGCATAAAATAAAAGCAACTTTTTTATAAAAAGAAGTTCAGATAAAGGTTAGGTCTCTGAAAAATAAGTCAATTTCATAGAGTTAACAGCTTTGAATGTGAGTTACTTAATTCAATTTAACAGGGTTTATTACGGGTTTGTAGCCACATAGGTTGCTAAAGGGTTAGACGATATAGTATGCAAAAATTTTTAAAATTTCTTCGGGTTAGTTCTAAAATTTTCGTTGTCTGCGTAATAATTGGTTTTACCAGTCTTCTGGGGCTTTACCTTTATCTTGAGCCTAAATTGCCCTCAATCGAAGGTTTAAGTGATATTCAGTTACAGGTTCCACTCAGGGTTTACAGCTCAGAGGGTGGTCTGATAGCCGAATACGGTGAAAAGCGTCGGGCGCCTAAAGCAATTGACGATATTCCCCTTGATCTGAGAAGGGCCTTTCTGGCTGCTGAAGATGATCGTTTCTATGTACATCCAGGGGTTGATTACCAGGGGATTTTACGCGCAATAATGGTGATGGCGACGACCGGTAAGCGTGGCCAGGGGGGCAGTACCATCACCATGCAGCTGGCACGAAATTTTTATCTCAGTCGGGAGAAAACTTTCGGTCGTAAACTGAATGAAATTTTTCTGGCGTTAAAAATTGAGCAACAATTATCCAAAGACCAGATATTAGAGCTTTATTTAAATAAAATTTATCTGGGTAACCGGGCATATGGTGTAGCCGCGGCGGCGCGTGTTTATTATGGCAAGTCTCTGGAGGAGTTGAATCTGGCACAATTGTCGATGATTGCGGGCTTGCCTAAAGCGCCCTCGCGCTATAACCCGATTGTGAATCCGAAACGGGCGTTAATTAGACGAAACTATGTATTAAAACGCATGCTTGAGTTGGGTTTTGTGAGTGAGGCGGATGTTCGCTTTGCTAAAGCCCAGCCGGCAACTGCCGGGCTGCACGATTCGCCGGTTGATGTTTCAGCGCCTTATGTTGCGGAAATGGTACGTCATGAAATTACTCAACAGTTTGGTGATGATGCTTATATTAAAGGCTTAAATGTTTTTACTACGATTGACGGGCGTCTACAGCAGGCAGCAAATATGAGTTTGCGCCATGCACTGCGCAATTACGATATCCGTCATGGCTATCGGGGTGCCAGTCGAAATATTAATTTAGCAGAGGATGATACTGAGTTAAGTAGTGAAGAGTCGGAAGCGCTATGGCGTGATGCGGTTGAAGATCTCGGCACGGTGGGGGGTCTGCATGCAGCATTGGTGCTGGAAGTGGCAGAGCAGACTGCGCGGGTTTATCTACGTGGCGGGCGTTTAATTAATCTGGATTGGGAGGGTTTGAAATGGGCGAAGCCATTTATCGATAGAAACCGTCAGGGAAAAGATCCGCAAACCGCGGCAGACATATTAAAGCGCGGAGATATTATTCGAATTTATAAAGAGCAGGGTCGTTGGTTTTTGGGGCAGATACCGGAGATTCAGGGGGCGTTGACCTCACTTCGCTCTAATGACGGTGCGTTACAGGCGCTGGTGGGCGGTTATGATTTTCACTTCAGCAAGTTCAATCGTGCGGTGCAAGCCAAGCGTCAGGCAGGATCCAGCTTTAAACCCTTTGTCTATAGTGCTGCGTTGAGTCGTGATTACACCGCAGCCAGTATCATTAATGATGCGCCGGTGGTATTTCATGATCCGGCTCTGGAAGGTACCTGGCGTCCGGAAAATTACAGCGGTAAGTTTTTTGGGCCGACGCGTTTACGGGTGGCATTGTTCAAGTCGCGGAATCTGGTTTCGATACGTATTTTGCGAGCAATCGGTGTGTCATACGCTACAAAGTTTGCAAAGCGCTATGGTTTTGATTCGACTTTATTGCCGCATGATTTATCACTGGCACTGGGTAGTGGTGAGCTTAGCCCGATACAGTTATCAACCGGGTATGCGGTGTTCTCAAATGGTGGCTATAAGATTAAACCGTATTTTATTCAGCGTATTGAAGATATCGATGGCAATGTGCTGTTTGAAGCTGATCCGGCAGTCGCTTGTGTGAGTTGCGAGCTGGAGGCGCGCGGTATTGTGTTGCCACCGCAAGCCGATGATGAAAGTAATGAGTCTCAGGAAATGCGTATACAGGAGCAGTTGTTAAGTCAGGCATTACAGAAACAGCAGGTGATAGACCAAAAAATAAACCAGAAAAAAGCATTAAACAGTGCTGATGGTTCAACGCTTGAAGCTGATGATTCGGCGCAGACAGCAGCGGGTAATGCATCAGGCGACAACCCGGGTGGAAATATGCTTGAAACCGGCGGAGATGATGCACCTGGTTTGAGTTATAAGCTGCCCAAGCAGGCAGAGCGGGCGGTTGATGGGCGAATTATCTATATCATGAACACCATTCTACAGGACGTGATTAAGCGTGGAACCGGACGTCGGGCACGGGTACTGGGGCGCAACGATTTACACGGTAAAACCGGCACCACCAACGATCAGAAAGATGCCTGGTTTAATGGTTTCAATGGCAAGCTGGTGGCTACCGTGTGGGTCGGCTTTGATCAGCAGCAACGGTCGTTGGGTAATTATGAAACTGGTTCTAAAGCGGCTTTACCGATGTGGATTGAATTTATGAAAACCGCGTTAAAGGGCATGCCGGAAGCCATAATGGAACGACCGGAAGGTCTGGTAAATGTTAAAATTAATGCGGAGACCGGCGAGCTGGCAAGTGCGGATGACACTAACGTGGTATTTGAAGTGTTTCGTGAAGAGCTTGCACCGAAACAGATTGCCGGTGGATCAATATCAACAGGTTCTGATGAAAAAGGCGATATTCCAGAACAGTTGTTTTAAGGGCTTGTCTGCCTTAGAGACAGTGTCATAAAACGGCGGTCTGTCCTCGAGGAAGATGTTCTTTAACTGATTAATTTAGAATAAAAGAGAACAGAATATGTGCGGTATTTGCGGTGAATTCCGATTTGATGGTTCAACCCCCGATTTAGCCAGGACTCATAAAATGATGTCACGGCTGGAGCGCCGGGGCCCGGATCATGGTGGTTCATATTCAGACGGGCCGGTATCATTCGGGCATCGACGGTTAGCGATTATCGATTTATCCGAGCATGCCAATCAGCCACTGGTTGATCAGCAACTGGGCCTGGCGCTGGTATTTAACGGCACCATTTATAACTTTCCTGCGTTGCGTTCTGAGTTACAGGATAAGGGATATCAGTTTTTTTCCAGTGGGGATTCCGAAGTTATTTTAAAGGCTTTTGCTGAGTGGGGTGAGGCCTGTGTCGAGCGCCTGCACGGCATGTTTGCTTTTGCTATCTGGGATATGCGTAAGCAGAAGTTGTTTTTAGGGCGTGATCGAATGGGGATAAAGCCCTTGTATTATAGCTTTAACGGCCAACGACTGTTGTTTGCGTCGAATGCGCAGGCGCTATTGGCTACCGGCGATATTGATACCTCTATTGATTCAGTCGGTCTACATCATCAATTGACTTTACATGCGGTGATCCCCGCACCCCACACCATTTTAAGCGGCATTAAAAAAATGCGGCCGGCGCATTGCATGTGTTTTAGTCATGATGGCAGTGTCAGCGAGCGCGAATACTGGGAATTGAATGCGGTGCGCCCCGCTGAAAAAATGGATGAAGTTGAGTGGACTGAAGCGATTCATGAATCGTTAAGAGCCGCGGTAGAAAAACGTAAAACCATTGCTGATGTGCCGGTGGGAGTGCTGTTATCCGGTGGACTGGATTCGTGTTTGCTGGTGGCATTACTGGCGGAAGCCGGGGTGGGGAACATCAAAACCTTTACCGTTGGCTTTGAAGACCAGCCTGAAGAAAAAGGTAATGAGTTTGAATTTTCAGATTTAATTGTTGATCGCTACGAAACTGAGCATCACAAGTTTTTTATTCGCAATGACAAGGTGTTGGATTATTTGCCGGATACAGTGGATGCCATGGCGGAGCCGATGGTGGGTCAGGATGCGGTGGCGTTTTATATGTTGTCCGAACAGGTTTCCAAAGAAGTGAAAGTGGTGCAAAGCGGGCAGGGTGCTGATGAGGTATTCGGCGGGTATTTCTGGTATCCACAAATGCACGATGCCATGGGCGAAAATGATTTACAGCGATTTGCATCCCGCTATTTTGATCGTGATCACGATGAGTATTTACAAACTGTCAGTCAGGCATACCAGGGAGAGGATCATACCGGGAAACTGGTGAGTCGTTTATTGGCAAAAGGTAATGCGGATGAATACCTGGATAAAGTATTAAAGCTCGACGTGACTACGCTTATTGTCGATGACCCGGTAAAGCGGGTAGATAATATGACCATGGCATGGGGGCTGGAGGCGAGAGTACCGTTTCTTGATCATCATCTGGTTGAGCTGGCTGCGAGCATGCCACCACAGATGAAATTACAGAGTCAGGGCAAACATGTGCTTAAAAAAATTGCCCGTGGAATTGTGCCTGACCCGATTATAGATCGCCCCAAAGCCTACTTTCCGGTACCCGCCATGAAGTATGTGCGTGGTGAGTTTCTAGAATTTATGCGTGAAATTTTACACAGTGATAAAGCCCGGGAGCGCGGCCTGTTTCAGCCGGCTTATGTTGAAAAATTACTGGCTAATCCGGAAGGCTATCATACCCGTTTGCAGGGAAGTAAGCTGTGGCACCTTGCGTTGTTAGAGATGTGGTTGCAGCGTAATGTTTAGCATTATGCCAATTTTATCAAGGCAAGGGGTCGGAGTTAAGAAGGGGGCGGAGTCAAAATAAAATAAGTTCAAATAATGCCGAAACTTCACACTATAGTTTATTTTGATTCCGACCCCGGATTCACCGACCCCGGATTTGGCGCCCTGCCCCCTTAGCCCATACCACCATGAGCTGATAGCGTAATGAGTAAAACAGGCCTAATACCCCTCGTTCGCAGGGTGTTATCTGACACTTGAAACGTTTAAAATACCCCCCATATTAGTGTTAAGCAGTTTTTCGATTATTTAATTTTTTGAGGTGATGTATGGATGTAATGGATCGTATTGACGAGGCGGTTAAAAGTAACTCGGTATTTATATTTATGAAGGGCACACCACAGTTTCCATCATGTGGTTTTTCTAGCCGTACATCTGAAGCACTGAAGCAGTGTGAAAAAGAGTTTGGGTATTGTAATGTGCTGGCGGATCAGGAAATTTTTCAAAATTTGCCGCGTTATGCAGACTGGCCGACTTTCCCGCAGGTTTACATTAATGGCGAACTGATTGGTGGTTGTGACATCACTCTGGAAATGTTTGAAAAGGGTGAGCTTAAAAAGATGATTGATGAGGCAGTTGGTTAATTTTAGCTGACGGGTTAAGCCATAAAAAAACACGCTTTAAGCGTGTTTTTTTATGGCTGTGAAATAATGCACTTAGAAAACAATCTGGTTTCTGCCATTCGCTTTGGCTTCATAGAGTTTTTCATCGGCGCATTTTACCAGTCTTTGTACGGATGGCTGTTCACCTTCTCCCCGATAAAAACACACACCAATGGATGCAGTCACACTTAAGTCGCCCACGGATGTTTTAAATGGGCGTTGATTAATGCCGGATAGCATGCGTTCCAGCGTTGAGTGGCGGAAGTTCTCAGCACGGGTGTAGTGCATGATGATGCCAAACTCTTCACCGCCCATGCGAGCAACCAGATCAGTCGGGCGTACGGTGCGGCGAATGCGGCGAGTAAAACCAATCAGCACTTCATCCCCTACATCATGGCCGTGTGTATCATTAATTTTTTTGAAGTGATCAAGATCTAGCATCACGAAACATACACCTCCCTGACGGGCTGTTGCATCGAGTAAATGGTATTCCAGCTGACGGGTTAACAGGCGCCTATTACCCACGCCAGTTAACGGGTCAGTGAGAGCCATTTCTTCCAGGTGCTTAATGGTGTCTTCGAGCTGTTGAGATGTTTCAAGCAAATCATTTTGCAGTGACGCAATACGCGCTGCCGCATTTACGCGTGCTGCAAGTTCATGGGGGTTGGGTGGTTTACTGATGTAGTCATCAACTCCGCGATCAAAGGCTTCAACCAGAGGCTCTATACCTTCCTGTGCGGTAAATAAAATAATTGCAGTGTAGACGCCTTTTTCTTCATCGCTCTGGCGAATGATATCAGTGAGTTCCAGGCCATCCATTTCTGGCATAATCCAGTCAGCAAGCACAACATCTGCATGTTGTTCTACCATCATTCGCAGTGCTTCTTTGGCGCGTGAAGCTACCCGGATGTTACTGAATCCTGCTTTTTTTAATGCAGCCTGGATGACCACACGGCTGAATTGCATGTCATCTACGATAATGATTGAGACGTCTTTGTTCGACATTGGTGGTTTGTTGCGAGCCCTGTTTTTATGTTTGCTGGCCAGATAAGACAGGCGAGCATATGCTGAATCCATGATAGTTGCCTTTGTATATTAAAGCTATGCCTTTTACTGCAACTTAATTGAATTTATATTCATTAAGCAGCAGTTATTCCTTTATGCCCGTAATATGCACGGGGCTTTTTAATCGACTAAAAATATTAATGAAGTAAATTAATTATATATTAACATTAATCATCAATGTGTGCAGACCAGACCAGTCCGGTAGATCTGCGCCAGCGGTTAACTATGGTACAGAAAAGCTCGGCTGTTTTGAGTGTGTCGTAACTGGCTGAGTGTGCCTGATCGTTATCCCAGTCGATGCCCGCTGCCCTCACGGCGCGTGAGAGTACAGTCTGGCCGTAAGCCAGGCCGGCTAATGATACCGTGTCAAACGTGCTGAAGGGGTGAAAGGGGTTACGGCTAATATTACAGCGTTCGGCTGCTGCACTGATAAAGCTCAAATCCAGCACCGTATTATGCCCCACCATTATGGCGCGCTTGCACTGATTTTGTTTCAGGCTTTTGCGAATAAATGAAAAGACTTCGCCTAGAGCCTGAGACTCGGCGATGGCCATGCGAAATGGATGATAGGGATCAATGCCGGTTATTTCCAATGACTTCGGCTCCATGTTTGAGCCTTCAAATGGCACAATATGACGGCAAATTTGTTCGTCAATTTCGATGATACCATTATCGTTGAGCTTCAATGTGCAGGCAGCAACTTCCAGTAAGGCATCTTTTTTGGCATTAAAGCCACCGGTTTCAACATCAACTACAACCGGCATAAAACCTCTGAAGCGACGAGACATAGGGGTGGGTTTGTCTGTTTCAATACTCATTCGGGTGGTGATTCTTTTAGTCTGATGTAATATATTCTGATAATGAAAAATATCAAAATAAATTCTAGGTTATGGATCGGGCTAGCTCTGCTGCTTTTGGGTTTTGCGTTAAATGCCATGGCGGAGTCAGAAGTTAAGCCGAGCATTCTACACCCCAAAGGCCTGTTATGGAAAATAGAAACGCCCACAAAGCCCGCAAGTTTTGTTTTTGGCACCATGCATGTGAGTGACCCGGCTGTAACCCGGCTGCCAGCACCGGTAGAACAGGCGTTTATGCAGGCAGATCATTTTGTCATGGAAGTATTGATGACTTTCGAGGCAATAGGAACGGTATCAAGTGCCAGTTTTTTCAGCGATGGACGAACCCTAAAGGGGGTTATGGGCGATGAGCCGTATCAGCGGCTGACTCAATTGTTGAATAAACATATTTTTATCGCTGAAAACGTCATGAATAATATGAAGCCCTGGGCGGTGCTTAGTCTTTTAATGATACCTGCCGATCAGCAATTGGCCAGCGTGCCGGCATTGGATATGCAATTGTATCAGCGAGCGGTTAAGCGCAAATTACCGGTTAGCGGGCTGGAAAGCGCACAGGAGCAAATTGATATTTTTGATACCATGAGTTTATCGGATCAATTGTGGATGTTGAACCGGGCGATGGCTGATATTGATGAAAGCGGTGCATTGTTCTCGCAAATGTTAAACGCGTATGTGGCACGTGACCTGGCAAAGCTGGTGAAAATTCAAAGTGATTTAAATGATGCAGACTCTGAAATTGATGACAAGTTTATGTACAGGCTAGTGGACGTGCGAAATCAGCGTATGGCAAAAAGAATGCTGCCTGTTTTAAAGCAGGGTAATGCTTTTATTGCAATCGGGGCGTTGCATTTGCCAGGCAGGGGTGGAGTGCTGGATTTACTTGAGGCGCAGGGCTATCGTGTGACCGCAATCTACTAGTGATGTAGTTTTACTAAATAATGCCGTTCAAAGAGGTATTTTTTGCATACATTTTCAGAAAATATTTTTCTAGGGTATTTCCAGCTGCCAGCTTTCAGTTTCTCCGGCATGTAAAGGGATGATCTTGCCATCTAAAAACGCATAATCGTCTGGTACCGTCCAGTTCTTTTTATGTAACGTGACGGTTTGTGTATTACGTTCAACACCATAAAAATCTGCGCCAAAGAAACTCGCAAAGCCTTCCAGTTTATCAACGGCATGATTGGCATCAAATGCACGGGCGTAGAGTTCAATGGCCAGTGGTGCAGAGAAAATACCGGCACAGCCACAGGCAGATTCTTTTTTATCCTGAGCATGAGGGGCGCTATCGGTTCCGAGAAAAAATTTAGGGTTAGCAGAAATGGCAGCGGCATTTAATGCCAGGCGATGCTCTTCGCGCTTTAGCACCGGCAGACAATAATAGTGTGGGCGAATGCCACCTTTGAAGATGGCATTACGATTATACAGTAAATGTTGCGGAGTGATGGTGGCGGCGGTGTGTTTATCTTCTGCGATAACATAGTCGACAGCGTCTTTTGTGGTGATGTGTTCGAAGACTATTTTCAGTTCCGGAAAAGCGCTGCGGGTGGGAATGAGTACCTGATCGATAAAAAGTTTTTCGCGGTCAAAAACATCCACATGCGGGTCGGTGACTTCACCGTGCACCAGCAATGGCATATTGTTTTCCTGTAATGCGGCGAGTGTGCTGTAGCATTTTGTAATGTCAGTTACGCCGGCATCTGAATTAGTTGTTGCTCCTGCGGGATAGAGCTTTACCGCTACGACAAAACCACTGTCTTTGGCTTTTTTTATTTCATCGGGGCTGGTATTGTCCGTCAGATACAGTGTCATTAACGGCTGAAAATGATAGTTTGCCGGGGCGGCGGCTAATATTCTATCGCGATATTCCAGTGTCTGTTCAGTGGTGATGCACGGTGGTGTTAAGTTGGGCATAATAATCGCACGGCTAAACTGGCGTGCACTAAAAGGTATTGTATATTTTAGAGCATCACCATCACGTACATGTAAATGCCAGTCATCAGGGCGGGTAATTGTTATTTTCATAAAGTTCAGAACGTTTGCCGGGTTAAGGTTATAATTATCAGCCATTAAACAGGTGATGCCAAATTAAATATGAATAGTTTTTTTCAGCTTGTATTCAAAACCCTGCTTTTGAGTAAAGGCCCGCAGGATTACCCCTACTCCACTGTGCTGATGAGGCTTTGCCTGCTAGCGTATTTTGTGACAGGTCTGCCCACCTTAATGGCACGCCTGAGCTTTGAAAAAGCCGTACTGGTTATGGTGCTTGATATATCGGTGATGCTGTTGTTTGTTTATGCGTGCCTGCAGGCATTTTCTAAATCGTCCCGTTATGTGCAAAGTATTACGACGCTGATGGCGGTGGGTGTTTTCTTTCAGATTGTGATGTATCCATTATTGTCACGTTTCAGCATAGAAACTAAACCGGATGACTCAATTTTGAGTTTAATTCTGGTTTTTGCTATCTGGATGTTTGCGGTTTTTTCGCATATTTTTAAAGAGTCTTTTTCCATCCGTATGCCAGCGGCCATTATTCTTTTGATTTGTTATGGGTTTATTAGTCAAATTTTAAGTCTGATGCTGTTCCCTGACATGAATCAGTAGATATTCTCAATAAATACTAAGCGGAGTTAAGTTTGCATATTCACATTTTAGGTATTTGCGGAACATTTATGGGCGGGGTCGCCGTACTTGCCCGGCAGGCGGGCCATAAAGTGACCGGTTCGGATGCCAATGTATATCCACCGATGAGCACGCAGCTTGAAGCCCAGGGTATTGATTTAATGCAGGGGTATCAGGCGGAGCACCTGCTGGAGCAGGATCAGGTGGTGGTGGGCAATGTTATGTCCAGGGGCAATGAAGCCATTGAGCATGTCCTCAATAAAAATATTCGTTACACCTCCGGCCCGCAATGGCTGGCGGAAAATGTTTTAAAAGACAAATGGGTGTTGGCGGTTGCCGGTACCCACGGTAAAACCACCACCAGCTCAATTCTGGCCTGGATTTTAGAATATGCGGGTTTGCAGCCGGGGTTTTTAATTGGTGGCGTGCCAGCCAACTTTGGTATTTCCGCACGTCTGGGTGACGGGCCTTTCTTTGTAGTCGAGGCGGATGAATATGATACGGCTTTTTTCGATAAACGCTCAAAATTTGTACACTATCATCCGCGCACCTGCATTTTAAATAACCTCGAATTTGATCATGCGGATATTTTTGACGATTTAGACGCGATAAAAAAACAGTTTCATCACCTGGTTAGAACCGTGCCCGGAGAAGGCTTAATTGTGCACAATGGCGATGATGAAAATGTACAGGATGTCTTGCAAAAAGGTTGCTGGAGTGAACAGACCGGGTTTGCAGATAAAGATAAAAGCAGTCAGTGGAAAATTGAAAATATTTCAGCTGACGGTCGTAGTTTTGATGTGTTATTTAAAAACCAAAAACAGGGCACAGTAAAAAGTAATTTACTTGGCCCGCATAATAGAATGAATGCACTGGCTGCGATTATTGCGGCACAACATGTGGGGGTGCCGGTGGCGCAGTCGATTGATGCATTAACAGAGTTCAAAGGCATTAAGCGGCGCATGGAAGTCGTGGGTGAGGTTAATGATAAAATTATTTATGATGACTTCGCTCACCACCCCACGGCTATTTCTGAAACGCTGCAGGGGTTAAGAGATGCGGTGGGAGATGCAAAAATATGGGCGGTATTAGAGCCACGCTCTAATACCATGCGCATGGGTGTACATAAACAGCAGTTGGCGCCTTCGTTGGCATTGGCCGATGAAGTGATTTTATTTCAGCCGGCAGATGTGGACTGGGATATGCAATCGGTAGTTGATGAAGTGAAAAAACCGGCAACATTAATGCGCACGATTGATGATGTTGTGAATTTATTAGCCGGACAAACGCAGCCGGGGGATCATATTCTGGTAATGAGTAATGGTGCATTTGGTGGGGTACATCAGAAAATACTGAACGTGCTTTAAAAAGTAGAAAATTGTTATTTTAAATTAATACAGTAGTGTCCCGTTAGCTTTAAAAGTGTTGATATTAAACAGGGTAAATATTTCATTTATTATATTTGCGTTTATTCGCGTTCATTTGCGGACAAATGCTTTTGCAGTTAAAGGCATCACATTATGAGCACAGATAATAAAACCATCATTCTCGCAATCAGCGGTGCATCCGGTGTGCAATATGGCATTCGCTTATTAGAGCAGTTGCTAACCCATAATCACAAAGTTTATTTGCTGGTAACCCGTGCGGCACATGTGGTGATTAGTATGGAAACGGAATTGTCCTGGCCGGCAAACACACATGAGTTGCACGATCAGTTGTGTAAGCGTTATGGAGTTGATGAACAGCAGTTAAAGGTCTGTGGCGAATCTGAGTGGACATCACCGGTTGCCAGCGGGTCTTCCAGTGTAGATGCGATGGTGGTGTGCCCCTGCTCTATGGGGACGTTGTCGTCGATTGCGGTGGGGGCGAGCGCAAGCCTGCTGGAGCGCGCAGCTGATGTGATTTTAAAAGAACGCAAAAAACTGATTATGGTGCCACGGGAAACGCCCTTTTCCGATATACATCTGGAAAATATGCTTAAGCTCTCTCGAATGGGCGCAGTTATCCTGCCGGCGAATCCCGGCTTTTATAACCAGCCACAAACAGTTGAGGATATTGTGGATTTTATGGTGGCGCGCATACTCGACCACCTGGGGATAAAGCAGGAGCTTCAGCCTAAGTGGGGTGAGTAATACTGCAGATTTTTTTGAATGCTTAATGACTTTGTTGTAAAAATCAGTTTACGTTTAATAAGCTGGTATTTCACAGTCAGCCAGAAACCGACAGATAAAATCTGCAGTAAAATTCAGTTTGGTGGAGCTGAAATAAAAAAAGACAGATTATTCAATCTGTCTTTTTATTATTATTCAGCGCTACCTGCACCTTCATTACTAACGTCTTCAGCTTGTAAGCCTTTTTGACTATCAATCAGATTGAACTCAACCTTTTGACCATCTTTTAGTGTTCTGAATCCATCACCTCGAATTGCTCGAAAATGAACGAATACATCATCTCCAGAATCACGTTCAATAAAACCATATCCTTTTGAATTGTTAAACCACTTAACAGTTCCAGTTTCACGATCAGACATTTACTTATACCTTTTCAGTCATCATTTTTTATTTGCCACGCACTTCCTTTAGCGTAGCAAAGACACAACGTCACGAAGCAATGGCAACATCCTCTGCCTGTAGCCCCTTATCACCTTCAGTGATATCAAATTCAACGCGTTGCCCTTCAAACAGAGTCCTATGACCCTGGCCACGAATTGAACGGAAATGGACAAAAACATCATCACCCGCATCACGGGTAATAAAGCCAAATCCCTTGCTCGCATTAAACCACTTTACCGTACCCGATTCACGTGAATTGTCGGTATTTGCGGGTTTCTGCACAGTTTTAGTCGTTTTAGGGTTGCCTTTATTAGAGGTAACTAATGCGGCAACTAAGGTCGATACAAAAATTAACGCAGCAATAATAAACAGACCTTTATTGGTCGAAAAAGTTTCAGGTGTTAAAACCTGTTTGGAGATAGCGGTAGCGACAGCAGTTGTTAATAAGCTAATGGTAAAAATACGAAAGAACGCGTTGTTCATATAAGAGTTTCCTAAATCAAAAGTAGTCAATGTAAATAAGGATAAAAATTACGATCCATGTAGATAATTATTAATGGTTATTATTTTGATAGTTTGGCCATTAATGCTTCAATAGATGTTTGCGGTGGCAACTGTAAATGAAACTTTTGAGTTTGTAAATTGGCGATGACTTTAACCGGGTCTTCTTTGACCAGTTTAGTGTCATTATTAAGGTTCAGTGCCATTGCAAAACTGAGCTCTCCAAGTGAGCTCTTTATTTTTTCATCAATACAGTCAAAGTCGTTTTCTTCAGCCAGATAAATGTACATATCCGATTTTGCGCCACAGCGGTAAATAAAACAATTTGCCGGCATTATAAACTACCTAATACTTTATCGGCAGCATCAATAGTTGCCTGAATGTCTTCGTCGCTGTGTTGGCTGCTGACAAAGCCGGCTTCATATGCAGATGGAGCCAGATAGATTCCCTGATCTAGCATGCCATGGAAAAATTTCTGGAATCTTTCTACATTGCATTGCGTAGCCTGTGTGAAGTTGCTGACTTTTTCGGCATGGGTGAAAAACAGACCGAACATGCCGCCAACAATATTATAGGTCATCGGTATATTATGTTTTGCCGCTTTTTGCATAATGCCTTCTACTAGCATCGTGACTTTAGTATTTAATTCGCTAAAGAAGTTCTCACCTGAAATCAGTTCCAGTGTTTTAAGGCCGGCAGCCATGGCAATGGGATTACCTGATAATGTGCCGGCTTGATAAACGGGGCCGGTGGGAGCGATATACTCCATGATATCTTTACGACCGCCAAATGCACCTACTGGCATACCGCCGCCAACTACTTTTCCTAAAGTGGTTAAATCAGGTTTGATATTATAAATCGATTGGGCGCCGCCTAGTGCGGTGCGAAATCCGGTCATCACTTCATCAAAAATCAATACGCTGCCGTATTCGTCGCAAACTTCCCGCAAGCCTTCTAAAAAACCGGCCACCGGTGGAATGCAATTCATGTTGCCCGCCACTGGCTCAACAATAATGCAGGCAATTTTATCGCCAGCAGCTTTAAAGGCTTCCCGTACCTGTTCAATGTTATTGAAAGACAGAGTGATAGTGTGCTCTGCAAGACAGGCAGGTACGCCGGGGGAGCTGGGCACACCTAGTGTTAATGCACCGGAGCCTGCCTTAACTAATAACGAATCCGAATGCCCGTGATAGCAGCCTTCAAACTTAACAATACTGTCGCGACCGGTAAATCCACGGGCAAGTCGAATAGCGCTCATGGTCGCTTCGGTGCCGGAGCTCACCATGCGCACGGATTCAATCGAGGGTACCAACTGGCAAATTTTCTCCGCCATTTGTGTTTCGATAGCGGTGGGAGCACCAAAACTCAGACCTTTTTCAGCACTGGTTTTTACGACTTTAATCACCTCAGGGTGGGCGTGGCCGAGAATCATCGGCCCCCATGAACCGACATAATCAATATAGCGTTTGTCATCTGCATCCCATATATAAGCCCCATTTGCACGGTCTATAAAAACCGGGTCACCACCAACGCCTTTAAATGCTCTAACGGGGGAATTTACGCCGCCGGGTATAACTGACTGAGCCTGGTCAAAAAGTTCGGCCTGGATTTTGTTCTGGGACATATCGGGTTTCCTGAATCACGGATTTTACAAGGTCGGCTATTTTACATTAAAACGAGCTTTTATGGGATATCTAAAATACTTACTGACAGCAGGTTGTCAGTAAGGGGTAGATAGACTGGGTTTCTCATAATATCAATATAAGGAAAAATGAAATGTCATTAAAAAATGCAATTAACTGGTTTGAAATTCCGGTGGCTGATTTTGAGCGTGCGGTTCACTTTTATGAAAACATAATGGCGCTAGAGTTAAAAAGAGAAGTGATGGACGGATTCGATATGGCCATATTTCCTGCTGACGAAGTTGCGGTCGCCGGGTCCTTAGTGAAGGCGGACTTTTTGCAGCCGGGTGAGCAGGGCAGTGTGGTTTATTTAAATGTAGAAGGTATGATGGATGACGTATTGCAACGGGCACAGGCGCAGGGTGTAAAAATATTGTTTCCCAAAACCCATATTGGTGAGCCGGGCTATATTGCGCATATTGCCGATAGTGAAGGCAACCGGATTGGGTTGCACTCCTCAGTGGCATAACATAATAACTTAAACAGGAAAGACTATGCGGCGTGCTGACCGGTTGTTTCAAATTGTACAGTTACTGCGCACTCATAAAAGCATCACGGCTCTGCAAATGGCGCAGCGGCTGGAGGTGTCTGAACGCACAATTTATCGGGATATGCAGGATTTGTCCCTGTCATCGGTGCCGATTATTTCTGAAACCGGTGTGGGCTATTCGATTGATTCGTCTTATAGCCTGCCGCCAATTACTTTTAACGAGGATGAGCTGGAGGCGCTGCTGCTGGGTGCGCGTATGGTGCAGTCATGGAGCGATCGAAAAATGGCAGCGGAAGCGGCACGGGTGATTGAAAAAATAGAATGTATTTTGCCGGAAAATTTAAAAAATTTATTACAGAGTCAGGAAATTCTGGTGCCGGCATTTCACATATTCAGCGATGTGGCAGAGCTTTTGCCCGGATTACGTAAAGCCATCAAGCTGCAATATAAAATTCAGCTGCAATATAAACGTGCAGATGGCCAGGCGTCTACCCGAAAGGTCTGGCCACTGGGTTTGTTTTTCTGGGGCAAAGTATGGACGCTGGTGGCCTGGTGTGAAATGCGAAATGACTACAGGCAATTTAGAATTGACAGAATAGATCAGTATGAAATGGAAGACGGGCATTTTAAAACCAGCGAACAACAAACCTTAAATTATTATTTATTACAGGTATGCAATGATGGCAAAAATGAAAAGATGTGATTGGGCAAATGGCAATGAGCTGTATGAAAAATATCATGACGAAGAATGGGGCGTGCCCAGTTATGATGATCAGCATTTATTTGAGATGTTAATCTTAGAAGGTGCGCAGGCGGGCTTAAACTGGATCACTATTTTAAAAAAGCGTGAAGGTTATCGAAAAGCATTTAATAACTTTGACGCACTTAAAATGTCACGCTATACCCAGAAAAAAATAGATAAACTATTGCAGAATCCAGAAATTATCAGAAATAAATTAAAAGTGAATGCGGCGGTGACAAATGCCAGAGCATTTCTGCAAGTGAAAAAAGAGTTCGCAAGTTTCTCTGATTATATCTGGCAATTTGTTGGTGGCAAGCCGGTTAAAAACAAGTGGAAAAAACAGTCGGATGTTCCGTCTATGACAGATGTATCTGAAGTCATGAGCAAAGATCTGAAAAAACGCGGATTTAAGTTTGTCGGCGCAACCATTTGTTATGCGTATATGCAGGCGGTAGGCATGGTGAATGATCACACCATTGACTGTGCCTGTTATAAAAAATGCGCTAAAAAACAGTTTAAAAATAAGCTTTAATGATACGTATTTTTCTTTTTTCTATAATCTTATCTAAGTCATTTGATAGTGATGTAATGAATTTATTAAGCATTAGAGTTATGTATTGAAAGCGTGGCTTTTACTTCATCTATTGTGGTTCAAGTGTTGTCATGAAGAATCGTTTACATGAAGAGGTTATATCGGCACTTGAAGAGTGTGAAAATATATCGCTGATAACTGCAAGCATATCAGCGCCCGCATGGCTGAGAGGTAAATGATTTTCACTGGTGATGCCGCCGATGCAGCATACCGGGGTATCAAATTTTTGCTTGAATGATGTAATAATATCTGCTTTGGCTACGGCAGCATCAGGCTTGATGTTTGAGCCAAAAAAACTGCCAAAGGCAATATAATCTGCACCCTCGTTAACTGCGCTCTCTGCAAGCGTTAACTGATTGTAACAACTTACACCAATGATTTTGTTTGCGCCTAATTGCTGTCTGGCCTGTTTTAGGCTTACGTCGTTTTTTCCTATATGAACACCATCTGCATCAACCTGTTTGGCAAGATTAATGTCATCATTAATAATAAAAATCACATTGTGCTCATCGCAAAGGTTTTTAAGTGCGCTTGCCTGTGAAATTCGTTTAGTTTTATCTGTGCTTTTATCACGGTATTGAATAACCGAAATGCCGGAGCATATTGCTGCACCGGCCATGCTGAGAAACTTTTTTTCAGGCATCAAGGTTTCATTAGTGATGACATAGAGGCCGCGAAGTTTTTTCATATATTTCGATTAGGAATAAGCTGGCCATTACCCAGCTTGTTGGCATTCATTAGTGATTTGTAAGTAAAGTCTAAGGCATTCTGGCAGGCGTTAAGGGGCTCCATTTTGTGAGCGACAAGAGCGGCAAGGCTTGCGGCAAGGGTGCAGCCTGAACCGTGGTACTGGTGATCAAGTCTTCTGTATTTGTAAAATTTTTGAATTTCGTATTGACTATAAAGTTTGTGAATAACATCGAAATTTTTAGCATGGGTGCCGGTGAGCAAAACATGCTCGGCACCCATTTTATTTAAAATTTTTGCTGCGGTTTCAGGCTGCGTTTTGGTATTGGTGAGCAGCAGGGCTTCAGGAATATTGGGTGTCATTATGTAAGTGTATGGAATAATGAGTGTGTTGATGGCATCAATTAAATTTCTTTTTACCAGTGATGATCCGCCTCCGGCGATTAAAACCGGGTCTAAAATAACGGGAATATCTTCATGTTGTCTGAAAAGTGTATAAATAGCTTCGGCGGTTTCGCCACTACCGAGCATGCCGATTTTGATAGCGCTAACCGGCATATCTCTTAATATGGCTCGCGCCTGTTTCAAAATAGTGCTGGGGTCTATCGGCGTGAAACTCACTACATTATGCGTGTCCTGAATGGTGTTGGCCGTGATAATAGGTGCTGCATGGCAACCATGCCTGGCGATAGATTCGATATCTGCCTGTATGCCTGCTCCGCCGGTTGGGTCGAGGCCCGAAAAGCAAAGTACTACGGGTGGTTTTGATGTTTTCATTATTTGGTTTTTGAGTTTAAGCCGTTAAAAAGTTTTGAGCGAGCTGCTTACTGTGCAGGATCAAAAAAATCGCCTGAAATAATTATTATGATGTTTAGAGGCGTTGTTATCGCAGCATATTTTAATTTTATTATCAGCATGCTGTCAAAAGATAAATCAATAATTAGCAGACTTTACGTACAGATTTAGCCAGATCAATAACGCGCGCACGGATAAATTGATTGCCAAGAGTTGCAGGGGTGAGTTTTAAGTAAGCGCTATAGTCTGCCAGTGCTGGAATATGACATTCCTGCTGATCATAGATGGCGGCTCTGGCTTTCAGTGCATCAGGCTGATCGGTGTCCATTTCTACCATAATATCCGCAATGGGTAGAGCCTTTAACCAGTTTTTTTCCTGTATATACAGGTTTCGCAAATTACGCATGACACGCAGTATTATATCTTTGTTAGAGCTGCTGGCGAGCACACCCTGCGCGCGGGATTTGTCGAGTTTTGCACCATAGTATTCCCGCAGGCGATCTTCAATATCTTCTTCGTCTAGAGATATGCCGCCATAGTAGGGATCCAGCACAATGGCACCATCACTTATTTCAAGCTTAACCAGAAAGTGTCCGGGAAATGAAACACCCGTTAGCGGTAAGCCCAGTGCGTGCCCCAGCTCAATATATAAAATAGACAAACTGATGGGGATTCCCAGCTTACGTTCAATGACATCATTTAAAAAACTGTTGCGCGGGTCATAGTAAGCGTCTGTGTTGCCACCGTAACCTTTTTCAATAAACAGTACATGATTTAACTGTTTTAAAATTTCTGCTGCATTGGCAGTGGCGGGAAGCCGGTTATTGATTTCTTCGGCAAGGCGGTTAATTTTCACCAGGTAATCATTAATATCGAGGTTAGGGTATTCCAGTCTGGCAATCATCAGTGCAGCCTGAGCCAGACTGATATCATTATCGGGTTGATTCAGTAACGTGGTAAAGGCTTTTTTGTTGATATCTGTTGTTGTCATTTAATGGTTTGCCTTATATCTCATGCGTGTGCCGTGCTCAAGTGATAACAGTATTTCATTGGCATCAAGCGCGCTGGGGAAATATACGCCGGAAATCTGGGCGCCGTGAATACTGGCGCCTTCTAGCCGGGTATTAGAGAAATCAATGCCACGTAAGTTGCTCATTCTGAAATAGCAGTGACTCAGGTCCAGCCCGCTGGCGTTCAGCCCGGTTAAGTCAACGCTGCGAAAGTCCGCAGAGGTCAGGTCGCAATTTTCACCACTTTCTCGGCGAGAATTAAATTCATCCATTTTACCCTCACGCAGCAAGCGATAAAGCTCGTCATTCTTGATTTGTGGTGCGGTATCTGACATGAGTCTAATCCTGTTTCAGAGGCTATAAATAAAGTATAGCGTAGTAATTGTTAATCGTCCTGAGTTGGCTGGCAAAGGGGAAACATGCACTAAAATATCACATATTTATTATATGTGGTCTACAGCATAACCTGCTTTAGCAAAGTAAATCAAATGCTTAAAAGCAGATTGTCAGGAAGGCGCTATGATGGTGCAGAAAGGCAAATATGTCTGGAAGGTGATTCTCTAGTGGTTATAGGACTGACCCTGCAAAGTCGCTACCAGTAATCTGCCAGATGCCTGATTTCGGTGTTCACACAAATAGATCCCTTGCCAGGTACCCATGTTGAGTGAACCGTTGCTAACGGGAATAGTGAGGCTGCTGCCTAATATGCAATTCTTTATATGCGCTGGCATGTCGTCGCTACCCTCAAGCGTATGCCGATAGTAGGGTGCATTTTCTGGAGCAAATTCATTGAAGTGGCTTTCAAGGTCACGGCGAACGTCCGGGTCAGCATTTTCATTAATCGTTAATGAAGCAGAGGTGTGTTTTATAAAAAGATGAAGTTGGCCTATTTCAATAGAGCTAAAGTCAGGTAATAAGTTTATTATTTCGTGGCTAACTAAATGAAAGCCTCTGCTTTTTGCTGAGAGTCTGAACTCTTTCTGTAACCACATGACAGGTGCCTGTTAAGTTGAAGCTATATGATCTCTAGTGAAAGCGCTGATGTTTTTTGCGGTCAAATAAATCCGGCTCATCACAACAGCGGGTTTAACTTAGTCGGCTGCATGTATTTTTTGTAGCAGTTTCATATCGATAAAACTGGCACCGTGGTTGTTGCCGCTAATAGTGGTAAAACCATTGTCCGGTTCACCCATTTGATCGAGTACCAGTGCTGCACCGGTGAAGTCATGTGAGCGGGTGTAATCATTAATGGTGATAATGGTTTTTAAGTTAGCACCCTGTGATGACTTAATGCCGTTTTCCGAATCCTCAAATGCCAGACAGTCTTCGGCTTTTAATTTCAGTTGTTTTAGCGCCCACACATAAATATCGGCGGCGGGTTTTTTAGCAGGGACGATGTCACCAGCGGCGATCACTTCAAACCAGTCGCTGGAACCTTTTGCCAGTGCGTGTTCAAGTAATGCGGTTACATTTGCCGGTGTGGTGGTTGTGGAAATGGCAATACGCATATTATTTTCACGGGCTTGGTGAATCAGGCGTTCGACACCGGGTCTTAATGGGATAGCACCGGTCGATAATAGCTCGGTATAGTGCTGAGTTTTTGATGCGTGTAACTCTTTAATCATCAGCGGTGTTTTATCGTCGGTGGGGAAGTCGGTGTTAAATTTTTGCAGATAATATGCCATGCGTTCCTTGCCGCCGGTTACTGCCAGAAGTTCGCCGTAGAGTTCTACTGTCCAGTTCCAGTCCAATCCAGCCTGCTCAAATGCCTGATTAAATGCTACACGATGGCCATCGCGCTCTGTGTCCGCCAGTGTACCATCTACATCGAATATTAAAGCCTGAAGTGAAGCCATAAGAATTACCTGAAATTTGTGTCGATTAAAATTGCGTGAATTGTAGTGGAAGTGGGAATAAAAACATAGCCCCGCTTGTATGGCAAAATCGTTGTGTACGGTGGTTTTTCTGGTGTTTGTATCTGTATCGTACTTATAACGGCAGTTTTTTTGTATCACAGTCAGCGTTGGTGTTGGAGGCGCCGAGTTGTTTTTTTATATGGTTAAGTACGTCCTCAGCGCTGGCGCGGTAAGCGGTTAGCTTACCGCCAATGAGTGTGACCAGTGCCGGTAATGTGGAGCTGGAAACAATTAAGCTTTCTCTTGATTTATTAAAGGCGGATTTGCTACTGGCGGGTAATACTCTTAAACCGGCAAATGCATCGATAATATTTTCATCCGTTGCGCCACCGTTAAAGTAACGGTTATATGTTTCGAGTAGATAAGTTTTTTCAGCGTCAGTTGGTGCGACATGGTCTGCATGGCCGGTGTAGGCTTTTTCTGTGGTGCCGATTAAGGTGGTGCTGTTTTTCCACGGCATCACAAAAACCGCCCGCCGATCAATAGCCTCTAAATAATAAATGCCACGTTGGGTTTTTTTATTAATTAAAATATGACTACCGGCAATTAAATCAACCACAGGAATTTTTAATGCGGGTGAAATTTTTTTCTGTGTTGACTCTACCCAGGGGCCGGAGCAGTTTACAATGCAGCGGCATTTTAGCGTATGTTGCTGTTGATCCTTTTGATAAACCAAATGATGAATATTTTTCTGAGCAGAGGATGATATGAATTCGGCATTGTATTGAATTTCAGCACTCAGTTTTTGTGCAGAGCGAGCGACGGCCGCGGTGAGTTTTTTATCATCTGTTTGTGCGTCATAATATTTAAAAACAGTTTTGATGTTTCTTAAATCGAGATTATCAAGTAGTGGCCAGTCGGATTTTTTTAGCATAAAAAATCGTTTGAAACTAAACATCGAATAGATACACAGCCCAAGCCAGATTAACCATACGGGTCGTAAACTGCTGGCATATACCGGAATATAAAATGCGACCATTTTGACCAGATCAGGCGCATTGTTTAATAATAACTTTCTCTCTTTCAGGCATTCTTTAACCAGTTTGAATTGCCCGCTTTCCAGATAGCGCAGGCCGCCATGAATGAGTTTGCTGGATTTGCAGGAAGTCCCCATGCCGGCTTCCGGGTGTTTTTCTATAACCAGTGTTTTATAACCGCAGGCAGCCGCCGCCTGAGCGACACCGGCACCCTGTATGCCTGCGCCAATGATAACAATGTCGTAGAGTTGACTGTCGGCCATAATGCTCTTTTACGAAAAAGAAAAAAGTATATTAAGTGTACGACAAATTCAGTGCGAGTACGGGATGTTCAAGCATTCGGCTGATATTACGGGTTTCTATCAGCGGGATATTGTGGCTAGCATAGTGTAGTGCCAGTTCTGGGTCGGTAATGTCATATACCATCCAGTGCCAGTTGCCCGGCCATGGGTCTGTATCTTTTGGGATTTTACGGTGATTGACAATTAAGTAATCTGGTTTTAAATTTTTGGCTATTTGATGGCTGATGTCATTGTAATTGTGTAAAACCCAGCCATTTAAAAAGTCACTATTATTTTTAGTGTATTCTATTGCGCTTTCAGCAAATGAAATTATCACACATTGTGAGTGCACGATATCCAGTATTTTTAACAGGTCCGGCATGATTTGGTTGGTACCATAATGTTTTAAAGTTTCTTCCTTGATTTCAATAAAGGCTGTCACCCGCGGGTGTGCCTGTAGTAGTTTTACTACATCAGTTAACAAGGGAATATGCTGGTTGAAAAATGCCAGAGAAAAACGTTCGGGTTCGTGTGCGCGAATATGTTTGAGCTCGTCATAGGTCATTTCAAATAAGCTGCCCTTAACACCGGTGGTGCGTAAAAGCTCGGTGTCATGAAACACCACTAGCTGACCATCAGCAGTACACTGTACATCAAACTCAATGTAGGTTGCGCCACTGAGTAAAGCGGACTCTAAGGACACCATTGTGTTTTCTGGGTAGGTTTCCATCAGACCCCGGTGTGCAACAAGATAAGGTATTGCCATGCGTGACTCAAAATAGTGAATTGCGGATATTATTAAGTCTAGCTATTTGAGCAGCGCTTGTTTAATTCTCCGACAAACTGTTGGAAACGCAGAGACAGTTTTAATTTTTTATGAGCTGTATCACAGCTTTTGAACGCTTGAGATACCGGTAGCGTTTTCCAGTTCAAGTTGTTGTTTTTACAAGTCTGGTTTGCCAGCCATGCACAGCCTCTGGCGCTACTTTCGGTCTCATCGAAGCGCTCGATCCGGGCTTGTGATAGGTCGGCGAGTTTCTGACATAAGGCATCTAATCGGGATAGTCCGCCGCTGATAAAGAGGGTGTCAGGGGCGTGGTTGAGTTGCTGAATGTTGTGATAGATCAGAAAAACAATGCTTTCAATAATCGCCACATAACGCTCCGCCTGAGTTGATTTTGTAGCGTTAATAAACTCAGCTTTACCTCCATTGCACCACCAGGGGGAGCCTAGCCCGCTAATGCTATTGATAAATATAGGCGGTGATGTTGTCTGTTTTAACCAGCCCGGGAGCTTTTTGAAAAGCTGATCACAGGGGTCGTGTGTTTGAGCCCAGCTCAATGCAGCGCCGGCACCGTTGACCGTAGCCTCGCTAACGAAGCAGGTATTTTGCTGGTCACTATTGGCCAGTGTGTGTAACAGCTTAGGGTTTTCGTTTTTATGCCCGGATGCCGGTGAAAGAATAAATGCACCGGTGCCAATGTTAACCAGAGCCTGTTTTTTTGTCAGTTTTGGATAGGCGCTGAGTACCGCGTTCTGGTCGCCGACAACACAGGTGACAGGAATGTTATTAAAATTAAGGTGTCCATAATGATGCATGACCGGAGCGCAGGACGCTAGAATGTGAGGTTCAATTTGAAAGTGCTTGAGTAGCGTGTTCGACCAGTTGAGCGTGTGAATATCAAATAGCTGGCTGCGTTGAGCGTTGCTATGATCAATAATAACGGGCTTTTCTTTGATTAGGTTGAATAGCAGGTAACTGGCAAGAGGTGCGATACAGAGTTGTTTTTGTAGGTTGGCCTGATCGACTTTTGAGTTGTTATTGAGTAACCAGTGTATTTTTCCTGCAGAGTAATGGGCGGAGAGAGGCAGGCCGGAAATGCTCTGGATTTCTCCTGCATGCGGCTTAAGCCGGCATATTAACGCTTGTGAGCGGGTGTCCTGCCAGCTAATGGCGGCAGAGAGTGGTTTACCTGTTATTCGATTCCAGGCAACAATGGTGGAACGTTGGGTGCAGATACCGGCGCAGCTGATTTGTCGGGTTAATTCAGCTGGTATTGCATTGAGTAAGTTTATAATCGATTGCAGGATTTCATTTGCATCCTGGTCATAGCTGCTTTCAGCGGATTGTAGAATTGCAGAGCGGGTTGACACTTTATTTGATTTTAAATAAATCAGTTCACCGGTTTGAGAAAATAAAGCCACGCGACTGGCGTGGGAACCCTGATCGATAACCAGCGTTAATGTTGAGTGATGAGTGGTGTGATCTGCCATATATTAGTATTTAGGCTATTTTGAGATAAAAAAACGCAATGGCTATTGAATTATGTCACTCGACCCAAATATAAGTTAATGTTAATATTTCGTAAAATGCATGGGGTGCTCATAAATGCAGGTGTACACCTTTATTAAATTATCCTCCTCATCATTTACATTACTAATAAACCGGAGATACGCCTGTGGCAACTATTGAGCTCAATGAAGAAAACCTGGAAAAAACCATTGTTGAAAATGATATCGTAATTATTGATTTTTGGGCGCCCTGGTGTGGCCCCTGTAAATCTTTTGGGCCTGTTTATGAAGAGGTTTCCGAGAAGTATCCGGATATTGTTTTTGCTAAGGTTAATACGGAAGACGAACAGGCAATTGGTGCGCACTTTCAGATTCGTTCGATTCCCACATTGATGATTTTCCGTGAGCAAATTGTGTTGTTTTCAGAAGCCGGTATGTTGCCAGCCTCCGGTCTTGAGCAGGTGATTCAGCAGGTAAAAGAGCTGGATATGGATAAAGTTAAAGCTGATATTGAAGCGGAGCAGGCTAAATCGGAAGAAAAGTCCTGAGTTATTTCCAGTAGAAACGTTAAATAACACCATAAAAAAGGACGCATATATGCGTCCTTTTTTATGGTGTTATATAAACAGAAAGTTAGTTTAACCGGCTATGACTAATAGAAGGCTTCCATTCAGCAATCCATGATTCAACTTTATGTAGTGATTGCAAGGACAGATTATTTTGCAGGTTAATATATAGCTGTTGGCGTTTATTGTGTATCGCTTTAGCCAGTTGCATATTGTTTTTAGAGGCCAGACTCAGCCACTTATAAGCCAGTAGGTCATTTTTTTCTACACCTTTTCCGCGTAAATACATGTTACCCAGCATGTGTTGGGCTGAGCTCCAGTTCTGCTCAGCCAGTGTTTTAAATAAACTGGCGGCTTTTTCCGCCGATTTTTCAGCACCATTGCGACCGAGTAAATAGTTTAAAGCAGTTTGGTATGTTCTTAGGGGGGTGGTATGAGTGTTTGGCGATGTTAACGCTGTAGTACTGGCAGGGGTATTTAGCTCGCCTGGTGATGAGCGACTATCTGCATATGCATTAATATGCGTTAAGGCTATTAATATGCCTGCAAATGAGGTGAGAGCAGCAATCGTATTCGAGCGCATAATTTGAATCCGTTAATCTAATTTATAATTTGTATGTCTCCTTATACGCAGATCGCTCAGCTTTTTCGATGAGTCGCTTCTTCCTTTTATTTTATCATTTAATATGAAATTTTAGTTTTTTTGCCGCATTGTATTTGACAGCCTGCAAATCGTTTGATGTTGCTGGTTAGAAGCGGTGAAGGAAAATTAAAGCACATTGTATTCCACTTTAAATATTTTTTTACTAAACAGTAGCTTATGTCATTCAGAGGGATGGGTTAGATAAAGAGTGTAAAAAAAACTTTCACAATAGAACAGGGTTTTTCTGTTTTTATGTTACTAAACAAAGAGTTAACTGATGTTCTTGTGATGGCGGATTAATTTACATTATATGTGACAAAAGGCACTTAAAGGGTTTTTTTTATTTAAAACAATAAGATGCTGTGAACGTGGTTGTCGGTTATTCTTACATAATGATAAAGGGCGCTATATTGCGCCCTTTATGGTTAGCGTTTTGTAGCAAGCGAACAGGCCAGGTTATTTGATGTTCTTCAGTCGTTTAGCCATATCCCTGTCCCACTGCGCAGATAACTGCTTGCGTTGCCGGTCTTTATTTAGCTCAATATTTATGAGTGCGTTACAACGTTTCTCTGTTTGTGCTATTTCAGTATTAAGTTGTTGTAACTCTACTTTTAATGATTTAAGCAGATCTTTGTCGTTGACCGGTTTTGTGGTTTTTTTGCTGACGGCCAGTGTCTTTTTCGGCGGACTTTTGCGCTGTGCTTTTTTCTTCGACATGGTCGTTTTTGAGGCCGCCTTTACTGCCTTCTTAGCGGTTTTTTGAGGTTTAGCCGGTTTTACTCTGGTTTTTGTGGGAGCCACTTTTTTGGCTGGTTTTTCAGTGGTCTCTGATTTACTGCTTGTCATTGTGCTTTTAGTCGCAGCAGCCTTTTCAGCGGGCTTAGTGATAGCTTCTTCAGTATTTGTTGTGGTGCTGCTGGAAACAGCCGGTGGACTCGAAATAACCGGCTTTTCTGTTGGTTTCTCAATGCTTTGAGCCGTTACCGGTTTTTCGTTGGTTTTTGGTGTCGCCGGTGCGGTGGTCTTAATGCGGGTGTCCGGCCGTGCGCTTTTTAATGCGATTTGTACAGCAGAGAAAATGTTTTTGATTTCTCCTTTGGCTTCTACCGTGGATAATTTCCCCTGGCTTGAGTAATAGTCAACGACTGGCTGAGTTTGCGTTTCATAAACGCGCAGGCGACGGCCTATTGTTTCCTCATTGTCATCAGAGCGATGATGCAGTTTTCCACCACAACTATCACATTCTTCGTCCATTGACGGTGGATTGGTAAAGGTGTTAAAACCTTCACCGCAGTCTTCACAGGTTAAACGGCCGGTGAGGCGTTGCATTAAAATATCAAAATCGATGTTAAGTAATATGGCTTTTTGAATAGGTAATGACATGCTATTGAGTAGCTCGTCAAGGGCGACAGCTTGTTCTGTGTTGCGTGGAAACCCATCCAGAATAAAGCCGGATTGGGCATCGGTGCTGTTCAGGCGTTCGCGAATCATGCCTAGCACCAGGTCGTTGGGGACCAGTTGTCCGGCATCCATTATGGTTTTTGCCTGTCTGCCCAGAGGGGTTTGCGCATCCACTGCCGCGCGTAATAAATCGCCGGTTGAGATTTGCGGAATATTTAATTTATCAACTAATAGTTTGGCCTGTGTGCCTTTACCGGAGCCAGGTGCTCCTAGTAGTACGAGTCTCATATCCTTTTTCTCCCCCCCGGTTACGGGTTTTTTTAAGGATTATTATTGCTGGTAGCATCGGATTGTAATCAATGCGCAGAATATGTCGAGTATTCTCTGGTGCCGCTTCTTGATATAATCCCAGATTAAGTGAAAAAGTTCGCAAGAACAGTAAATAATAAGGTAAAAAAAGTATGAATCTTGATAATCTCCCGCTCGGGGAAGATGTACCCCGCGATATTAATGTCGTTATTGAGATACCGTCTCACGGCTCGCCGGTAAAATATGAAGTTGAGAAAGACAGCGGAACATTGATGGTTGACCGTTTTATGGGAACCGCGATGTTTTATCCCTGTAATTATGGCTTTTTGCCGCATACGCTTTCGCAGGATGGCGACCCGGTTGATGTATTAGTTGTCACCCCGGTGCCATTGATTTCCGGTTCGGTAATTCGTTGTCGACCGATTGGTATGCTGGAAATGACAGACGAGGCAGGTGAAGATCATAAAGTGTTAGCGGTGCC
>CAZHEA010000014.1:0-31825 GCA_964531165.1 uncultured Thiotrichaceae bacterium
TAGAAGAGCTGTATAGCACAGGTGTACTCACTTATTGCTTAACCCTGGATCGGCATGCGGCTTTATATAATCTGTGGCGCAGGGTGAATTTGCATGTGAATTTTCCTCTGCGATTAAAACTACCAGCACTGAAGTCGATGGAGTTGATTCTAGAAGAAAATTGCTGGGTGATGGTTGATTCAAGCCATTATGATTTACCCATGCTTGCCTGGCTTGATTTTCAGGAAGTTGCCTCGATAACACATCTACAGAAGATTGAACCTCTGCTTCGAAAAAAAGTTATGTGATAAAAACAGCTGGTTCCCAGTTAATCAGTGCAGTTGACTTCATGTCTTTGCCTTCCCCCGTTCTACGTCTAAAAAATTGTTATTATTTAATAGCGCAGCTTGAATTTTTTCAAGTAGTCCCACATCTACTAAATAATCATTGTTAATACAGGATGATAATATGTTTTCACGAATAGGCCTTTTTCTAATTACTAATATTGCCATATTGGCGGTGCTGAGCATTTCAATGCGCGTACTTGGTATTGACCAGATGCTGGCGAATGAGAACGTCGGTATCAATCTTAGTGGTCTGTTGTTTATGGCTGCAATCATTGGCTTTGCAGGTTCATTCATTTCGCTGGCTATTTCTAAATGGATGGCAAAGCGATCAATGGGTGTGAAAATAATTGAGCAGCCAGTTTCAAATGAAGAGTGTTGGTTAGTTGATACACTTAGCAGACAGGCGGAAATGGCGGGCATTGGTATGCCTGAGATCGGTATTTTTGATGCGCCGCAACCGAATGCATTCGCAACTGGTATGAATAAAAATAATGCACTGGTGGCAGTAAGCACTGGCTTGCTACAACATATGACACGCGATGAAGTTGAGGCTGTGTTAGGTCATGAAGTTAGCCATGTTGCAAATGGTGATATGATTACGATGGGCCTGTTACAGGGAGTGTTGAATACATTTGTTATTTTTATTTCGCGGGTAATTGGCACATTTGTTGACCGTGTTATATTTAAAAACGAACGTGGTTTTGGTATAGGCTATTTTATTGTAAGCATTATAAGTGAACTGATACTAGGGGTGTTTGCTGCTATGATTGCTGCCTGGTTTTCACGTAAACGTGAATTCAGGGCTGATGAAGGTGGTGCCAGGTTAGCGGGTAAATATAAGATGATTGCGGCATTGGAAAAATTGCAGCTGGGTCAGGATGCTGCAGTTGATATGCCCGGTGAATTAGCTGCCTTTGGAATTAGCGGTGGCTTAAAGCATGGTATCGCAGCAGCATTGATGACGCATCCTCCATTGCAGGAACGTATTGCCGCTTTGAAAAATAGTAGTGAGTTTAATTAGAGGTCAAAGCCTGCAGTATCGATTGCAGATAGTACAGGCGGGTATTTAAGTTATTGGTTCTTGGCTCTGATAGTGTTTATTGAAAAATGCATTAAACCAATTAATTTTGCAATCGATGGAATTTATCCTGCCATCGAGGTGAAATCATAATCCAGGCTAGGTGATGCTTCCTGTAGGAAATTTCCCTGAATAAAGTTAATGCCCATACCCCATAAAACAGACAGGCTGGTTGCATCTTGTACGCACTGTGCAATGGTTAGTTTGTTTAGTTCCATGGCTTTTTCAGTTATGGCTTTTACGGCTTCCTGATTTTCGGTGCTGGTTGAAAGATCCTCCATAAAAGAGCGTTCCAGTTTCAGGTAATCAGCTGGAATATGCTTTAATAATTCAAATGGATTTTTACCAGTGCCAAAATCGTCAAGTGCGAAACCGCAGTTAAGCTCCTGTAATGATTTTGCCAGCTCGGCGGTATACTTTAAACTGGTTACCGCAACGCTTTCTTTAACTTCAAATATCAGGCTGTTTTTAGGTACGTTATATTTTTTCAGCTGCTCTTTCAGCCATGCCATTAAACTGTCATCCTTGAGTGAGTTGGCGGCTAGTTTTACAAAAAACAAAGTACGTTTACCTTCTTTCCAGCATTTGGTTAATGTAATGATAGTGTTAAGTAATATCCAGCGATCAATCGCAACAGACATGCCAGTACGATCAGCTGCTGGTAAAAACTCCAGTGGTAAAATAATATTGTCGTCTTTATCGAGCATTCGAACGAACACTTCATAACGTTCATCGGTGTCGCCATGTAAGCTAATAACTGGCTGATAGTATAAAACGAAACGGTTGTTTTTGAGGGCAAGTTTAAGGTCGCTAACGACTTTGGCGTCGATTTCTTTCTGCGTTAGCTCGCCTTCTTTAGGCTGATAAACAACAACAGTGTTCGGGCCTTTTTCACCTGCTTCATTGACTGCACGCTCAGCACGTAATAAAATTTCACCGGTGTCAGGTGTGTTCTTATCAAGCAGGCTAACGCCTACAGTACAGGTTGTGTTTAATGAATGCTTATTTATGTTAGCAATAAATTCATGTGCAATACTGGCTATTTTCTTTGCATATTTGCTAATGTTTTTTATGTTTTTGTTATACGCAATAATGGAAAAAGTATTGCCTTCAAAATGAGCTAATACATCATCTTCATTAATTGAGTTTTCAAATTCTCTGGAAATTTCATTTAGAAATTGATCTGATCCAACAACACCAACGCTTTGTTTTATTTCATTGAAGTTATCGAGATGAATTAACAAAGTTGCAGCAGTGAGCTTTCCAGCTTTGGCTTTTTCTGCCGATTGTTCAAGGGCATCAAGAAAATATTGTCGATTGTATAAACCTGTAATTGAGTCGGTTTGACTCATTAAAGCCAGTTGTTGTTCAAGTGCTTCGTTATTGATTTGAGTTCTAATTATAATTTGTGTGCAGGGTTCGCCATCGATGCTAGCCGAGGAAAATTCCATTGCACCTTTAAACTCAGTGCCATCTGCTTTACTTAAACTAAGTTCTAGCTTGTCAGTAGGTTTACTATTGGCTTTGTTGTTGTCGCGTAGAATGCTTTTGAAGCTGTCTCGTTCATCAACGCCAACCATGTCTAATATTGGCATGCCTTCGAGATCTTCAGATTCATTGAAACCAAAGAGCTCCATATATGAGTGATTAGAATATACGTGCATGCCTTCATGAATATAGGCAATGGCATCGCGGGAGGAATCTAATAAACCCTGGCAACGTTTCTCTGTTTCTACTATGGCTTTTTCAAGTTTAAATACACTGGCGATACTGGAGTGAGCCTGAACTTCGCGGTGAATAACCATTTCAAGATGTGACGGGTTATCATATGATGTTAAGTCTTTTGCGCCAGCCCGCATAACTTCAGTAACGTCAGTGTCATGGCCCGGACGATTGGCGGCGATAACCGGTATTGGTTCGTCGGCATGCTCTTCAATGCATTTAATTGTTTCCTGTAATGAAATTAGTTCCATTCCATTGGAATAAATAATGATATCAGGAGTGGTTTTTTTTAGTGCGCCTATCAAGTCCTCATCATCTTCTAGACGAGTCATATGTGCCGCATAACCGGCGGTACGCATAAGCTTAATAATGTTCTCTTCATTATTAAATGAATCATCGATAATAAAAATATTAATTTTTTTCTTTATATCCACAGCTTAAGTTTCCAGGGTGTTAATTCTAAACTAGTCAATTCCAGACGGTGTTTGCCAGTGATCATTTAAAGTGACGACCAGATAGAGTCAAAGTTATCAATATTACTCTTGCTTGATTTCTCACTGTTGCCATTATCTTCATCGTCGGGTATGTCCCGTTCATTGATTTGTGAAAATTGAAATTGTGTAAATGAACCGGTATGTTCGCGAATAGTGCCGAGTTTGATTTCCATGTCGCGCTCGTAAACGTGCATATTTAAAATATTTCCGCGACGAAACGCATGTGCCGGTAATAGCAGAGTTGAAGGTTGTTGAATGGGTTTAATGCCGGGTAGCATCAGGCAGTTAAACGGTTCTTCATTTTTACGTTCTAAACGTTGTATACGACATGAGATAACTTTAGGGGAGAGTACCTGTACCCCAATTTCTAAGCCATTTGACTGGCTGTATTGCATCCAGCGAATCACTCCCACACGCCATTGATAAGTGTGGTCAGGTTCTTTTTCTCGAATACTGATGAGTTCACCAACCAGCGCCCGTGATGGTAATTCTGAATCCCAGTGCAGGCAATAGCCACCGGCACTGACATTGGTTATTTTCCAGTGCATATCCGGTGCTTCTTTGTGAAGCTCACCAATGGTTTTATCTTTTTCCTGAAGCTCGCTGGCATAACTGGCGGTTAATGTGCGACCTTTTGCCACCATATCCCAGGCTCCGGCAGAACGGTCATTGTCATTGCCTGCACTGGGGTCTGTAATAAACAAAGTTGGATCCTGTTGTGCAAAAACATCTTTTTTTACAACTTCATGTTCAGGAATAGATTCCAGTGAAAACATTTTTCCGGGCTTTTTATCTTTTGGCTTAGGTGGAATGATCTCTTCGTTAATCGCTTCATAAACGGGTTTGAGCCCAATTGAAACTCGAATGTCGTCTTTACGCTCGGCCCGTGAAAAACGTCGCTTTGCACACAGACTCCAGGAGGAGACCAGAGTTCGAATCGTTTCCTGTGAAACCAGGTCACCAATAGAGACCGCTGAATGTAAATCATTAGTGTTGCTATCAACCTGTTGCAAATACTCAACCAGTCTAGAGGTTTCAATGGAGCGGACATGCTGCAAGTTTTTCAAATCGTTTTCAGATACGCAATTGGGCGGCATATCACCATCAAGTCGACTGACAAAATATCGATTTAATTTGTTTTTAGACGGGCTTCTACTCAGAGATGTCAGCTTTCCCCATTCATTTATGGATTTAAATAAACGCTCCGCATCGCTTTGGCGTAATGCGTTAGGGCGGGCCAGTGAAAACAGCAGTATCTGTTTGTAATAGTCTTCAGTGGTAATGCTTTTAATGGCAAG
This sequence comes from uncultured Thiotrichaceae bacterium, assembly GCA_964531165.1. Classification (GTDB taxonomy): domain Bacteria; phylum Pseudomonadota; class Gammaproteobacteria; order SZUA-229; family SZUA-229; genus SZUA-229. The sequence continues at coordinate 4,919 of CAZHEA010000014.1, forward strand.
TTCTGGATCTTTCACATTTTTGCGGTGCAGGTCTTTGGCTTCGGCATAACTATACAGACGATGAATATCCCACCAGACGCCTTTCGGTAATTCAGAATAAATCTGGCTGGAGCGCAGTAATAGTTCAGAGTAATAATGCAATGAGCGTTCACATGCTATTTGTGTTGTTTTAGCATCGATTTTGGCCAGATTATTTGAAGCTTCAAATATAAGAATCTTATATCCGATGGCCATTTCGTTTAACAGCGCCTGATTCAAATGGATAATTTTCTGACTTTTTTCAGGTAATGGCAGGGTGCGATTAATGAAGTGTTTGTGTAACTGGTTGAAAATATAACGTGTCGGTTCGCGTAGTATTTCCATGTTTTCTAAACGCTGTTTTGGATTGACTGCCTGTCTGTTTAAACTTAACAGACCATTATAAATTTGTCGGGTGAACTCGCCCATATTGGCACGCTTTAAGCCCGCAAGCCATTTTTTTAGCTTGCGAGGATGATTGGGAAACTCATCGCTATTGATAGTGGTTTGTTCTGGAACGTTTAATTTCATATCGTTTGTTGGCTTAGCGTTATATCCATTAATTTGTCTGAGATATACCCTGAGCTACTCAGGAGGCATTCTACAGGTTTAAGTCTATCCTATTTACACAAGATATTTAATAAAAACAGTTAGATACTGCGGCTTTTTAAGCTAATTTCATGCAATAAATAGATTTATAGCTCATTTGCCGGTATTTTGCTCGCTTCACCACTAATTTCACGAACCAGCCGGGGTACTAAAAATCCGGGCAAATGCGCCTGCATTTGTTTAATTAAGTCAGATGCCTCCTGTAAATGAACATCAAAATGTGCTGCCCCGTCCACTGCATCGAGTAAATGCAGGTAGTAAGGCATCACTCCAGCGTCATAGAGTGCTTCAGATAATTCAATCTGGTCAGTTAGCCGGTGATTGATATCTTTAAGTAGTACCGCCTGATTGAGTAAATGCACGCCAGCCTGTCTTAATTTGTTCAAGGCAGTAATCTCATTCTGGCGAATTTCATTGGCATGATTGGCATGAATCACCAGGCATATATTAAAGCGGCTGACGGCGAGTCGGTTAGCCAGCTCATCGGTAATACGATCGGGCAGTACCACTGGCAAACGACTGTGTATTCGCAGGCGGCTTAAGTGGGGGATTTTTTCCAGTTGAGTTATTAGCTCATCAAGCCGGTCATCAGATAGCACCAGAGGGTCGCCGCCACTTAAAATGACTTCACTAATGCTCGTGTCCTGCTGAATATAATTAAGTGCCTGCGACCATTGCTCACGCCCTGCCTGTTGCTGCGGGTAGGGAAAGTGGCGACGGAAGCAATAGCGGCAATGTACGGCACATACGCCGGTGGTGATAAGTAAAACCCGGCCGTGGTATTTGTGTAGTAAACCTGGGGTTTTGTTGGCAGATAAATCCCCCACCGGGTCATTGCTGTACCCCGCTACCTGCAGTGTTTCCTGCGACTGCGCCATAATCTGTAGCAGTAGCGGGTCACGCGGGTTGGATTTTTGCATCTTATCGACATAAGCCCTGGGTGTTTTGATGCTGAATTGCAGGCTGGCGGAGCGGTTGTCAGCAAAGTCTTGCGGGGTTAGATTTAATGCTGCAAAAAGCTGTGCTGGCTCAGTAAGGGCCTGTGCCAGTTGCTGTTGCCAGTTAAATGGCAGGCTGCTAATAGACTGAGCAGAGCTGATGGTTATAGTTTTTGGCATTGTGGGGCGGTTCCGAGTATTATATGCGCAGTTTTTAGTGTCTATTTTTCAATATTTATTTTTCGGTGGTGTTTGGTCAGTGCCGGAATAAAGGTTATTTAACACATGGCATCTTACAGTACTAATGAATTTCGCGGCGGTCTAAAGCTTATACTAGATAATGATCCGTGTTCAATAATTGAGAACGAGCTGGTCAAGCCCGGTAAGGGGCAGGCTTTTAACCGGGTTAAATTACGTAACCTGAAAACCGGTCGTGTGCTTGAGCGCACATTTAAGTCGGGTGAATCAGTGGAAGCTGCAGATGTTATTGATGTTGAAATGGAATTCTCCTATAACGATGGCGAGTTCTGGTACTTTATGGATCCCAATACATTTGAACAGATCGGTGCGCCGGATTCAGCCATGGTTGAATCCGGTAAGTGGATTAAAGCGCAGGAATTATGCACGGTGACTTTATGGAATGGTGCGCCTTTAGTGGTGGCTGTTCCTAACTTTGTTGAGTTGTCGGTAACGGAAACGGATCCAGGCTTAAAAGGTGACACTGCACAGGGAGGAACTAAACCTGCCACACTGGAATCCGGCGCGGTTGTTAAGGTGCCTTTGTTTATTGAAGAAGGTGAAATGCTTAAAATTGATACCCGTAGCGGCGAGTATGTTTCCAGAGTGAAGTCTTAATTTTTTAAGCTCATGCGTAAAAGCTGGCAACCTACTGCATCACTGCAAAATATAAAAACACGGGCCCGCATGCTGCAAAGCATGCGGGCTTTTTTTGCTGAGCGAAATGTACTGGAAGTTGAAACGCCGGTTATTGCCGATATTGCGGTTACCGATCCGCAGATAGAAAGTTTTTCAACGCAATATAATAAACAAACCTGTTATTTACAGACGTCCCCCGAATATTTTATGAAGCGCTTACTGGCAGCGGGCAGCGGTGATATTTATCAAATTGCAAAAGTCTTTCGTGACGATGAAAACGGCCGCCACCATAATCCGGAATTTAGTTTACTGGAATGGTATCGTTGTGGTTTTGATCATCACCAGTTAATGGATGAAATGCAGGATTTAATCACGCTATTAATGCCGAAAAATAAAAATATATTTCAGCGCATTAGTTATCAGCAGGCGTTTATTAAGCAGTTAGAAATTGATCCGTTTGAATCAGATGTCAATGCATTAAAAGAATGTGCAGAAAAATTCCAGATTGAAACGCCACAGGGCATGGATGATGATAAAGATATGTGGCTGGACTGGTTAATGTTAGTTAAGGTTGCTCCGAGTTTTGATAAACAGGCCTTTACCTTTTTATATGATTATCCCGCATCCCAGGCCTCACTGGCGCGACTCGATAAAGATGACCTGCGTAAAGCCAATCGCTTCGAACTGTTTTATGGTGAGCTGGAGCTGGCAAATGGTTTTTATGAACTTACCGATGCGACTGAGCAGGCGCAGCGTTTTGAAAATGATAATTTGATTCGCCAGCAGCGCCAGCAAAAAATCATGCCGATTGATTATAAATTATTAGCCGCGCTGAATGCCGGCTTGCCGGACTGCTCTGGTGTAGCAATAGGCATAGACCGGTTGTTAATGCTGGTAAGCGATGCCGGGCATATAAAAAACGTCATGAGCTTTGCAGATGAGCTGGTTTAATTCAATATAAATAATACTTCGTCATACCTGCGAAGGCAGGTGTTCAGTGTCTGTGGGTATTTCAAAGCCACTAGATTCCTGTCTTCGCAGGAATGACAGCTATTTTCACCTTAACGGAATAATAGTGATTAATATATTCGTCTCAATAATCATCTGCTGAAGAGTATTAAAAAAACTGAATTACTTTGTAGTCTCGGTAGCAATTTCATTTAACACCGGTAGTTGTAATTGATATTCCTGTGCTAACTGCAATGCTCTTTGCAATCGCGCCGGCGCACTGCGCCCCATGCAGTTATGATCCGGGTCACCATCGAATGCCACCAGCATGGCGTTGATCAAAGCATCGCGGTCAAATGTCTGCCCGCAAAGTTTACTCTGTAACTGAATGATTTCACCGGCGACAGATTCTGCCAGAGACTGATGGTTTTGCCAGAGTTGCGAAACCGTTCCCCCGACTTTAAGTCCGGCAATATTGGTGGTGAGTATGTATACATTTTTAACAACCAGTTCAAATAATAGTTCGTTTTCACTATTGAGTTCGCAGGCGGCAATATCAATGGATGCCAGAATGTCTACCAGTAGCTTCGCATTTTTACCGTAGGCCGGAGAAGGAATTAAAACCTTATAATCCTGGTTTTTTTTCTTTTCAAACCATACGCAAATAACCGTGGCTTGCAGCTGGTGCTGTTGCCAGTCATTTGGTAGTAGCTCATTTTGTAACAATACCAGTGAGTCTTTCCATGTGTCAGGTATCGTTTTTAATACATTTTGCAGATCGGCTTCCGCCACTGCTACCAGTACCAGTTCAGGTTCGGGGGTTTGATTTGCAACCTGCTGCACGTCCATCGACCGGGTAACTGGTGTAACGGTATAACCGCTACGTAAAAAGCCCCGGGCAAAAACTCCCGCCATTTCGCCCATACCAATTATTACAACGGGTTTGTTTATCATCTTTGTGTTCTCTATTGTTATATTAGGGGGTGTTTACTGATAGTATTCGTTAAATTATAACAAAACTTAATAAATTCGATATGTTAAAAAACAACGGGATTATTTTCAATGAAAAGTGATGCAAGACTACAGGCAATTAAAAGCTGGCTCGCATCAGATTTGGGTATTCAAAATATTAAGATTGAAGTGGCTTCTGCAGATGCCAGCTTCCGTCGCTACTTCAGGTTAGTTTCTACTGAGAAAGTAGCCGATGTAAAAAGCTGGATCATTATGGACGCGCCACCGGATAAAGAAGATTGCCGGCCCTTTATCGTTATCGCAAAGCTGATTGAAGCGTCGGGTGTGCAGGCTCCGCATATATTTGACTTTAATGAACCGCAGGGTTTTATGCGTCTCAGTGATCTAGGCTCAATCGCGTATCTGGACCGGTTAAATAATGAAACAGTTAATGTATTGTATACCGATGCTATTCAGGCGATTGTAAAAATGCAAACGATACAGGCTGATATCCCCACCTATGATGAAAAACTGCTGCAGTTTGAAATGAGTTTGTTCAGTGACTGGTTTATTGCGCAGCACCTTAATTTAAAGCTGGACGAATCACAAAAAAATATCATCGAACAGACGTTTTCGTTTTTAACCGAGTCAGCATTGCAGCAACCGACAGTGTTTGTGCATCGGGATTATCACTCGCGAAACTTAATGCTGACAGAAAAAAGCAATCCCGGCGTGATTGATTTTCAGGATGCGGTTAATGGGCCGCCAACCTATGATTTAGTATCATTAATTAAAGATTGTTACATTGCATGGCCCAGAGAAAAGCAATTGCAATGGATTGACCAGTTTTTAGAAATGTCTAGGCTTAAAATAGATCGTCAACAGTTTATAAAGCAACTGGATTTAATGGGCATGCAGCGTCACTTAAAAGCCATTGGTATTTTTGCGCGCTTAAATTATCGAGATGGTAAGTCAGGGTATATGAAAGATATTCCGCGCACACTGGCTTATGTGGTAGATGTTTGTCAGCGTTATGCTGAGCTGGAAAGTTTTTCAAATTTATTGTCTTCACTAAACATAAACGTAGATACACAGATTCTGGAACTGATTCAATGAAAGCAATGATATTAGCGGCCGGTAGAGGAGAGCGTATGCGACCGTTAACCGATACCACGCCCAAGCCATTATTAATGGCGGGCGCAAAACATTTAATCGAATATCATTTATATAATCTGGCGAAAGCCGGTTTTAAAAATGTGGTTATTAATGTAGCCTGGCTAGGGCAACAAATTATCGATACGATTGGAAGTGGCGATAAATATAATTTAAATATTGTGTATTCAGATGAGGGCGAACAGGCGTTGGAAACCGGTGGAGGTATTCATAATGCGTTACCACTGTTAGGTGATGAGCCTTTTTTGGTAATTAATGGTGATATCTGGACAGATTATCCATTGCAAAAGTTATATGATTTTCCATTAACAGATAAAGCGCATTTAGTTTTAGTACAGAATCCTGATCATAACCCGGCAGGAGACTTCGCAATTTCCGCAAATCGTTTAATTAACGAAGCGGATGCGAAATTTACGTTTAGTGGGATTGGTGTTTATTCAGCGATTTTTTTTAAAAATAGTAATCAGATGGAATATAGCCATAAACACCTACAGGCATATCCTCTGGCACCGATGATTAGAAAGGCTATCTCTGAAAATAAAATCAGTGGTGAATTATATGCCGGTCAATGGATGGACATTGGAACCGTAAAAAGGCTGGAAGAGCTTACTCAGTTAGTTAGTTAATTTTTTATTGTATATAATAAAAAAGACAAACCGAAGTTTGTCTTTTTTAGTTATAAATTGTGTGCTTTTAAATTAAAATGCCTTACCTTGATATTCTGAGCCACCCCAAAAATAATGGGCACTGATCATGTGAAGAGGATCGAGTATATCGCTGTTATCATAAAAGTTATAATCTATTTCTAATCTGGCTTCGCGGCTCATGCGCATACCAATGCCAATAGCATATCCAGTGCCGGATGAGCTTCCAGAATCAGAGATGTCGGTGTAGTCAATCTTCAGTCTCGTATTACTAACCTTAATTTTAAACCACATTCTGTGTCTTTCAATGGTTCGATAGGCAATTCCCAGGTGGCTGCCGTTAATGGATGCATTAACAGCCGAGTCATCAGTGCCCATTTCTATACTTGAAAAACCGATGGCTTCAAGTGCCCAGCCATCTTCCTCAACACCAAACATAATTTCACCAGTGGGTAGCGGGTCTATTGTTTTTAGAAACCCAATACCGGTACCAGCTCCATAGTAAAAGTTAATCCCCTGTCGCCCTGCATGGCTATTTGCCGATACTAGTAGTGCAATGGCTGCGGTAGCCAGAAGTAGATTCTGTTTAAATTTCATCCGTTGCTTCCTCAAATTGTTCAGTTGTGCGCAGGTTTAATTGATAATTATCTCAGATAATAGCATGTTTTAAAAAAAATACCTTATTTAAATCAGTAATATACAAAGCCATTGTAATGCTCTACGCAAGGATGCTGGTGCAAACATATAATTGTAGAGATAATGCTGAAATTTCAAAGGTTTATGTGGATTGTATTTTTTTGTTTGGAAATGAAAATGACGGAGTTTGCTTTAAAAGGTTGGCAACAGCTCAGATGTTTAGTGCATTTTAATTCAGAGCTGACGCCGTATTGGCGCCATTGTAATGCAGCAGTCCATGATTTAAATCTGAAAAAGCTATTTAAAATTTTTAGATATTATGGCTTAGGTTAATTAAATTATTTTAATATATTATAATATACTGTATCATTTTCCACTGATTTATCTTAAAATTTATTGATCATTTTTGCTTAAAAGCAATTACACATGAAGCGCCTACAGCCCCGCTAAATAAGGTTGATAGCGTATATATCATTTATTTAATTAGGGGCTCAGCTTGTCTTTTGATTCTTTAGTACTGCATCCAAATTTACTTAAATCTGTTAGTGAGCAAGCTTTTACTGAGCCATCTGATATTCAGCTCAAGGCGATTCCCTGCATTCTTGAAGGCAGGGATGTCATGGCCTCAGCGCCTACCGGTACCGGTAAAACGGCTGCCTTTGTGCTGCCCGCATTGCATAATTTATCGCAAACAGAAGCGCCACCGGGTCATGGCCCTAGAGTTCTGGTCTTAACGCCCACCCGCGAACTGGCGAAGCAGGTTGCGGATAATATTTATCAGTTTACAAAATATTTGCGTATGCGTTCGACGACGATTGTTGGGGGCATGCCCTATCCGCCGCAAATTAAAATGTTGCGTCAGCCACTGGATTTTCTGGTAGCAACACCGGGGCGCTTAATTGATCATATGAACTCCGGACGTATTGATTTCTCCCGCGTGCAAATATTAATACTGGATGAAGCAGATCGAATGCTGGACATGGGGTTTGTAGATGAAGTTACGCGTATAGCAAAAGAAACACCGGATAATCGTCAGACATTATTGTTTTCAGCAACGCTTGAAGGTCAGGTAGAGAAGGTTGCGCGGGTCCTGCTAAATGACCCGGTGCGTATTCAGATTGCCGGCGTTAAGGTTAAGCATGATTCTATTACCCAGCATATGCTACAGGCTGATGATTATCGTCATAAACGTAAACTACTTGAGCATGTGTTGTCTGATAAGTCAGTTGAGCAGGCGATTATTTTCACCGCAACGAAAAAAGGCGCTGATAGCCTGGCTGAAAAACTCAAAGATGATGGTTATGCCTGTGCGGCATTACATGGAGACATGCGTCAAAATATGCGCCGTAGAGTTATTGAACAAATGCAGCGTCGACGATTAAAAGTGTTAGTGGCGACAGATGTGGCAGCGCGCGGACTGGATATTAGAACACTATCACACGTTATTAATTTTGATATGCCAATGCAGGCAGAAGATTATGTGCATCGCATCGGACGTACCGGTCGCGGCGGCTCTACCGGAACCGCATACTCACTAATCGGGCCGCAGGATTGGCAGCTGTTTTATCGGGTGCAGAAATTTGTCGATACGCGTTATGAATTAACCACAATTAGCGGGCTTGAAGCACAACTTCCAAAACCTAAATTCAGTTCAGCTAAACCGGCAAATAGTCGCCGGCGCAAACCGAATGTGCGATACAAAAAAAGCAGTAAAAATGTAAATAGCAGAAAAGTTGCATATACCAAATCATCAGAAGCGGCTTAGCCGATAAATTGGTGGCTGAAAATACCTGTGTTTTCAGCTGCCGTTTTTAACTGATAACCATCATCAATTCCAGCCTCCTTTCTTTGCCAAAATTATTATGAAATGATAATCTTGTCATTGGCCTGACCAGCCTATGTAAATAAAAAAATTCTGTTTTAAACAGAGCATCAGGTTAATCATTTAAGGTAATTATTATGACATCCGTATTTGCAGACGCACGCCAGCGATTACAGTATTTAGGCCACTCATCAGGTATTTCTGCACAGGTGATTGATAGTTTGTCGCACCCTAAAGCAACACTTTGTTCATCGTTGCCGGTATTAATGGATGATGGTTCAACCCGTTATTTTAAGGCCTATCGTTGTCAATATAGCTCACATCTAGGGCCCTGTAAGGGAGGCATAAGGTTTCATCCGAATGTTTCACAGGATGAGGTGCAGGCACTGGCGTTATGGATGACCATTAAATGCGCGGTTGTTGATCTGCCCTATGGTGGTGGTAAAGGCGGTGTGAGTGTTGATCCGAAAAAATTATCACGGTTGGAGCTGGAAAGATTATCCCGTGCCTATATGCGGGCGATGGCAGATTTTGTAGGGCCGGATAAAGATATACCCGCACCTGATGTTTATACCAATGCCAGAATAATGGGTTGGATGCGCGATGAGTTTGAAGTGATAAAAGGTCAGAAGCAACCGGCAGTAATTACCGGAAAGCCGGTCAATATGGGGGGCAGCTTAGGTCGTGATGAAGCCACCGGTCGGGGTGCATTTCTAGTGACGGAATTTTTACGCAGCAAAGAAGGTAAGGCGCCAGAAGATATCAGTGTTGCAATACAGGGCTTTGGTAATGCAGGATATAATGTGGCAAAAAATCTGTTTGATGCAGGTTATAAAATTGTTGCGATTAGTGATTCAAAAGGTGCGATATATGATCAGGCGGGCCTTAATGTAGATGAGGTAAAAGCTTATAAGGTTTCGCAGCATTCATTCGATACAGATTACTGTGCAAGTTCGGTGTGTGAATCTGATACCTATAAAACCATTAGTCATGAAGATTTATTATCACTTGATGTCGATTTGCTGGTACCCGCGGCTCTGGAAAACGCCATTACTATCAGTAATGTAAACACAATAAAGGCCCGATGGATAACGGAAGTGGCAAATGGCCCAATATCTGCTGAAGCGGATGAAATTTTATTTAGTAAAGGTACGGTTATTATTCCGGATGTATTAGCAAATTCCGGCGGTGTGATTGTGAGTTACTTTGAGTGGGTGCAAAATAAAGCCGGATACCCGTGGACGTTGGAGCAGGTACGTGAACGTTTACATGAAAAATTAAAGTTAAGTTTTGATGAAATGTGGCAGTACCAGCATAAAAGTGAAAACATTAGTCTGAGATATGCAGCTTATGCAAAAGCATTAAAAAAGCTGGAGCTGGTGATAAAAATGCGCGGTACTAAAGAGTATTTTTCAAATGCTGAGAACTAAATTTGAATATAATAAAAAATATTTACGTTTATAATTTCGGGGGTGAACATGAAAATGTTTTAATGACTTTTTCGTGATCATCAACACTTTCAAGCTTGACATCAAAACCCCATAATCGAGCTACATGTTTAATAACCTCATAAGCCGATTTGTCTAAAGGTCGGCGTAAATGTTGAGTATGGCGCAGGGTGAGTGAGCGGCTGCCTTTGACATTGACGTTATATACCTGAATATCAGGCTCGTTACTGCTCAAATTGTATTGTTCTGAAAGTGTACTTCTAACATGCTGGTATCCATTCTTATTGTGAATAGCGCTGACTTCAATCTGGCGGCTTCTGTCATCATCATTCAATGCAAATAGCTTAAAGTCGCGAATTAATTTCGGCGATAAATACTGGCCGATGAAACTCTCGTCTTTAAAGTTTTTCATGGCAAAATGCAGTGTTTCATTCCAGTCACTACCAGCAATATCTGCAAACCATTGTTTGTCTTCGCTGGTCGGGTTCTCACAAATACGACGCAGATCTGTCATCATATTAAAGCCCAGAGCATAGGGGTTAATACCGGAGTAATACGGGCTATCAAAAGCCGGTTGAGCAACTACATTAGTGTGAGACTGTAAAAACTCCATCATAAAACCATCGGTGCATAAACCTTCATCATATAGCTGGTTTAAAATAGTGTAGTGCCAGAAAGTTGCCCAGCCCTCATTCATTACCTGGGTTTGTCTTTGAGGATAAAAGTACTGGGATATTTTTCTTACGATACGCACTATTTCTCTTTGCCATGGCTCAAGTAGCGGTGCGTGTTTTTCGATAAAATAAAGAATATTTTCCTGTGGTTCCTGAGGAAAACGCATAGGCTCAGACTCAGTGTCTTTTTGTAACTTATCGGGAATAGTACGCCATAGCTCGTTGACCTGTGACTGTAAGTAATCGGCTCTTTCTTTTTGCCTGGTTTTTTCTTCCTGCAATGAAAGTTTTGGTGGGCGTTTGTAGCGGTCAACACCGAAGTTTTTTAAAGCGTGGCATGAGTCGAGAATATTCTCAACAGCATCTTCGCCATAGCGTGTCTCACATTCTGCAATATAACTTTTAGCGAATAGCAGGTAATCAATAATTGAGTCTGCGCTGGTCCAGGTAGTAAACAGGTAATTATTTTTAAAAAAAGAATTATGTCCGTAGGCAGCATGGGCAATGACCAGTGCCTGCATCGGCATGGAGTTCTCTTCCATTAAATAAGCAATGCACGGATCAGAGTTAATGACTATTTCATAAGCCAGTCCCATTTGTCCGCGTTTATAATTTTTTTCTGTGTTAACAAATTCTTTGCCGAACGTCCAGTGGCTGTAGCCTACAGGCATGCCAACGGAAGAGTAGGCATCCATCATTTGTTCAGCAGTGATTATTTCCAGTTGAATCGGGTAGGTGTCTAATCCGAAGTTTTTAGCAATGCGCTCAATTTCCACATGATATTTTTCAATCAGATCAAATGTCCACTCTGAAGTTTCTGAAATGGGGGTATTTTTTTTGACTTCACTCATTGTATCAAACGTCACGTTTTTCAAAAAGCTTTCTGAATACGGGGTAAATATCTGCAATTTTTTCTATCTTTTTCATGGCGAAGTTATCCCACGTCGATTGTATGCGGGAATATTCTTCCCATAAATTCTGGTGTTGGTCCGGGGTTATCTCAATATAGGAATAGTATTGAACATAAGGCATGATGTTTTTATTCAGCAAATCGACACATATTTTAGAGTCGTTATGCCAATTGTCACCGTCAGAGGCTTGAGCGGCATAAATGTTCCAGTCGTTTGCTGAATAACGATCCTGAATAATAGATGACATGAGTTTCAATGCGCTGGATACTACTGTGCCGCCGGTTTCCCTGGAGTAGAAGAATGTTTCCTCATCGACTTCAGCGGCAATCGTGTGATGTGAAATAAAAACAATTTGTATTTTTTCATAGGTGCGGGTAAGAAATAAGTACAACAGCATAAAAAATCGTTTGGCAATATCTTTTTCTTCGGGTCCCATTGATCCGGAAACATCCATAATGCAGAACATAACAGCGCGAGTCGTCGGCACAGGTTGGTCAATGCGGTTGTCGTAGCGTAAATCGAAACTGTCGATAAAAGGGATGCGTTTAATTTTGTTTTTTAAATAGATGATACGGTCCTGTAAATCAATAATTATCTGATCTGTTTCGCTATAGCGTTTGAGCAAGTTGTCGAGTTCAGATTCTATTTTTTTTATTTCTTTTTTATAGGGGCCACGTAATGCAATACGACGCCCCATAGCACCGGTGAGAGAACGAACAACATTGATATTTGAGGGGTTACCTTCTGAAGTATGGCCGGCTCTTATTTTTTTAGTTTCGGTGATGGTTGAAAGTCGAGTTTTAACGAGATTGGGTAGTTCAAGGTCTTCAAAGAAAAACTGTAAAAATTCTTCGCGTGATAGTTCAAAAACGAAATCATCTTCGCCTTCACCGCTGTCGGATGCCTCGTTGCCCTGTCCTGATTCTCCTCCCTGTGGCCGGGAGATCATGTCGCCTTGCTGGAATTCCTGATTTCCCGGATGGACATGTTTTTTTTGTCCTCCCTGACCATGGTGAAAAAAAGGTTCTGAAGTATCCTTTTTAGGGATGGATATTTTCTCGGCCTTGTCCAGATCGGTAACACTGCGTTGACTAATGGCTTTTTCAATGGATTTTTTTATCTGCTTTCGAAAACGACGAAGAAACTTTTGCCGGTTTACAGCACTTTTGTTTTTTCCATTAAGGCGTCTGTCTACAATTTGAGCCATGCCATAGCAGCCTAAGAAGACTTACGAACCCGTAGATACCATTCGCTGAGTAAGCGCACCTGTTTCTCGGTATAGCCTTTCTCAACCATTCGGGATACAAAATCTTCATGTTTTTTCTGATCATCCTGAGATGCCTTACTGTTAAATGAGATAACAGGTAGCAGGTCTTCTGTATTGGAAAACATTTTTTTCTCGATGACAGTTCGCAGTTTTTCATAACTGGTCCAGGCCGGATTCTTGCCTTCGTTATTAGCACGTGCGCGCAGTACAAAGTTAACAATTTCGTTTCGAAAGTCTTTCGGGTTACTAATGCCGGCAGGTTTTTCTATTTTTTCCAGCTCATTGTTTAATGAACCCCGGTCAAACATTTCGCCGGTTTCCGGGTCGCGAAATTCAGAGTCCTGTATCCAGTAGTCAGCATAAGTGACATAACGGTCAAAAATATTCTGCCCATATTCTGAATAAGACTGCAGATAAGCGGTTTGAATTTCCTTGCCTATAAACTCAATGTATTTTTGAGTTAAATAACCTTTCAGATGAGACAGGTATTTTTCTTCCAGTTCTTTGGGGAATTGTTCCCGCTCAATTTGCTGCTCGAGCACATATAAAAGATGTACGGGGTTTGCCGCAATTTCACTGTTATCAAAATTAAAGACACGCGATATGATTTTAAAGGCAAAGCGTGTTGATAAGCCGTCCATGCCTTCATCAACACCTGCATAGTCACGGTACTCTTGATATGATTTTGCATGCGGGTCAGTGTCTTTCAGGTTCTCCCCGTCATAGACGCGCATTTTTGAAAATAAGTTAGAGTTTTCAGGCTCTTTTAATCTCGATAAAATAGCAAACTGTGACATCATTTCCAGAGTGCCGGGTGCGCAGGGAGCATCATGAAGCGAGCTGTGTTCAAGTAATTTATTATATATTTTTAACTCTTCTGAAACTCTCAGGCAATAGGGGACTTTAACGATATAGATGCGGTCTAAAAAAGCTTCATTGTTTTTATTATTTCTAAATGCCTGCCATTCAGATTCATTAGAGTGCGCCAGTATAATGCCATCAAATGGAATGGCAGCAAGCCCCTCAGTACCTTTGTAGTTACCTTCCTGAGTGGCGGTTAATAACGGGTGCAGGACTTTAATCGGTGCTTTGAACATTTCTACAAATTCCATCAACCCCTGGTTGGCACGACTTAAGCCGCCGGAAAAGCTGTAGGCATCCGGGTCGTCCTGTGAGTATTCTTCTAGCATACGAATATCAACTTTACCGACGAGTGATGAAATGTCCTGATTATTCTCATCTCCGGGTTCGGTTTTGGTGATGGCAATCTGACGTAGAATTGATGGATGAAGTTTGATGACTTTAAACTGGCTGATGTCGCCGTTAAACTCCTGTAAACGCTTTGTCGCCCACGGCGACATAATCGTATTAATATAGCGTTTGGGAATGTTGTAGTCTGACTGCAGAATATCACCGTCTTCATTGACATCAAATAATGAAAGAGGAGACTCGAATACCGGCGAGCCTTTAATGGCATAAAAGGGTATTTTTTCCATTAAAGATTTAAGCCGTTCAGCCAGAGAGGACTTTCCGCCACCCACCGGTCCGAGTAAATACAGTACCTGCTTTTTTTCCTCCAGCCCCTGAGAAGAGTGTCGCAAAAAAGACACGATTTGTTCGATGACATCTTCCATGCCATAAAATTCACGAAACGCCGGATAGATTTTAATGACTTTATTCTGAAATAGACGGCTCAGCCCCGGATCGTTATGGGTGTCGACTAATTCGGGTTCGCCAATGGCTTTTAGCATGCGTTCAGCTGGGCTGGCATAGCTGAGAGGGTCGCTTTTGCAAAGATCTAAATACTGCTGTAGTGATAGCTCCTCTTCCTTTGAGTTTTCAAAACGTTGCGTGTAGTGATCAAAAATACTCATAGCCATTGTCTCCGCTGTGCGACTACCAAAAGTGGTATGAAAAATATTGACACATATCTATTACCTTTATAAAACTATAGACCAGAATTACTCGAATATTCTCCACATAATCGAGACTTTTGCTACTAATCTAATTAGTCGATAACCGGTGCTGTGTAACAGATAACATGACATCCTGTCTGCTTTTTACGCTTATTTAATGTAATATTTTATATGCTAGAAAAATGAGCAATAAACAGGCCATTTTATATGCGGAATGGATATTTGACTGAATATTCAAAGGTGTTATTGCGATATATAATGTCAGACTGAATTAGTTTAAATAAACATTGTGAGACGATTATCATAATGCTTATAATGCGTTAAATTATATTGATTACGGACGTGTTTCATTGTTAAGTAAAAATACAATTGCAGCTATTGATCTGGGCTCTAATAGCTTTCATATGGTGGTGGCGGAAGAGAATCAGGGGCAGCTTGTGATTCTTGATCGTATTCGCGAAATGGTCAGATTAGCTGAAGGACTGGATAGTGACGGCAAGCTGGATGAAAAAATTGAACAAAGAGCACTGGATAGCTTAAGTCGGTTTGGTCAACGTATTCGCACCCTTGATTCACATTGTGTGAGTACAGTCGGTACCAACACATTAAGACGTATTAAAAACTCAGAAGATTTTATTTTTCAGGCTGAACAGGCACTGGGTTTTCCGATTGAAATTATTTCAGGTTTTGAAGAGGCAAGGCTGGTTTATCAGGGGGTAGCTCATACCCTTGAGCAGGATCATGACTCGAAGCTGATCGTTGATATTGGTGGTGGCAGTACAGAAATAATTATTGGCGAAGGCTATACGCCGCAACTATTAAACAGTCTGGAAATGGGCTGTGTGATGATCATGCAGAACTTTTTTGCAGACGGTAAAATAAAATCAAAACGTATGCAAGCGGCGAGAGTATTTGTTTTACAGCGGATGAAGGCCATACATTATACCTATAACAAGCTTGGCTGGGAGGCTGCCATCGGTTCTTCCGGTTCTATAAAATCGATAGCCAGTGTTATTCGAGAAATGAAGCTACAAAAAAACGAAGGTATTAATCGTGAGTCAATTGTCCGCTTAATCGCTTTATGCAGCGAATTTAAAAAGGTTAAAAAACTGGAGTTTCCCGGGCTGAGTGAAAAACGTCAGCCGGTATTTCTGGGTGGTTTAATTGTGTTGGCAGGCGTGTTCGAAGCATTGCGTATTGATCATATGCATGTATCAGAAGGTGCGTTACGTGAAGGTCTGTTATATGACATGGTAGGGCGTCGTCAGAATAATGATGTACGTAATAAAAGCATCAGCTCATTAGCCAGCCGTTTTCATGCAGACCAGCAACATGCTCATCGCATTGAACAAACTGCTTTTGATTTTTTACAGCAATTAAAAACTTCGTGGTTTGATGATATTCAAAATGCATCTAATCTTTTGCGCTGGGCCTGTGAGCTCCATGAGATAGGTAGAAATATTTCTCATTCGAATTATCAGAAGCATGGTGCATATGTGATTGAAAATGCAGACTTGGCGGGCTTTTCGCGACAGGAGCAGCAACGGGTAGCTGCAATTGTACGTTCACAGCGTGGAAAAATAAATAAGGAAGTGTTTAGAGACCCTCATAAAGAACATCAGTATGTAAAATATCTGGCGGTAGTTTTACGTTTGTCGGCAATCTTTCATCGCAGCCGTGTTGAAAATACTCTGCCAGCAATTAATCTATCGGTAGAGGCCAAAGAGCTGACGTTAAAGTTACCTGACAGATGGCTTAATGAGCATCCGTTAACGATTAATGATTTAGAGCAGGAGGCGGAGTACTTACAGGTACTGGGATTAACCCTGAAGACAGAGAGAATGCTTTAACTGCTTTCTGCCAGGTCTTCCAGAAATTTTTCCTGAGAAACAAAGGCTTCTTTTCCATCCTGTGGAACGGCTTGCGTATATTTTCCATTCGAATCCATTATCCATGCCTGCTTATTATCGAGTAAGTAATATTCCAGTTCGGTAATGATGCGATCCTGTAGCGCTTTGTTTTCTATCGGCGTTGCAATTTCAACGCGATGATATAAATTACGCTCCATCCAGTCTGCACTGGAAATATAGACTTCCGGTTTCTCATCGTTTTTGAAATACACAACACGGTCATGCTCCAGAAAACGTCCAACGATGGAAGTGACTTTAATATTTTCAGATACACCAGGCAGACCGGGACGCAGACTGCACATACCGCGAATAATTAAATCAATTTTCACGCCGTCTGCGGATGCCTGGTATAAAGCACTAATCATTTCCGCATCAACCAGTGAGTTGAGTTTAATAATGATGCGACCGTCTTTACCCTGCGCCGCATGTTGTCTTTCGCGTTCTATTTTAGCTTCCAGTGCATCCTGCAGTGAAAATGGAGACTGTAATAGTTTATTTAAATTTTTGGTTTGACCCATACTGGTCAACTGGTGAAACACCCGGTTAGCATCTTCACAGATTTTTTTATTGGAGGTGAAAAATCCATAATCAGTATACAGGCGTGCGGTACGTGAATGATAATTGCCGGTGCCAACATGTACATACTGTCGTAGGTGCTGGGCTTCACGACGAATAATTAGTAACATTTTTGCATGGGTTTTGTAACCTACAACGCCATACACAACGTGTGCACCGGCTTCCTGTAGTTTTGCCGCCAGTGAAATATTGGCTTCCTCGTCAAAGCGTGCACGCAGCTCGACCACAACCGTGACTTCTTTGCCAAGGCGAGCGGCTTTTACCAGTGCGTTTACCACCGCTGAGCTAGGACCGGTACGGTAAAGAGTTTGTTTAATGGCGAGTACTTTCGGGTCATTTGCTGCCTGCCGAATAAAATCCACAACCGGAGCAAAAGATTCATAGGGGTGATGCAGCAGTACATCCTGCTTGCGAATGGCTTCAAATATATTTGATTTGAGAGTGATCTTTGAAGGCACTGCCGGTACAAACGGTTTGTATTTTAGTTCCGGGCGATTGATTAAATCGTATACTTCATTTAAACGGTTTACATTCACCGGCCCGTCTACCTGATATAGATCTTGCTCACTTAATTCAAATTTATCGAGTAAGTAATTGCAGATGTCCTCAGGGCAATCGTGTGCGGCTTCCAGACGCACCGCATCACCATATCGACGGGAGCCTAACTCGCCCTCTACGGCGCGCAGTAAATCGTCAATTTCTTCTTCGTCAACATACAGGTCACTATTGCGAGTCACTCTAAACTGGTAGCAGCCTTTAACGCTCATGCCGGGGAATAACGACCCCACATAAGCATGCACAACAGATGATAAAAAAACAAAATCATCCGGTCCGCAATCGCATTCTTCAAACGGTAATTGAATAATGCGCGGCAATGCCCGGGGAATTTGTACAATCGCCAAACCGCTGTTACGCCCGAATGCATCTTTGCCTTTGAGTGACACAATAAAGTGTAAACTTTTATTTAAGACACGTGGGAAAGGGTGTGCAGGATCGAGTGCCAGTGGGCTGATGATAGGTTGTAGTTCATTATTAAAATAATCTTTGAGCCAGCTGTCCATGCAGCTGTTCCATTCGGTACGCCGAACAAAGTGAATTTGCTCGGCGGCTAAATGTTCATCTAAAATTAAATTGAGTAACTGGTATTGCTCATCAACCAGGTCATTGGCACGCTGGCTGATGAGTTTTAAAATTTGTTTGGGTGATGTGTTGTCAGGCTCATTGTGCTGCGCACCGAGTTCAACTTTTTGCTGTAAACCGGATACCCGTATTTCAAAAAACTCATCCATATTGGTGCTGAAAATACACAGAAAGCGCAATCGCTCAAGCAGTGGAATGCTCTCATTTCTGGCCAGCTGCAGTACCCGCCAGTTAAACTCCAGCAGGCTGAGTTGCCGGTTGAGATAATATTCGGGCTTTTTAAAGTCAATGAGAGGCGCTTTTTCCGTTGTCACTTTTTCAGTGGCAAGTTTCTTTGCTGCTTTGTTTCTGGATTCTGCCTTAGTCATAATTGCGGGTCAGTCTATAGACGTAATGTCTGAGTGATTTTGTGGTTTCTATCAGTCTGCATTTGAATAGTAGACCAAAACTGTGACTTTAGCCATAGTTTATGAACTAAGTTTGTTAGCAGTATCATGTATTTAGCGTTAATTCTTTATAAACTTGTTAAGATTTAGCGAAGACCCTTTCTTTGGTGTATCCTCTTATTACACATTATAAAAAGAATACTGACAATGGAGTCACGGTATGACCTTTGATTTCTGGGCCAACATTATTGAAGGCCAGGCAGAACTTTCGCTGCTGATTTGGGCGAGCCTCTTAATTATTATTATGTATATGGCCAGACAGCCTGCACATCAGGTCATTTTATTGCTGGCACGTAGTCTGCGTAATGCGTTACGGCTGATGGCTCAGTCGGTCATGTTGGCTGAAAAACAGCTGCGGTCACGTAACCGTGAGGTGTTATTGGCGCAGGGGCAGGAGCATGCAGAGCGTTTCATTGAACGGGAGTTTCAACGGGTTGAAATGCTGGTTAATCGTGACTTGAGTGGTTATCCCTCATTGCAACGTGATTTAAAAGAGCAGATTACCCGTATCGATGAAGATTATGTGCAATCCAGTGAAGTCCCCCCAAAACCTCCCGAATGGTTGAAAGCCGTAGAAGCGGTTGCCGATATTCCGGACAACGGATCACCGGTGGTGGCCAAAATTTTAAATGATATTCACACAACATTGAAAAAGGCTCTGGAAACAGATCTGCAGGAATACCGCCGGGCCAACCGTGAGCGTCATGGCTTATTAAAGAAAATGATGCCCTATTGGCGCTCGTTGACAAATAGTTTGAATTCTGTCGAGCGTAAAATTAC
This sequence comes from uncultured Thiotrichaceae bacterium, assembly GCA_964531165.1. Lineage (GTDB taxonomy): Bacteria > Pseudomonadota > Gammaproteobacteria > SZUA-229 > SZUA-229 > SZUA-229. The sequence goes on from CAZHEA010000014.1 coordinate 24,602, forward strand.
CGGGCTGGAGCAGCGCTCATTGATTATTGATAGCCAGATGGAAGGCTACGAAGATATTCGAAATAAAACCGGTTATGCGGAGCGTATGTTGTCGTCGTCATCGTTAACACAGTTTTTCATTTCAGGCCTGGCTTTGTGTCTGGCGATCGTCGGCATGTATGTTAACTTCCAGCTAGTGGCATTACCAATGGAAGAAATGGTGGGCGCCGCCAGTTATCTGGGGTCGAGTAATATCCGCGCGTCTGACGTATCGGCACTTTTTATTATCAGCATAGAAGTGATTTTAGGTTTGTTTCTAATGGAGTCGGTGGGGATTACCCGGCTATTTCCGGTTATTCATTTGTTGGAAGATCACAAGCGTAAAATCATTTTCTGGATCATGCTTAGCTTTCTGTTTATTTTTGCCGGTATTGAAGCGTCGCTGGCTTATATGCGGGATATGCTGGCATCTGATCGTGAAGCCTTATCGCAATTACTTACCGGTGTAGAAGTCGCCGAGCCACCATTGCGCTGGATACCTTCATTAGGGCAAATGATTATGGGCTTTATTCTGCCATTTGTGCTGACATTTGTGGCGATTCCGCTGGAGTCATTTATTCATTCATTCAGAACGGTCAGTGGTTTATTTATTGTGTGGATGCTACATATGCTGGTGGTGGTGATTCGCTTTATCGCTAATTTAATTTTTGCTATCGGTAAGTTATTGATGAGTATTTATGATCTGATTATTTTTATTCCATTGAAAATCGAATCGAGTTTTTTTGAAAAAGTAAAAATTAAAAATGATGAAAAAATCAGTGGTGTATTAACCCACCAGTTCGAAGTAGGTGACGATAAATGAATATGCAAGTGGTTGTCGCGAAAGGCCTGTTTTTCATGTTAGGCTTTTTGCTTTTTATGAGTCTGCTGGCACAGCACGGTTGCTCTGAGCCCAGAGAGAAAAAAGCCGTGTATGTGCTGGTTGATACATCCGGTACCTATAGTAAACAGTTTGATAAGGTGCAAACGGTATTGCGCTATTTGTTGGGCTCATTACAGCCCGGTGAATCACTGGCACTGGCACGAATTGACAGTGGTAGTTTTAATGAAAAAGATATTATCGCGCGCATGACATTTGATTTGCGTCCGTCTATGGCAAATGCACAGAAGCGGGCGTTTTTAGAGTCGGTGGAAAAATTCGGTAAAGATATTCAGCCAAGTAAATATACCGATATCACCGGTGGTATTTTACAGGCGATTGAATACCTCAATGAAACCCGCGCCACTCAAAAACATATTCTGATATTCTCTGATTTAAAAGAAGAGATTAAAAAAGGCCAGGTGCGTAATTTCCCTATCAGCTTTGACGGCACACATGTGGTGGCAGTTAATGTTACTAAGCTGAGCAGTGATAATGTTGACCCGCGCGAGTATCAGAAACGTCTTGCAGACTGGCAGCTGCGAGTTGAGCAGGGTGGCGGTGACTGGAAAATGATCAATGACCTGAACCATTTGAGTAATATTATTGAATAACAGTCGAATTACTAATAATACCGACAGGTTCAGATGGGTCATAAATATATAACTTACTGAAATACAAATAATTATACGGCTATCGTTGGTCCTTCTTAATATGCTTTAGTGTTATATAAAGCATTTCTATGCTAATTCCTTTAAAAAACCTGTAAAATACATTCAATGAGCCAATCAAAAAGATTGGGATATTGCTATTCAATTTTAGATTCAAGCTCATATTCACTTTATTAATACTAAATGATGAACCATGCTCTCATTGGTAAATGCGGGAATTGTTGATAATGGCGTTACAGGAATGTTGGGGTTTATATGAAAAGCAGCTTGAAGGAAAACCTTTAAGAGTGCGGCTGAACGAGAGTATTGAAGATTATGTCTGTCACCCTCGTTACATGTATCAGGTGAATATTGCGGTTACATTGAATGATATCGATGAAAATGGTTTGCCCTATCCCGAAGAGTGTAAATTACTGGATGAGCTGGAAATGCTGTTCAAGGATAAGCTGCAGCAACAACAGATGTCGGTGTTTGCCGCGGTACTGACTTCCGATGGTTCGCGTATTTATATTCTATATACCTATCTTCCGGATTTTTGCACACAATTTATCAGCGACTTAAATAAAGACTGGATTTACCATTCAATCTCAGCCACTTCGCGTGAAGATCGTAACTGGGAAACCATCGAAGCCTTAATGCAGGATGGCTGATTACGGTTAGTGTTTACATTTATTATTATATTTTAACCCCATTGTGTCTCCCCGAGCGTTTATAGCTATAAACCACTTAGGAGTCTTACAATGAATCAATTTACCAGAGCTTTCCCATTATCGTTAATTTGCGCCGGCAGTGTTCTGTTATCGGCCTGTGGCTCACTCGGCACGAGTGAGGCAGATGCCCGGCATGAAGCGCATAAATCCGCCGAACAGCAACAGGTAGCACGGGTGAAATCACGAGCCATGCCGTTATTAGCGCAAGCTGATGCGATGACAATGGCTAAGCTATATTCACCTGAAATTTATTCGCAATATCCTGTGGATGAAAATCGTGAAAATTATCAGCACTTTGAAGACAGCGATGTTTTTCAAACTCGCATCAATCCGGTCTCAACATTTAGTATTGATGTGGACACCGGTGCTTACGCAAATGTCAGACGGTTTTTAAATCAGGGGCAGTTGCCACGTAAAGATGCGGTGCGCGCGGAAGAGTTGATTAATTATTTCAGTTACGATTATAAATACCCGAAAAATAAAAATCAGCCATTTACGATTAATACCGAAATCGCACCCACACCGTGGAATAAAAACACCTATTTATTACATATTGGTTTACAGGCATACCAAGCTCACAGTACCGAGCAACGCCCCGCCAGTAATCTGGTTTTTCTGATTGATGTGTCAGGCTCGATGCACAGCCGGGATAAATTGCAGTTGCTTAAATCCGGCTTGAAACTGCTGGTTAATAATCTGAATGAAAATGACAGTATATCAATCGTTACCTATGCGGGCTCAACCGCCGTAGTCCTAAAGCCCACAAAGGGTAATCAGCGGGCTGAAATATCAATGGCATTAGACCGGTTAACCGCCGGAGGCTCAACCAATGGTGCCAGTGGTATTGAGCTGGCTTATCAAATGGCACAACAGTCATTTATAAAAAATGGTGTGAATCGAATTGTATTAGCCACTGATGGTGATTTTAATATGGGGGTTACAAACTTCGATGCATTAAAACAGATTGTTGAGCAAAAACGTAAAACCGGTATATCACTAACCACTCTGGGTTTTGGGCAGGGTAATTATAATGATCATCTAATGGAGCAGTTAGCCGATGCCGGAAATGGAAACTATAGTTATATTGATAATTTAAAAGAGGCCAGAAAAGTGCTGGTGCAGGAAATGGCCGCTACCTTAAACACAGTTGCCAGCGATGTGAAAATTCAAATTGAATTTAATCCCGATCAGGTTGCGGAATACCGCTTGATCGGTTATGAAAACCGCGCATTAAAACAACAGGACTTTAATAATGATAAAGTTGATGCGGGTGAAATAGGTGAAGGTCATAGCGTCACTGCATTATATGAAGTTACTTTTACAAATAGTTCAGTTAGACTTTTAGACGCAGATCGTTATACTAAAAAAACACCGGGTAGCGAAGCTGTGTTACACGCGGGTGAGCTGGCCTATCTGCGCTTAAGATATAAAGCAGACAGTCAGTCTGCAAGCCAGTTAGTTGAGAGGGCAGTTTCTAGAGATGAAGTGCTAAACAATTTTCAGCAGGCCAGTAATAATTTTAAATTTTCAGCGTCGGTTGCGGCTTTTGCGCAACAGTTACGCGGTGGTGAACATCTGCGTGAGTTTAACTATGATGATATATTGCAACTGGCTAAAAAATCCAGAGGTGATGATGAATTCGGTTATCGTGGAGAATTTATTCAACTAGTATCATTGGCTCAATCACTGAATGGATCATAAAATACGTAAGTTTTTAAGCCGCGAATTCGTTATTTCAAATTCGTGTTACAGAAGATATCGCTATATTTGAAAAGTTCTAATTCAGACAATCTACATGACTTAAATGATGAAGCACTGATGTTAAGTTATAAGGAAGGTACAGCTGCCGCATTTGACGTGTTATATGCACGCCATAAAGGCGGACTGTATCGATATGTTTTGCGTCAGTTGAATCACCGTGAAGCGTTCGCCAGTGAAATATTTCAGGACGTGTGGATGAAGCTGATAAAGGCGCGTTCAACTTATCAGGTTACTGCAAAGTTCAATACCTGGCTTTACCGACTGGCATATAACCGGCTGGTAGATTTCTGGCGAAGTGAAAAATACAGTCGCCTGCAAGTCGACCCACAAGTCGACCCACAAGTCGATCAGCACAATGCGATTAATCATGCAGATAGCAATGTGTTGACCAATGTTGTTAATACTGTGCAGTTATCTAATGAACCATCAATTCAATTGCAACAAAAACAAAGCTATCAAAAAATTAAACAGGCGATAGCAGAATTGCCAGAGGAGCAACGCAGCGCTTTTTTATTAAAGGAAGATGGCGGCCTGAGTCTTGCGCAAATTGCTGAGGTGACCGGTGTCAGCCGTGAAACGGTTAAGAGTCGTTTACGCTATGGCGTGAAGCGGCTGCAGGGGATATTACATGCATTGAGGCCGGTGTCATGAGTAATAAATCAAATAGCAGGGGTTTCGATCAGGATGCCGGTTCTGTAGAGGTGCAGGCGCAATATAAGGCAGCTTCAACAGAGTTGCCACCGCCATCTCTGGATGCAAGTATCTTGCAGGCCGCACATGTGGCGTTGAACTCTGCCTCTGAAAACAACCCGGTGCAGAAAATTGAAAGCAGACGTAGAAAGTCCGTCTGGTATGTGCCGGTGTCTGCGGTTGCGATTATTGTTTTAAGTCTGAGTGTGGTGATGAAACTGGCATTTGAGCCTGAGTTAAGTGCGCCAATGGCAATCGAAGCGGATGCAATGGATACGCTGGAAACTGACGCATCATCACAACAGGCTGAAACTCAGATGAATAGCGATCAGCAACGATTAGACAGACATCGGCTAATGCAAAAGGCAGAAATGGCCAAGCAGCAAAAATATGAAACGCGCCGTCAGCACAAATTGTCGTCTAAACCGGTGCAATTAACACGCGTGAAAAAATCGCAACCTGCAGCGCTAAATAGCCAGTCAAGTCAAAAACAAATGTCAAAGCATACGCAGCTGCCAGCTGATACCAGTGCAGCTGAAAAAACGCTACCACCGGCTGCGCATAATAATATGAAAAGTTTCGCTACACTGGCAACAGTACCGCTAGAAAATAATCGGCAAACCCAGATTGACGAGCTAATGAGGCTTTATGAAAACCGGCAGCTTGAACAGCTTAAACTGGCACTGATAGAATATCGTAAAGAGTTTCCTGTTATTGAAAATACCGATGACCTGCCAGAAAAGCTGCGTCAATGGGAATTGCGTGAAAAAGCGCGACACAATAGCCAGAATTGATAATCAAAGCCGTGTATTTTGCTTAATGCGATAAACTTAAATCTGCGCTAAGATAGATTAATGGTGAGAAAAGTAGAGTGAGTTAATAGTGTTTTAATGGCTTTACAATGTCGCTGGACCCCGGAGGAGATAATCGGGTGAGGAACAGGTTGTAAACCGAATTGTAACAAAACCATATCAGGATAGATTTCCCATGAACTTAAAAAACTTAATCAGTATTCTACTGCTTTTATCGTTTTTTGTTTTTCAAACAGCGTTACATGCTGAAAGCTCGAGAGCTAAAATTGTCAAGGTAGAGGGTGATGTTTATGTGACCAGCGCCAGCGGCAAAAAAACAAAAGTCGATTCAAATGAATTTCTGGTGAACAGTAATGAAACCGTTATTACTCAAAAAGGCAGTAAAGCGATTCTGGAATTTGATAATGGTTCAATGTCTGTGCTTGATGAGAAAAGTAGTTTACGGGTTGAAAAATCTGGCTGGTTATCACAGTTAGGCGGTAAAGTTTACTACGTGTTCCGCAAGGTTTTTGGAAAAGAAAAATCGAGAAAAGTGACGACTCGTTTTGCCACTATTGGTATACGCGGCACAATATTTATTGTCGATGTAAGTGAAGGCAACCAGCAGGTCGCTTTACAGGAAGGTAAGTTGAATATTGAATCACCCGATGCGGCTTATGAGTTTTATAAGCCGGCTGCAGTTGCAGATGAATTTGCAGCGTATCAGCGACAGGAAAAGCAACGTCAGCAGGAATTGAAACAAGAGTTTACCGATTATAAAAAAGATATTGATAAAGCATTTATTGAATATAAAAAGAGCTTTGATTTAGAAGCGAACAAAGTCGTTAGCTTTAACGGTAAGCGGGTTAATGAAGCGGATTTAAATAGTGACTGGAATGCTGCATTCGATGACTTTGTAGATTTCTCCAAAGATTATGTCGGCGCTTATAAAGAGCTTGATGAGTCAGTGAAATAATATATAGCTGCAGAATGTAAAAAGTGAATTCTTATTTTAGACTTTAGTCTGTTTAAAGTCACTGGGTCCCAGCTAGAGGCATGCCGGGATGACAAGTTTGTTTAAATTTTGAAAGCGCATGAGACTGTTGCGTTTTATTCTGTGCGCTTAGGGTATTTTCATAGATATGACAAAGTCATGTTTTTAACTTTTATTAATGGTAGTCATTAAAAGCTACGAATAACCCCGGATACAATTCCCAGTACCTGCACTTCTTCATTTTTTAAAATAATCGGTTCCATATCAGGATTTGCGGGTTGCAGCCGAATCCCATCCGCTTCGATATAAAACTTTTTCAGCGTCACCTGCTCATTATTAATGAGTGCGACAACCGACTGGCCATTTTCGGCCGTCATCTGTTTTTCGACGACAATAATATCCCCATCCTGAATATTGTCATCAATCATCGAGTGACCCTGTACTTTAAGCGCATAGGTGTTTTTTCGTACCATATTGGCGGGGACTTTTACCTGGTCACGAGTTTCAATGCGTTCGATGGGTTGACCTGCGGTAATCATACCTAATAATGGAATTTCAACCAGATCGGTCGCCAGTGCATCAACTTCGTCTAATTCGGGGGTAAAGGCAGGATGTTGTAGCTTGGGGATTAATAAACTCACATTGCTCATTTTTATTATCTCTTATCGTTTCTAGCTTATCGTTTCTAGCTTATTGTTTTCAGCTTATT
>CAZHEA010000014.1:31925-53132 GCA_964531165.1 uncultured Thiotrichaceae bacterium
AGCTTATTGTTTTCAGCTTATTATTTTTATCTTTTATAGATAGTATGTTTAAAACATAGCTATATCAAGTATGACCGTGACAAATCACAAAAAATAGCGTAAATGATTTTTACTCTTAAGTGAATGTTTTAAATAACTCACCAATTGCCAACGATAGCTTCTCAGAGCGTTCAGGGGATTTTACGGCGGTTAAAATACTCTCCTGCATACCCGGAATATTAATTAAATCTACAACTACCAGATTGAAAAACTCCTGACCCTCATCGCAGTTTGCCAGTGCTTGAAGAAACAAGTTAACCGTCTCTGTATTTTTTAAGGCAAGCCAGGCACGTCCTGAAATAGAAGCTAATACTTCCGGATGGTTGCCGGTTGGTGAGGCTAGAATCTTATTCAGACTTAATTCCAGCTGGGTTTGATCCTGAGTGTTAGAGATGGCGCGTATACAAAGTGAAATGAAATTAGCATCAACAGCTGTTTTCTCCATTTCATTATTAATGCGCTGCACAATGGATTGCGTGAGCTGGCTGTCAATTTTTTCATGCTCAAGACATTGTGCCAGTGCTTCAAATGGCTGTGCAGGAATGCTGTCGATGGCGGCGGCAATCAGTGATGAATTGTTGCCTTCATCAAGGCGGGTGGCGATATCGGCAATACCCTGAAAGCCGACAAATGCCCACTGGTCATACCCCGGCTTACCGGCGAAATAATCTTTGCTGTGCTCGTAATAACTGGATGCAGGCTGCCCCAGTTGTTTGGCCGCCTTGGCATGAAAACTGGCCATGTGCTCCTGCTTGGGTTTAAATCCATAGGGGTTGGATTCATCCTGTTGTGGTGCTTGTGTGCCTTCTTTATTGATCAGGCGTAAAACAAAATCATCACGAATACCTTTGGTTAACTTACCTGCTGCATCTAACGGGAAGCGCAAAAACCAGATGACGAGTTCTGAGCTTTTTTCTTCTGTCCACACTAAAAAACCCAACCAGGCCTGTTGTTGTAAGGGTAGCGGGTAGGCGGTTTCACCCTGTTCGAAGTTTAAAAAATCACCGTGGCTGATTTCTTCTATTCGACGACCCATGTCAAAAATTTTAAATTTTGTGCCGGCCTGATTCAGAAAATCACTAATACCATTAATCTGAGTCATTACTTGCCCTCCGTCTGCAGTTGTAGTTCACCGGCATTAATTTGCAGAAAACTTTTGCCCTCTAAGAACTGTTCAATTACCTGGCCCGCATGAGAGTAACGCCAGCCCTGCATCAGCGGAATCTCTGTGTTGCCCTGTAACAGTTCTTCGAGGTCTTTACGTGAAGCTAAATTCAATGGCGTAATACGGTGTTCATCGGCTTTTAGCTTCAGCAGGCTCATTAGTGTGTCGATTAAGGCTTCTTCGCGCATAGTTAATTTATGGCGCTTAACGTGTTTAGGCCAGAATTCCTGCGTCATGCGCAGGGCATTGCTCATGCGCTGATGAAGTTCTGCGGCATCGTCTGAGCTCAGGCGGGTTTTATTGAGTGAGCGTAGGTTTTTAATTTTATCGGCACTGTCAGGTTTTAAGCGTGAAATATCAATCAGTGCATCGTCGGGCACAATCCGGCGTCTGGGTCGATTGCGTTTCTGGGCCGTTTCTTCGCGCCAGGCGGCAACCGCCTGTAAAATAGCTAACTGGATGCCATGTAGTTTCTGGTTGCCTTTGACTTTTTTCCAGATCAGCGTGGTATCAACGTTATACTTAGCTGGTAGGCAGAGTTCGGAAAAATCACCCTGTAACCATTCAAGCCGGTTAAGGGATTCGAGTTGTTGTCGCATTTTCGGATAGGCTTTTGCCAGATAATATACATCACTGGCAGCATAGAGCAGCTGCTCCCGGCTTAAGGGGCGCTTTAACCAGTCGGTGCGAGTCTGGGATTTATCGATATTAACATTGAGCTCTTTTTTAATTAAAGCGGCATAACCAATTTGATCGCCATAGCCCAGCAGCCCGGCAGCGATTTGAGTATCAAACATGGGTGAGGGCAATACGTTAAACAGATGATTAAAAATTTCCAGATCCTGGCCACTGGCATGCAGCACTTTGGTCACCAGTGTGTTTGCGAGCAGTGAGGTAAATGGAGTGAAATCGGTAATACCAAGAGGATCTATACAGCAGGTTCTCTCACCGTCTGAAATTTGTATTAGAGCCAGTTCTGGATAATATGTGGTTTCGCGGTGAAATTCTGTATCAATGCAGATGACTTTACTCAGGCGGATGGTGTCACATGAAAGCGCCAGAGCTTCATTGGTGTCAATATATACTATATCCATAGAAGGCTTACTTGTTAGCTAAAAACAGTCTATATTGTACATATAATACAAAATAAAAATTTAAAATTTTAATGAGTCAACTGTCCAAGTTTCTAAAATCTAAAACAACCTTATTGGGTTTTGCTGTCGTCATACTTCTGAGCGCTGCGGTGGTTATGGCTCTGCTTATTCAGGTGGATGTGTGGAGTAAAGCCGCATTTGATCTGGTTAAAAATAATAGTCAGCAGGTGCGCTTAATTATGATTATGCGCGATGTTGTGCAAAAGCGTGAGATTTCCATTCAGCGCATGCTGCATATGAAGGGGATATTCGAGCGGGATGCGGAGTCTATACGCTTTCGAAGTTTTGCCGGCATTTATGCACATGCCCGTCAGGAATTGATGGAAACGTCCACCAATACTGATTTGCATGATATGTTGCTGAGTGTCGATGAGGCGGTCGCCCATGCTTACCCCTTCCATGAAAATCTGATTGAAAGACTGGTGTCGGCAAATGCCAGTGAAGAGGAGTTGCGTTCTATTGTTGTGCAGGGACGTATAGCCAGTAGTACGGTATTGAGCTTGCTGGATAAAATTGTAGATAGCCAGTCCAACGTTTATGAGGGGGTGGTTGCTGATTATGAAAAATCGCGACAACTCACACTTTCCGTTATCGCTATTATTTTTGCGGTGATTGCATTGGTTGTGACTTATGTGCTGCGTCTTTCTGGTCGGCAGTTTAAGCAAATTTCGCGTTTAACCATTATAGATGATGTATCCGGTACCTATAACCGTCGTTATTTCGATATGGTGCTTGAAGAAGAGTGGAAACGAAGTATGCGTGAATATACGCCATTGAGTTTGTTGATGGTGGATATTGATTATTTCAAAGCATATAACGACAGTTATGGGCATCAAATGGGGGATGTCTGCTTATATGCGATTGGTAAAATATTGTCCGGACAATTAAATCGGAGTGCTGATTTTACCGCACGTTATGGCGGTGAAGAGTTTGCCATTGTGTTACCTAATACGCGTGCTGAGTATGCACGATTATTGGCAGAACGTATCCGCCGTTCAGTAGAAGAAGCTAGAATTAAAGCCGGTAATGAACAGGTTAGTCCATGGGTAACGGTGAGTATTGGTCTGGCAACCACCACAGCTGAGTATGAGCAGTCCAGTGCACTATTAGTGAAAGCCGCCGACCGGTGTTTGTATGAAAGTAAGCATGACGGGCGTAATCGTGTATCCGAGACGATGCTCGATGACCTCAGCTAGGTGATTATTTAGGCGCAAGTAACTCTATCTGATAGCCATCAGGGTCTTCAACAAACGCGATAATAGTTGAGCCGGCATTCATCGGGCCAGCTTCCCGGAGTACTTTCCCCCCCTGCTTTTTAATCGCATCTACAGCACGATAAACATCATCTACCTCCAGAGCAATGTGTCCATAACCATTACCCTGATCATAGCTATCGGTGTCCCAATTGTGGGTGAGCTCAATGGCCGTGTTACTGGCTTCATCACCATAGCCTAAAAAAGCCAGGGTAAACTTACCTTCCGGATAGTCTTTTTTACGGAGTAATTGCATTTCAAAAATCTCAGTATAGAAGCGAATAGATTTTTCTAAATTTCCTACGCGAAGCATAGTGTGTAAAATACGCATAAATTACTCTACATTAACGGTTTGGGCTCGTCAGTATAGCCCAAATAAGATCAGGACTAGAAGCAATGTTAGAAACCCGTGTTGGTGAATTAATTCAGACATTTGAATCAATCGTTGAGGGGCTAATTCTTAGCCTGCAATCGGCTGACAACGAAACGTCACAACAAACTTTGAAAATGATTGATGCGCTGCGCCAGAATTTCCAGATCATGCAACGCTTGAGCTCAGATGTGAGTCATAATAACTCGCCGAATATCAGTGCTGAAGAGGTTAGTAAAATTGGTGATTATGCGTTGAATTTGCTGGATGAAATTTCAGTAAGCTGTGCATCACGCGGTCTGCAAAAGCAGATGCTGGATTTACACCGTATGTCTTTGCCTGTAGCAAACTGGTTAAAAATGCATAGTGGCCAGATAAAGAAGCTCGATATTATCGTCAATGCGATTGCCAGTTATGCCAACACCATTCAGGAAACGAAGCAGCTGGAAGTGTTGTGTGAGCTTATTGGTCGTGTTATCGAAGTGACAGAGCCTTCGATTAAGCAGGATCTGGAAGCCACGAATCCGATGCGGCCCTGGCGGATTTTGAATTTAAACTGGGGCATAGTCGCAACCCGAACTCATAATACAGAAATAATGCAGCAGGTATTTGATCAACTCATTAAAAATCTTCCGCTAGACAGTCAGCAGTTTTTCAATGAGGGCATGCAGCAGATGGATGCGGTTGGCTATCCGCAGCCGGTTCGCGATGTGATGAAAAAATATGCAGGTGGTTTTGGTGTGGATGGGGTTCTGCATTAATAGAATAGGTTTCACGTTGTATTGTAAGTTAACAGGGTAATCATTAAAAATTTTGTTGACTCAGGTCACGGGTAAAAACGATGCACTTTAGCTTTGTGTTTAAAGAAATTTTCGATTAATAATAAAGATATAAAAATATCATCATTGCCATGTGCTTCTGGCGGGTGTCGAGTGAGCTAGTGTGGATGAAAGTCACTAGACGCCGGTTCAAAAGTATGCCGGGATGACGAAAATAGATGTTTATCAGTAAAACGTTTTTTTAGTCGTTGAGTCACTAATATAGAGAGCTAAAGCAGTATTACTAATGGTCGCTATAAAAATAATAAAGTCAAAGGTTCTTGATTTTATAAGCTCGATTCAATAACATAAAAGCTCAATTCCCGCATGCTTCATCATGGGAATATATGGATGTATTTAGTAGTATGCGCGGCTTAATTAAATAATTACGAAATGACCAGATCATAGGGTTGTCGTTAATTGTTTATTTCATTTCCGGCTTTTATTCTCACTAAATATTTTCAAATGCTATTTCAGAATATGTTTTTCCAGGTGTTGTCTGGTACATATTGCTGGACACCTGTGTTTTCAGGTGATCATTAAATGTTTTAAGGAGTCAGTTATGTCCTGGTTATCAGATATTTTTAGCAGTAATGTTTCAAATTTAGTGGATTCTTTTGGTAATACTATTGATAAGTTAGTGACGTCAGATGAAGAAAGGGGGCAACTTAAAATAGCAATGGAAGCCGAATTAAATAAGTTAAAAATAGTTCAGCTTGATGCCATACAAAAATATGACACTGAAATAAGTAGCCGACATGTCGCTGATATGAAATCAGATAGCTGGTTATCTAAGAATGTGCGGCCCATGTCGCTAATCTTTTTAACGGTATCCACGGTGCTGTTAGCCTACCTGAGTATTTTTATACTTGATGAGGATAAAGTGGCACTGATACAACCCTGGAAGGATTTATTACAGGTGCTACTGGTAACCGTTTACGCCTTTTATTTTGGTAGTCGAGGCTTTGAAAAAGTTAATAAAATTAAATTATCTAAAAATGATATACCACAGGCGAAAGGATAGTCAGATCATAGGTTCGGATCACAGTAAAAAAGCCTGACGTATAAAAAATTAGCGGATAATGTGTTATCCAGAAATGACTGGAGGTTTTCATGGAAATTAAAGATCATAAACTAGAAGCAGATAATGTTGATTGGCGAGAGTCGCCTAACCAGGGTGGTAAGCTGGAAAACTCTCAGCCTGACTCTATCATCATACATTATACGGCTGGTGCATCGGCTGAGTCTTCGGTTCGTAGTTTGAGTAATCCGAAACAGAAAGTATCAGCTCATCTGGTGGTTGGCGTAAAAGGTGAAATTTTTCAGCTGGTGCCTTTTGATACGGTTGCCTGGCATGCCGGTAGAAGTAGCTGGAAAGATCGAAGCAGTTATAATAAATATTCAATAGGTATTGAAATTGATAATGCCGGTATTTTAAAAGCCAACGGTAACGGGCATTTTTTATCGTGGTTTAATCGCATCTATAAAGAAGATGAGGTGGTTAAAGCCACTCATAGAAACGAATCTACACCCAAGTACTGGCACCGTTATGCTGAAGAGCAAATTGAATCAGTATTTGAAATTTGTGCCGTTCTCTGTGATAAATACCCGATCAAAGAAGTGCTGGGCCATGAAGAAATTTCGCCATCGAGAAAAACAGATCCGGGGCCGGCATTTCCATTAGATAAACTGCGCTTAAAGTTATTTGATAATGATCGTAATGAAAATATGGCGGCAGATTTGTTTCCACCATTAGATAAAACTGCATTTGTGACAACGTCGTTATTGAATATTCGAAATGGTCCCGATGCCTCTTTTGGTAAGGCGTCTGAGCCATTAAAACAGGGTGATCGTGTTGAAATTCTGGATAAAGACGGGGGTTGGGTGAAAGTCCGTCATGTAACTGAAGGCTGGGTAAGTGGTAAATATATCTCCAGCTGAAATGCCAGTTACTGATCGGTTTAACCATAAGATGCTTATCTTGTATAACGTGTAAATATTTTGGAATATCTATGTATGCGGTGATTTTTACGGCGGAACTGAATGATCCGGATGAAGACTATTATTTAACCGCAAAGAAAATGCGTGATCTGGCGATAAATGAATTTGGCTGTATGCAGATATCATCAGTCGAGCAGTCAGGCAAAGAACTGACGGTGTCCTACTGGAAAGATAAACAGAGCATAATTGCATGGAAGAACAATAAGGCGCACATTGATGCGCAAAGCAAAGGCAAACAAAAGTGGTATAAAAACTACAGTGTGGATGTTGTGCAAATCTTACAGCAGTACAAGGGCTAGTTTGTTACACGTATATATGTGGATAAAAGGTGACGATTAGTTTAAACCTAAAACGTGATGAGTCGCACGTTTTAGTAGATAATATTGAATTTCTCTTTTCAGACTTGATCTTGCACAATTCAAAGAATAAAAAACTGATCTATAAGTAACGTTATATCGTTTAATGTTGCAGGTAGTGTCATGAAGTTTAGATTAGTGGGTGTTTTATTTATTGGTGTTTTTATAAGTAGTTGTGGCGGTAGTGGCGGCGGTACAACGGATAGTGGCCCCACGATGCAGGAAAAGATGCAAGCGCTGGGTAAGAAGATATTTTTTGATGAAACCCTGTCCAGTAGCAGTAATCAGTCCTGTGGTAGTTGTCATGATCCGGCTACAGGCTTTGCCGATCCACGGGTAAGCTCAACGGCACCGGTTTCGCAAGGTTCAGAAAGCGCTAGTTTCGGTGATCGCAATGCGCCAACTGCAGCCTATGCTGCATTTGTCCCTGTGTTTGCTGCCAGTTCAGATACGACAATAGACGGTACAGTTGCCCGCTATCAGGGTGGTCAGTTTCTCGATGGCCGGCGTCCTAATTTAATGGAGCAGGCGAAAGATCCATTCTTAAATCCGGTTGAAATGAACAATGCGGATAAGGCAGAGGTAGTAACTAAAGTACAGAACGGCAGTTATGTGAGTGACTTCATTGCGGTTTTTGGCAGCGGTGCATTTGATAATACAGACACAGCTTACGATAATATTGCCAGGGCCATCGCCGCATTTGAAAGCTCAGATGAAGTGAGTCCATTCTCATCGAAGTTTGATGATGTGATGGCGGGTACGGCAAGCTTTACGGCTTCCGAGCAGCTCGGATTTACTTTATTTAAGGGCAGTAAAGCCAAATGTGCTAACTGTCACTCTGTTCCGGATAGCGGGCGTGTTTTATTTACTAACCATCGTTATTATAATATTGGTACGCCGTCAAATTCGAGTAACCCGGCGGTAATGGCAAACTCAGCTTTTGTTGATGTGGGAGTAGCAGGTAATACGGCGGTTATTACTGCGGGAGATACGTTAACGGAAGCGGGAAAGTTTCGCACGCCGACACTACGTAATATCGAATTAACGGCGCCTTATATGCATAATGGTTTTTATCAGACGCTGGATGATGTCATTCGTCATTATGATAACTTGATTGCAAGTGATTTTAGAACGCCTGAAGTAGCTGATAATATTGCAAATGAACTTTCTGTTAATCTTGACTTGCAGCCCGAAGAAACAGCAAATTTAATTGCATTTTTGAAAACATTAACTGATCGTTAAGCGATGTTAATATCAGCTTTTTTTCAATTGCGTTAATTGTACCCGGCTGTCATTCCGAATGTCTTATCGGCAATCCAGTGTCAGTAAATTGTTGTAAGTTTATAAAAGTCAGCGATAAATATTCGCTGACTTTTTATTTGGCCTAACCATTAATCCTTATCATCAAAAGATAAACCGCTCACGCCGGTTCCACGAAACCGCACAATAACAATTTTACCTTCATCATCTTTAAGTGATAATATGTTTTTACCTTCATTTTCATCACCAATGAAAGTCGATTTTTCCAGTACAGGTTTGCGATTTTTTAGTGATTCAGGTGCTGTCATGTTTTTAGTGCCCCAGCCATCCGCCTGTTTTGACTTTTCAAAAGCTGCGAGGGCTAAACCGAATTTCTGCTCAAGCTCTATCATTTCATTCAGCGAATCAAGATTAAATCCGTTAAGCAAGCTTTGAATAAACTCTTTGCTAAAGTTTTCTTTTATTTTTTTAGCCAGAGAGTAAGGCTGGTTAATGCTTGCGCTTAATCGTATTGGGGCACTGGCAACGGGTGTTCTGGGTTTGGGCCTAGAGCGTTGTTTGCCTTCAACATAGGCGGCGGCTTTTTCCAGATAAATTTCCTCCGGATTTTCCTGAATAGCCCGGGCCAGGCTGGCGCCCTTAACATCATTCCACTCTCTTTTAGCCACAACCGATGCGGACACACCTTCTTCTTTGGCCATTTCAAACAGGCAGTTTGCATGGCAATGCTGAAAGTAATCTTTGATAACCGGGCTCAGTGAAAGATAGGCTTCAATTTTTTCCATGCCGGTTTTTCCCGGATAGCCGGCACCATAAGGGGGTTCGGCTTCTATATAGTGGCGTAATGATTTAAACGGCTGGCCTTCGCTGTCATTGAGTTTCTTCCAGCCTTCAACTTTGCAAAACAGTGCCATGGCGTCAGCAAATTTTTCTATCTGACCACCCTGTTTAATCATTTCATGCTGGGTTTTAATGCTATCGTTATGTTCACTCATAAGGCTCTGGATGTATTTCTAAATTAATTAAAACGGGCGGCCATAATACTTGTTTCCAGAGTGTTTAGCCAGAGTTGCCCTGAGGTAAAAGGCGGCTGGCGAAGATAGTAGTGATGCAGCCTAATAAGGCGTGAAGATTAGCTTCATAACATATTTTCGCTGGCTTTCGCCATGCACCGAATCATTGGCCCTGACAACAACAGTGTCGATGCCCGACGGGATTTTTATGTTTCTAATAGACCGGGTAAAAGGTTGCTCATTTACATGTGGGTGGGCTAACGCGCGGTGGGCTAAAAGCTCTCCCGCCGGTGAAAATATTTTCCAGCCATTGGCAAAATGTGACCAGCCCTCATCCGCATGACGAATGGTGACACTGAATTTACAGATTCGTTTATAGTCGCATTCTGCGGTTACGTTTTCGATTTGTGCCTGGCCGGCCAGTGCTGTCGATAAGAATAATAAATGAAATAAGAAAAAGGTGCTGCTGATAATATTGTTCATGGTGATACCTCAGGTTTGCGGTGGGTATTCAGAAAATACCGGTAAATCGTCTTCACAGGACCATTTTGCTCTTGAATCCCAAAAAATATGTCCCTGTGGCGTAATGGGTGGTTCGGTGTCCAGTGAGCCAGCAGGAATGAGTACCGCATTCAGTTCTGCAACCGCTCTTGGCATCGGGCTGCCACAGTGCTGGCAGAAACAATTATAGAATCGTTCCGCTTGTGGGACTTTATATCGAGAGAGAGCCTTCTCTCCCTGCAACCAGCTAATAGCGCTTACCGGTGTAATTAATAAGTTACTGGCATGCCCCGTGCCAGTGGCTTTTCTGCAGCGTTGGCAGTGGCAATGATAAAAACGTTTAGTGCTACCACTAACGGTGTATTTAACCGTTCCACATAAACATGATCCGCTGACGGAGGTTTGGGCGATATCGGTTGTTGGCTTATCAGACATGGCAGCTATACCTTCTTTTTGAGTCTTGCTATTATGCAGCAAAATATTTGAAGTTTATTTTCTTATCTTAAGTAATAAAATCGTGAATCACAAGGCATTAAAAATACCCGTTAATATGATGATATATTTTTCCTTATTTATTGCGTTAGTCGTCCGGGATTAACTAATTTGTTAAATTCTATTGCCAGATTTATAGAGTCGAAGTCATCTTCGTTAATAGCAAAAAATCAACGTAATGTGGTTGTTTTTCACTGTGATGAAAATACCGAAAATCTTAACGCGTTTATAAATAAGTTATGGCATCGCAGAAAACTGGTTATTTCAGACGATCTTGAAAAGGCTTTGTCTGCCGCGCAAGCGTCAACGAAACTGGGTGAAGAGTATGATCTGGTTGTGTTTGATATGCGTTATTCGTTTCTCCCCGATGCATTAGGCGTGGTCTCCGGTGTGCTCTGTGGCGGCGGTAGCTTAATTGTTTTATTGCCGGATTATAAAGTGTGGAGCCAAAGTCAGAGTGTATATAACAGATACATTGATAAGTGTTTGTTTAATCGGCCGGGTGTTTACTATTTTAAAGAGCAAGTATTAGCGATAGACGTCATATCGTCATCAGAAAAAAATCAGCAAATCAATCAACCCAATTTTAATGGTTACAGTCCACCGTATAAAACTCCTGATCAGCAGTCGGCGGTAGAATCAATTGTGAATTCAATACACAATAACGCTGAATATTGCTGCGTGTTAACGTCTGGCCGGGGGCGGGGCAAGTCATCATCATTGGGGCTAATTGCAGCAAACCTAATTAACCAGGGTGAATATAAGCTACTGATCAGTGCGCCAAGACTATCAGTATCAGACCCGGTATTTTCTCATTTGTATGATCAGTGTCAGCAAGGCGAAGCGCAACGCGGAAAATTTAAATACAAAAATTCATCGTTGCATTTTATCGCGCCAGATAGTTTGCTGGAAACCTTGCCCGCAGCAGATGTTTTATTTATTGATGAAGCAGCAGTAATTCCACTTTCTATGCTGGAAACACTGCTTGAGCATTATTCTAAAATTATTTTTTCAACTACCACACATGGCTACGAAGGTACGGGAAGAGGTTTTGTTTTAAAGTTTTATAAATTACTGGATAAAGCCAAACCCGGCTGGAAAAAAATTGAATTACATCAACCGGTTCGCTGGTCTGAAAATGATCCACTGGAAGCCTGGATTGAATCGGTTCTGTTTTTAAATATTAAAGTTAATAGTTCTCCTGTTGTAGCGGATGACCTGTCTAGTTGTGAATGTATTGAGCTTGACCGAAATAAGCTGATTAATGATAGCGCAAAACTGACATCGATATTTTCTTTACTGGTATCGGCACATTATCGTACCAGTCCCGCTGATTTTCAGTATTTACTCGATGATACAGCGGTAAGAATATATAGCCTCGAGTATAAAAAACATTGTCTGGCGGTGCTGGTCGTTAATCAGGAGGGTGGTTTTGATGCTGCGTTATCGACTGCGGTTTATCGTGGAGAACGACGTCCCAGAGGGCATTTGTTGGCCCAGACATTGTGTTTTCATAGCGGTTATGAAAGTGCAGCTGAATTTGAATATGCACGTGTTATGCGAATTGCTGTGCACCCGGAAATACAGCAACAGGGCCTGGGAAGTTATTTATTGCAACAGGTAATAAGCATTGAACAGGCCAGAGGTATCGATGTACTGGGATGTAGTTTTGCCGCAAATGTAGCACTGTTAAACTTCTGGGATAAAGCCGGGTTATCATTGTTGAGAGTGGGTTTTAGTCGTGATCATGTTAGTGCGTCTCATTCGGCGATTATGGCAATATCATTAACTTCCCGCGTAGATGAAATGTTTAATGAATTAGCGCTTAAGTTTTCATTGAACATATTTTTATGGCTGAAAGCGCCGTTGTCCGATTTATCAGAGGATATAAAAAAACATCATTTATTAAACGGTAGTACCGATAATCTAAGCATGAAAAATGTAAGTGTCGAAAATATAAAAAATGGCAGTTATAATATGACGCCATTCGATTTAGCTGATGTTGAGTCGTTTGCGAAATATAATCGTAATTATGAGGCCTGTATGCCTGCCATAATAAGATACATAAATAGCGATGTTTTACAGCAGAAATCACTTCTCGGCGAGCTGTCTGAGGCACAGGAAAAAATGCTTCATCTGAGTTTGCGTTATAAGCATGACTGGAAAAAAATAGTTCAGGAAATGTGTAAAATAAGTAAGGTTATGAGCAGGTCGAGTGCGATTAAATATTTACGTGAGTTGTTAGCGCTGCTTTTAAAGGTTAATAAGTAGATGCAAAGCAGTTACTCTGTTATAAAATATTTAGAAACTAATTTGATGATATAGAAGTGATGCTAATGATTGATATAAGGCGGTTCGACTCAGCTATTCCGCTTATTTGAAACATTAACGGGACAGCAGTGATTTTGTGTGTAATTTCCCGGTACTTTAATCACTGTAATTTTTAATTAACGATTTAAAAAATTGGAATACTTATGTATAAAAATATTATTGCTTTATGGCTATCCCTGTTGTTGCTGATTTCATGTGATTCAGAGCAGAGTGAAAAAGTAACCGACACAACTAAGAAGGTACCTTCTGTGGAACAGGCGCAGAAAGTGCAGAAAGTGCAGGCTGGGTCGACAAAAAATACAGAACAACCAGTGGTTGATGCCGCCGAAAAAACCGTAGCAGTTGCTCCAGAAAAATCCCAATCTGAATCTCCCCGGCCGGTTACAGAGCAGGCCGCCGCTATGAGCGGTGAACAGGTTTATAAAACTACCTGTCAGAACTGTCATGCTAGTGGTGCCGCTGGATCTCCGAAGCTGAATGATAAGGCTAACTGGAAACCACGCATAGCAAAAGGTGTCGAGGCGTTATATTTGTCAGCTATTAAGGGTGTTCCATCAACCGCAATGATGCCAAAGGGAACCTGTAGTAAGTGCAGTGAACAAGAGCTGCGCAATGCGGTTGACTATATGCTGGCTAAAGTTAATAGTCATTAAAGTTAATTTTGTATTTAAAAATTTGTGGAGTTTAATCTTTAATGGCACTGGTATGGAGTAAACAGGTTGACGGTACCTGTTATGAAGTACGCTCAGCCGGTAGTAGTTTACGCCTATATACCGATAGTGTTTTTCATAGTCAATATAATCCCCGGCAATTATTAACCGGTCACGTTTGGGACCTGTTAATGCTTCCGGCATTCTTTTATCCCGCGCATTCTATTAAACGCGTGCTGGTGTTAGGTGTTGGCGGCGGTTCGGTTCTGCATCTGTTAAGGCATTTTGTGTCACCACAAAAAATTGTTGGTATAGAGCTGAATCCGGTTCATATACGAGTGGCGAAACGTTTTTTTAAGTTGAAACACAAATCAATTGAATTAATTCAGGATGATGCAATCTGCTGGCTGCATAATTATCAGGGCGAAAAATTTGATATGATTATTGATGATGTATTTACAGAAAAAGACGGTGAGCCAGCAGCTGTAGTTGCGGCGAATAAGAAATGGTTTTTGTGTATGTTGAAGCACCTGAGCGATGACGGTGTCGTTGTTCGAAACTTTCTTAGTAAAAATGAATTAAAAAGTTCTGCGGGTATTGCCAATAAATCGGTGAGCCGGTTATTCTCTTCCTGTTTTCAACTAACCAGTAGCTTGAATGAAAATTTTGTTGGTGTGTATTGCCGGCGTCTCGTTAGCTCAGGTATGCTGCGCAAAAATCTTATAAAAACGCCGGGTCTAAACCCGCAGCTAAAAACCTGTCGTCTCAGATATCGTATTAACCAGTTAACTTAGTGCTGATTTTGTTTTTATCTGTAGAGGTAATATAGCTACTGGCATTCAGGTCTTCGATTGCCCACTCCACATGCTGTTTAAACAAGTGGTACTCCTGTTTAAAACGCGGATCAGAGACATTTTTAGTGGTATTAATAAGCTCTTTAAAGTCAATAATCTGGTTCAGCAAGGTATCCATCTCATCAATGCATGAAGCCTTTTTTTGAGTGCTCTTTATGGATGGTGATTGTTGTTTCATGCCGCTTCACTCTTTAGTGATTGCAACTGATCGCAGAAATTGAGTAATTTATCCGGCCACTGGTAATTGTTTCTAGCAGGAGTAATGAGTTCGCTTAGCTTGCAAAGTTGGGCAGTTGTTTGTTCCATTTCAGGACGAATGTCCTGTAAACAAATACTGGAATTTATGGTCTTCAGCTCAAAACTCAGATGCTGGCTAAATAAATCGCAAGCATTGAGGAAATCTGAATTAGCCGGATTCTTAGTCTGGTTGACAATATCGCCAAAATTTAGAATTTCCAGTTGCAAGTCTTGAAGCTTATTTAATAGGTCCATTTTAGCTCTCATTTATTTATTATCTTTTGTTTGAGAGTATTTTACTGTGTTGGTATTGCCTCAGGTTGTTAATCTGGCTGAAACTAATGTCAGAAAAATCCTACACACGTTTGGGGGATGAATGGTGCGGTTATCTGCAAATACGCGGTTGCGTCAGGGTATCAGGCGATTTGATATGACGCGGGATGGTAGCGAGACCAAGTGGCGGTGTGATTTTGAGAAAAAATCAGTCGTTGAATTGGGTGCGAATAGTCAGGCCCTGAGCGATTAAGGTTTCAGCCATGCGTGCTAAATTGTCTTCATTCGCAAATACCGTGTCACCGTGGCCTTCAGCCTGTAGAATCGTTTTAAGTGTCTTCGGGTTAACAACCGTGAGCTGCCAGTTATTGTTATCGAGCTTATGGCGCTTCACTTTTAGTTTACTGCTGGCAAACCCCCAGGGAATGGCTTCACTCAACATATGAGTGGTATATTTTTGCAAGTCGGATAAGCCGGATGAATTAGCAATAGGTGTATAAACTTCCGGTTGTGCTGAAGGGGTATAGTGTGGGTGATTTGAGTTTTTCATATTCATCCTTGTTAGCACTGTGTTGGTGAAGGACATTTTAATGGTTGCTAGGAATTAAAATAGCAGAATTAAATAAATTTGTGAGCAAATCTACAAATAAAGCGCCGAACGGGGCCATAATTCACTATTTAAACAAATTATAATGTTTTGTAAGTTGTTGAAAATAATAAACATTAGTTCAATTATTTTGAACATGCTATTAAAAAATTAAATATTAAAATAACACTTAATTTAATGAGGTTATCACGTCTTATAATGCGAAATTTGGTCATTACTATTACATTGCTGATGACAGTAATGTTGTTTCTGAATAACCCTCTTGATGAGAACAACCGGCTCTTACAGAGCATCTGGAATCTAGGGCATTTGTTTTTCTTTGCCTTTCTAACGTGGCTGCTGTTAACGCACACCACGTTACAAAAGCAGGGATGGCTGAAAATGCTTTTGGTTAGTGTGTTATTAAGCATAGTGCTTGGCGGCCTAATAGAAGTTTTACAGTCATTTATCGGCCGTTATATGGAATGGCAGGATGTAGTCATGGACATACTGGGTGGCTTAATGGGGTTTTTAGTCGTGCAGTTTTCTATGCCGGCGGATAAAAGTATTATCAGGCGCCCGGTAGCCTCATTACTTTTATTCGTAGTGGCAGGGGCAGCGCTTTACCCGGTATTTAATATAGTTAGAGATGACTATAAAATTCGTTCTGATTTTCCACTAATTGCCGGCTTCGAGTCCGAGTCAAATTTATTGCGCTGGGATTATTCTCAAATTGAGCGTTTTGAGCTTGATTCGCAGCTCTCGCACAAACCCGGCGCTTCATCTCTATATGTGAAATTTGCACCGGGCGAATATCCTACTATCTCACTGATTGCACTGTATTCAGACTGGTCCAGATACCGGTATTTAAATTTAAGTCTGCATAATGATCAGCTTGACGAATTAGAAATTAATCTCAAAGTGTATGATTCTGAGCACCGTGTCAATGGCCCTAAGTATACGGACAGGTTTAACCTGGAAGTCATGCTCAAGCCGGGTTGGAATCAATTAAAAATAAGCTTACTGGATATTTATAATGCACCACACAACCGTAAAATGGATTTACGAAATATTGCTGGATTATCACTATTTCTGACTAATGTGAAACAGAGCCAGTCGATACATCTGGATAATATTTACCTTTCAAACTAAGCCTTTACTCAAAGCGTATTACAACCGGTATTATTAATAGGTTTCGACAAAGTCGGTAAAACTCTATAAAATTGTCGGTTTTCTCCGTTTCGGCACCTAAGGTGATGTATGAATAAAAAGGTAGGCGTGGTAATGGGCAGTAATAGTGACTGGCCCGTTATGCAACATGCTGTACAGCAATTAGAAGCGTTTGGCATTGAATATGAAGCGCGGGTAGTTTCGGCGCATCGTACTCCAGATCTGTTATTTGAATATGCAGCCACAGCGCGTGAACGCGGGCTAGCCTGTATCATCGCAGGTGCGGGCGGTGCAGCCCATTTGCCCGGCATGCTGGCAGCCAAAACCACCTTGCCGATTTTGGGTGTACCGGTTAATTCACGTTACCTGAAAGGCATGGACTCGCTATTATCGATCGTACAGATGCCCAAGGGTATACCGGTAGCGACCTTTGCTATTGGTGAGGCCGGTGCAGCCAATGCAGGGTTGTATGCGGTGTCTTTACTGGCCAATCAGGATGCTGATCTGGCGGCAAAGCTGGAGCAGTTTCGTGTAGATCAGCAGAAAGCGGTTTTTGCCATGCAGCTGCCTCCTGAAGATTGATTTTCAGTTAAATAGACTTTAGCCACACAGAAGAATAATACATGTCATCTTCCACATTATTACCCGGTGCGACACTTGGTGTTTTAGGCGGCGGCCAGTTAGGCCGCATGTTTTGCATGGCAGCCCGTACTATGGGATATCGCACCGTGGTGCTTGATCCTGATCCTAACAGCCCGGCGGGTGAAGTCGCCGATCAGCATTTACAGGCCGATTACACTCAAAAAGACGCACTCGCTGAAATGGCAGAGTTGTGTGATGCGATTACCACCGAATTTGAAAATGTTCCCGCAGAAAGCTTAAAATTTTTGTCATCGCATAAACCGGTGCATCCGTCTGCAGAGGCAGTGGCCATTGCGCGGCACCGTATTCAGGAAAAAGATTATGCCCGTGATTCAGGTTTGAATCCTGCGCCCTATGCGTTAATTCAAAGTGCTGAAGACTTTGATGCGGCAATGGCGATTACCGGTTTGCCTGGTATTATCAAAACGACAACTCTGGGATATGACGGCAAGGGACAGCAGGTAATTAATGACAAAGCCGAATTGCAGGCCGCCTTTAATGAGTTGGGGCAGGTTGAATGTGTGCTTGAGCAGAAAATGGATCTGGCGCTGGAAATATCGGTTTTACTGGCTCGTAACAGTGCAGGGGAAGTGGCCTGTTATCCACCGGCTGAAAATGAACATGTGAATGGTGTGCTGCACAAAAGCATCGTCCCGGCACGGGTCGATGAAGTTATTGCTGAGCGAGCACGTCAGCAGGCGACAGGTCTGGCTGAAAAAATTAACTATGTCGGGGTTCTGGCGGTAGAGTTTTTTATTACCACTGATAATCAGCTGATATTTAATGAAATGGCTCCGCGCCCGCATAACAGTGGTCACTACACTATGGATGCGGCGGTGGTTTCACAGTTCGAGCAGCAGGTGCGGGTTATGTGTGGGTTAACACCGGGTGATGCGCGTTTGATCAGTCCGGTAGTGATGATTAATTTGCTGGGGGATTTATGGCCGGTTAACTGGCAAACCTGTTTGAGCAACACGTCTCTGAAGCTGCACTTATATGGCAAGCATGAGGCCAGGGCCGGTAGAAAAATGGGGCATTTTAATTTGTTATCGAGTGATATCGATCAGGCAATAGCTGCTGCCGACAGGCTTTTCGAGCAGTTTTAAATTAAGCTCTTATCTGCTGGTATAGTTGATCTGGTATCTCTCAGAGGTAGTTGTCATAGATACCTCGGCGGCCAAGCTTGAACCACCTCGCACTTCAATCAATAAATTGCCTGCTCGATTGATGTTTGCTGGCGCTCTGTCATAATAAATCGATTAATATAACGATAAAATCGAATCGTAGGGCGAGTAGGCGTGTGTTATGAGTTTATCTGAAATGATAGAAGAGTTTGATGACGAACTGGATAAACCTGAAAATCAACAGATGATTGATTTTTTAAAATTATATCAGCCATCAGCGCATACAGATCTGGTTCAGCTGCTGGTTAAATCTACCGAAGAATTGCCCAGCATTAAATTTTATTGCCCCGACACGGATAACCATGCCTACTACCTGGCACACACACCGGATGGCGTTATCTTTGCCGCCGCCATTGGCATGTCAGCATTGATGTTTCGTCTGCCGAAACAGTCAATGTCTGGAGCCCTGGTAAAGGGCGGGGAAATTTTTAAAGAAATAGGTGAGCCGTGGGTTAGTTTCAATCCTTTCTGGCCAGATGTTGATGACAGGGATCAGGTGAATATGTTTGAAATGAAACAATGGGCCAGTTTCGCTTACCGTTATGCGCTCTCCTGATTATGTCTCAAAATACTTCCTCAACAACACGCTTTTATAAACTTTGTGCATTACTGGGCACGTTGATTATTGTTGCCGATATCAGTTTTTCCTGGTTGCGCATTCAGGCATTTGAAAATACCGTAACTGAAGTATTTGAGTTAATGGTAACCAGCCAGATGGAGCTCGATGGGTTACAGCAGGAATTAATACATATTGGAAAAGTGCTGAATGCCGAACAGGGCGACGATAAGAAAATACAGGTAGACGGAATAGAATATTCAGCCTATGAAATTGAGCGACTGCGAATCGAAGAGTCCGGTATCCGGCTCAATATGCAGGAAAAAGAACTGGATTTAAAAGGTATCAGTGGTGAAAAAAAGCACGTTATGAATGAAGTGCGAATTTTGTTTTTAGGCTCACTGGTGTTTCTAGTTCTGGGTACACTGTTATCTGCTTTTGGTTACCTTGCCTGGTACTTTAAAATAGAGCTGTTTGAAGATCGCCGAAAAAAACCAAGATAGTTAATAGGTATTTAGAATGCAGCCGGTTTTGTATCTTGTATTCAATCATAAAATATCAGCTAATTTTTTTGATTAGTCTGCAGTACTTTAAGTTTGATTCTCAAATATAACAGGTTCGACTTTAATGTTTCTAATAACCACTGTCCCTGCCATTTTATCGTGCCAGCCCTGCTTGCGTTTATCCATGCCTACCCAAATGATGCCAAGAAATAAAGGAATAGCGGAAATATAGTATCCAAGATAACGTATTATTGATTGTTTTATCGTTAGTTTGAGTCCTGTTTTATCATCAACGATAGAAAGTTTTAGCATCATCTTTCCTGGTGTCGCACTCTTATAAATCCAAAATAAAATTACTGCTACAGCGGGTAGCACATAATTAAATATGGCATCCCAAATGCCGAAATAATAAATATCAGAAATCCAGTAGGCTTCACCATAAATAGCTGTCATTACAGGTAAAATTAATATTAGTAATAGAGCTGTATCTATTAATGCGGCACCTGTTCTAATCCAGAAGCCTGCGTATTCTTGATTGTTCATATTTTGTTTTCCTCTATATGATTTTAATAAAGCAAATATATAAGCCTCTGATCTTGCATTTATATCTGAGACTATTGCTCTGCTAACAATGTATTGGCAGACTTTTTATGATTTAATATTTGTTGTCATAGTGCTTATATGAACAGGGTGGATTTCAGAAAATATTACTTCTCTCACCATGCCCATTTGTCGCCACATTATTTTATGACCCTTAGTCAAGCTAACAAGTTTAACTCTCATTTTCCAAATTTTTATTTCGGCACTGGTTGCTTTTCTTAATATACCAGATTTACCACTTAAACGAATTGCGGGTGGTTCAGAAAAATGCCCCAGTATAAGTGATTTTAGCCAGAACCATTTGCTACTATTCACAGCTAAAACACAGATGTGATTATTGGCTTGTATGTTTATTTTTAATTGGTTTGTGAATTCTTCGAAGTATATTGCGTGCCCGGGCTTGCCTAATATAAGTGACCCGATGGGTGTTACATGAGGTTTATGATTTTGATCTACTGAAGCAATAGAAAAATGGAACGAAGAAGCAAAAGAGTTTTTGAATATTTTTTTAACAACGTGCCAGTGAGTTTCAATTTCCATTTGTTTTCTCTTTGTTTGTAAGCCTTAGCTGAGTTAAGCGGCAAGGTATGCTGTTTGCTTGATCCGAGCTGTATATTATTACACGCGATTAAAATGATATGTGGAAAGTTATCAAAAAGCTATAAAGCTATAAAGCTATAAGCTAGCTATCAAGACACACACCACAATTTGTTATGAGTTTATTTTTAAGTGCAATTAACCAGTAAGCCTATTTATTTTTTATTAATCTGTTTTGCCGTAATAATAGTAAATGTATGTGAATTTACAGTTAAAATGGTATTGTTTTTAAAACATTTGAAATAATAGTTTTTACCCTTTGTTTCTATCTCTTCAAGAGGTGTAGACAAGATAGTTTTCCTAATATAAGTCTCTGTTTCAGAATCAGAGTATTTCACAATATCTAGATTTCTTTTTATTCTCAAAAAACCCATAGAAGTATTTCTGAATTTTTCAGCTATTGATAATTTTAGAATCTGATTCATTTTTACTCATAACGCCTTAATAACTTGACGTTTTTTCTTGCGGACTGACTTTTAGGTCGTAAGAAAAAATGGTCAGCGTTAATTTACTTATAGTAAGACCGTTCCATTAATTATTATATTTAATCTTTTATATAAATTAGTGGAATATGCTTCTACTGGTTACGAATATTTATTTAC
>CAZHEA010000015.1:0-51441 GCA_964531165.1 uncultured Thiotrichaceae bacterium
GGTGCTTCAATTGAAGGCAGCTTAAACACTATTCTCGGTGCGGTATTCGATCGTAATATCTTTATGCAACGCGGTGGCTGGTATTTAGGTTTAGCCAACATGACGCAGAAGCTTGATCTGAAAAATCGTCCGTTCGGCAGCTCTAGCGGTCGTATTGTTGAAACTACAATTGGTGGCAAGCCAATTGATCCGGGTAAACGTTATGTCTTTGCCTCATGCTACGGTCACGGTAATGCGTTGGACGAAGTCTGTCGTACAAGTGGCGGCGCCAACCACAAGTTTTTCCAGTTAGCGGATGCGGATGATTACAGCAGCGAAATCACACTGGCTGAACCAGTTAATAAAGAAGGCATTATTACCGGCCCAAGAGTTAAGCAGGTTGCACCTGACAACTACCTGCATCCGGTACACGCACTACGCCGCTATTTAGATAGTCTACCTGACAACATGGTTACCGAAGCACAATTTGGTGCTGGTCAGGGCCGTGTAACTACGGTTGACTCCAAGGCACCGGGTAATCTGCCACAGCCAATCAGTGAGCAAATTGGTCAACCGGACAACACGCCGGACACCAGCTTTGTACAGCCTCCATATGGTGCTGGCCCAAGCTTCCTTGGTGGTCGTATTAAAACAAATCACCGTCATTAATATGATTTGAATTTATTGCTCTGTATTTTTAACCCTTAAAAATACAGAGCAATTTTCAGGACCGGTAATGAGTTTTCGTCTGAATACTGCTTACCGGTCTGTCCTTTTACACTCAATATGCCTCTCTTAAGACTCCTCTTATTATCCTTATTTAAAAATTAGGATTATACTGGGCAAATGAAGTTAAGCATTTTTCTGTACGGTATTATTTTTTCATTGATAAGCACAGCTGGCTTTGCCAATAATGATACCAGCCACTGCTCACAAACCCGGCCAATTACTTTTGGCATACTTCCCTTTGTCAGCGCCGAACAGCTAGTGATACGATTTACGCCGCTGGTGAACTATTTATCGCGCCATCTGAACACCGAAATAAGAATCGAAACCGCGCCCGGCTTTATTGAATTTTCAAGACGTACAATACAGGACAAACGTTACGATATTTTATTTACCGCTCCACATTTTTTCCCCGCCGCCAGAAAGGCCGGCTATCGTTTAATTGCCAGTGTTGACTCCGCCGGCATGCGAGCTGTATTTGTGGTGCCAAAAAACAGTCCTATTAAAACTATCAGCGATTTAAAAGGTAAACGTCTGGCCACCGTAGACACTAAAAGCCTGGCAACACTTCTCATCACAAAACACCTGAAGCAACACAACATTAATCCGGACACGGACTTAACCATCATACCCACACCCACACATAATGCCTCGCTACTGTCTGCCTACCATGGCGTAACTGACGCCTCGGCATTAATGCAACCACCTTATGCTGCAGCCAGCCAGCAGGTACGTAACAGGATGCGCATTATTGCAGAAACCGAACGCGCTCCGCATATACCAATTAGTGTCGGCGAACGTATCAGCAACAACTGCGCCGCCGACATAAGTCGATTATTACTGAATATGAAGACAAGTTCCGAAGGCCGACAGGTTTTAAAACATAATCGCTTCACCGGCTTCCGGCTTTCTCGTGCGGATGAATATGAAAAATTCAGCTCACAGTTTTTTAACTCACAACCAGAACCATCACAACAATAATGCAACTGGAAAAAACCATCACCAAAGCTATTCCCATTTTACAATCATTACGTTGCCGACTCATTGTCAGTGTCGTAATAATAGAAGTTGTTATGCTGTCTATTTTAGTGTGGAACAATATATCCATTATACAAACCACTCACACAGACCGCTTACGTGACACCGCCAATAGCATGATTGAGCAAATCGCCAACACCTCCGGCAGCTATATGGTCGCTGTTGATTACGCATCACTCGAAGATTATTTAAAAAATGTAACCCATTACAAAGAGCTTTTATATCTCGCCATTTTTGATCGCGATGACAATATGGTTATTTCACTCGGCCCGTTTCCTGAGCATCAACGCCCACAGGCTGATGAAACTCCGGCTCACACCGACGATGGAATTTTTGATGTTATTGAAAATATAAAAGTCGCTGGACAACCCATGGGAAAAGTTTCTATCGGTTTCTCACTCGGTATTATGCAGGATGCGATTAAAAAATCCCGCATTCGGGGCATTACTATTGCGGCCATCGAAATTTGTTTAACGGTTTTCGTTACCGTTATTATCGGCATCGGGCTAACCCGCCGGCTGGGTATTCTTTCAAGTGCTGCGGCACAGGTAGAGGCTGGAAATTACTCTATTACCGTACCCACCGACATCGGTGATGAAGTTGGCAAAACCGCCATTGCATTTAACCGTATGGTCACAGAAGTTTCCAACCGCACGCGCCAGTTACAAAAAGCCGAAGCCCGCTCTTCAAAACTATTGCAGGAAAACCGTCAACTGATTCATAACTCACTGGAAATTCAGGAAGCTGAACGCAAACATCTGGCACGCGAGTTACACGATGAACTCGGCCAGTGTTTAACCGCTATACAGGCCGATGCAGAACTCATTCGAGATTTATCCGGCGAAGATAAAAGAATCACCACTAGCGCCACTGCCATTATGGATGTATCGTCACGGGTTTACGATGTAGTGCACTCAATGATGCATCGTTTACGTCCGGGCATACTCGATAACCTGGGATTAGTTGAAGCCCTTAAAGATGAAATAAAAGCCTGGGAAAGCCGTAATATCGATACTCGCTGCCACTTCACCACCGATGGCAACCTGTCTGAGCTAAATGAGCATACCAACATTATGCTATATCGAATTGTGCAGGAGTGTCTAACAAATGTTTCTAAACATGCTAATGCAACCGAGGTTACTATCACACTGCAAAATACTGCCAATACTATTTTGTTAGAAGTTAATGACAATGGTCAGGGCTTTGACCGACAGCTACGTAATCATGGACTGGGGTTAATTGGCATGCGTGAGAGAGTTGAATCAATGAATGGAAAATTGCAAATTAATAGTGAACCTGAAAAAGGTGTTTCCATTATTATTTCGGTTCCCTTAAATTAAAAACATAAAGGATAGCTGCAAACTAATTGCACACATCACATAAGAATGAGAAATGAAAATAATATAAGTGTATTGCTGGTTGACGATCATGAAGTTGTACGCGCTGGCTATAGTCGTTTACTGGAAGCCACCGATGGCATAAGTGTCATCGCAGAAGCGACTGACGGCGGCAGCGCTTATAGCGAATATTTCCAGCATAAACCAGACGTACTGGTGATGGATTTATCCATGCCCGGAATTGGCGGACTAGAAGCCAGTCGACGAATTTTAACCAAAGATAAAAATGCAAAAATTTTAGTTTTCAGCGTATATGAAAATGAAGTATTTCTAATGCGCGCACTTGATTTAGGTGTACTCGGTTATATCTCCAAACGCAGTGCCTCACAGGTTATGATTGAAGCCGTTAGGCAGGTAGCCAAAGGTGAAGTATTTGTTGGTCAGGAATTAATGCCCTATCTGGTTAAAGCCCGTAAACTGGTTGACGGAGACCCACTAACGGAACTCACACCCAGAGAATTTGAAGTATTTTTACTGCTGGCGGATAGTAAATCGGTTAGCGATGTTGCCGAGCTTTTAAATCTCAGCCCAAAAACAGTCGGCCACCACACCACTAGCATTAAAAACAAGCTCAATGTATCGGATATTGCAGGTTTGACCCGACTGGCCATTCGCCTTGGATTAATGTCGGCCTGACAGAAACTTAAGATATATTTTTTGTTCGAAGTAATAAAGTATTTGAGGGAACGGTGTTTTTACCAGCAACAATGCCAGTAGCACACCAAAGCTGTTTGCCAGCATATCGTAAACATCAAAGTAGCGGTAACCGGTTAAACCCTGTAAAAACTCCAGCCCGACGCCCATTGAAACAAATACGGCAGCACATATCATCAACATTTTTTTTGCATGATAAATCTGCATAAACCAGCCCATTAAAACAAAGTAGCCAAAAGTATGTGCGTATTTATCAAAATCACTGACGTCTACTTCAATCGGATTCGGTGTTAACGAGCTATAAATGACGTAAGCCACTAGCATGTAACCTACCATTAACCACAGCGACCTGTACTTTAATTGCAGACTCATCTAAATACCCGCAAACATTACAAACAGAAAAACAGCCAGAATAATTCGGTAAATAACAAACGGCAACATGCCTATTTTTTCTAGTAGTTTCATAAAATAATGAATACAGAAATAAGCACTCACACCGGACAACAACGCACCTAACATTAATGGCTGCATATCATCGATAGTCGCTTCTTTTAAATAATCGAGAGTTTTTAAACCACCCGCTAAAACAATCACTGGGATTGACAATAAGAATGAAAAACGTGCAGAAGCACTCCGTGACAACCCTAAAAACAGACCTGCTGTCATGGTCGCACCGGACCGGGAAGTGCCGGGAATTAATGCCAGCGCCTGTGCCAGCCCAATAAATAAAACATCCGTCCATCGTAAAGAATATTCATCACGATGCTCACGACCTTTTGCATCTGCCCACCACAATAATAATGCAAACACCAGCGTTGCGGTTGCCAGTACCTGCGGAGTACGCAAATGCATTTCAATAAAGTCTTTAAAAAACAACCCCGCCAACCCCACTGGTATTGTGCCAAATAGAACCGCCCATGCCAGCTTTGCATCCTTATCAAAACCTTTACCGACAACCGACGCGCTCCATGAAATACTCATGCGAATTAGCTCAGCTCTAAAATAAACAATCACCGCAGCCAGCGTACCTACATGCACTGCCACATCAAAGGCTAAACCCTGATCTTCCCAACCGGTTAAAATTGGTACCAGAATTAAATGCGCTGAGCTGGAAACTGGCAAAAACTCAGTTAAACCCTGCACTAATGCCAATACTAATATTTGTATAAAATCCATAACCTTCTCTTTTATATAATGACTAAATTCATTTCTTAACGTGAACTTATATTTTTTTATCTGTCTATTTTTTTGAACATTTAGTTACAACCGGTAGCGAAAATCACGCATTTCAAATCCGGGGATATTATCATCCATTCCCTTCGACAATCCCATTACTTTAAATCGCTCACCCATTTCACCCGGCATACTTAATGTTTTCATTTGCTGCATGATATTTAGTCTTTGCATTTCATTTTCTATTGTTAAATTTTCAACCACCTGCGTCAGACCCGCATTAATTAAAAAATTCCCCTGCGAGGTAAATCCATCCACATCAAAACCATGCTCGATTGCGGCTTCTGCAATATCGGTAAAGTCGACAAAGGCAGTTAAGTCCTGCAACCCCGGGCACCATAACGGCGCATCTAGCGAGCGGTGCTTATAATACCCGAGAAAAGTACCCATGTGACGGTCTTCTGAATAATATTCACTACGCGGATAACCATAATCAATCAAATAGACCGCACCTTTATTTATGCATTGAGAAACTGCTTTTATCCAGGGTGCAATATTTAAATTTATTTCGCTGCAATAAGCGTGGCCCTGATGATTAAAATTTTCATTCAACGCCAGAACTTTATCGGTTAACGCCTCTGTCGAATTTTGATAACTCAATTTCAGTTCGGTGTCAGCTATTTCAACACCTAGCAGTTTCACTTCATTGTTTTCTTCAATTGAAAACCGCTGCACCGGCATCGCATCCAGCACTTCATTGGCAATCACAATGGCGTTTAGTGAGGTTTGCGGCAAGCTGCTTAACCAGTGCACGCGATCAAGTAGTTCAGGCACTGTTTGCTGCAGCGTCTCTCTTTGTCTTTGTTGTAGTTCGGCACTGACTTCAATAATTAAATACTCATCTGGCAGTTGATCCAGTGCATCCAGTGCGCATAATAAGTCTGCCGCTAATTTACCCGAGCCAGCGCCAAACTCAATGATTTTTGCCTGCGGAATTTTTTTTAGTAATACACTAACGGGATTCGCCAGCGTTTGTGCAAATAACGGACTGACTTCAGGTGACGTAATAAAGTCCCCCGTCTCACCAAACTTTTGCGCCCCTGCACTATAGTAACCTAACCCCGGCGCGTATAATGCCAGCTGCATATATTGCTCGAAATCGATCCAGCCACCGGCAGCGATAACTTTCTGCTTAATTAACTCACTCAGTTTCTGGCTGTGTGCCATTTCTTCTATCGTCGGTTCGGGTAAGTCCAGTGCCTGCATTGATGCTACAATATTTAAAAATAATTAGCGGTATTCTAACATGCAAAATCAATCTCATTCCAAAACCGTACTCATTACTGGCGCTGCTGCCCGCATTGGTGCAGAAATATCCCGTAGCTTACATGCCGCCGGCTTCAATATTGCAATTCACTATCGCCATTCCGCACAAAGTGCTGAAGCACTCGCTGAACAATTAAATAACCTGCGCCCTAATTCCGCCGCCACACTTCAGGCAGACTTATTAAATACACCCACACTAAATACACTGGTAGATAACGCTGCCACAATTTGGGGCGGACTTGATGTATTAATTAATAATGCCTCCAGCTTTTATCCAACCCCGGTCGGTGAAATCACTGAGGCTCACTGGGATGATTTAATGGGCAGCAATTTAAAGGCCCCCCTTTTTCTATCGCAGGCCGCCACTACGTATTTAAAAAAGTCTCAGGGCTGCATTATTAATATTGTCGACATTCACGGTTTTCGCCCGATGAAAGCTCACCCGGTTTACTGCGCGGCCAAAGCCGGACTGGCAATGATCACTCAGTCACTGGCCAGAGAACTGGGACCGGATATTCGTGTTAACGGTGTTGCCCCCGGTGCGATTATGTGGCCGAACACAGAGTTAGACTCGCAGGTGCAGGAATCAATTCTTCAACGCACGGCGTTAAAACGCCAGGGCAAACCGCAGGATATCGCTAAAGCAGTGAAATTTTTAGTGATGGATGGCGAGTATATTACCGGTCAGGTGTTACCGGTAGATGGTGGACGGAGTTTGAATATTTAAATGCGATATGAATTTCAGATAAGCCTATTGCCTTAATATTTAATATTTCGACTTATATCCACTCTCATGTCGCTTATAATCTGGTATATCGAATAAGCGTAATGTACATCGGTGCTAGCTTACGCTTTGCTTTCTTAACGGAGCATTAACAGTAACCAATAGCGTTTAATTCTACTGCACCTTTAAATAATGCACACTAAATAACCCGTCTTTATCCACCCAGGTTTTAACCTGTTCGAATCCGGCCTGCTTTGCCAGTTGCTGAAAGCTCTGCAATGTATATTTATGTGAATACTCTGTGAGTATTGACTGTTCTTTTTTAAATAAAAATTGTTGCTGACCGATCTTCACCTGTTGATTTTTCAAACTGATTAAGTGCATTTCAATTCTATTTTTTTTGTGATTGAAAAAGGCATGATGCTTAAACTGACTAACATCAAAGTCGGCATTCAATTCATTATTAATACGCTTCAGCAAATTCAAATTAAAGGCAGCCGTAAACCCCTGTTTATCATTATAGGCGGCATCTAATATGCTCGCCTGTTTCACCAGATCAACACCAATTAACAAACCGCCTTCATTTCCCACCATATTTTTTATTTCTTTTAATACCTCAACCGCTTGCTCCGGCAAAAAATTGCCAATAGTCGAGCCCGGAAAAAAAGCGACTTTATTTGTGGCTTCTACATGATAGGGCAATTTTAGTTCACCAGTAAAATCTGCACACACCGCATGTACATTTAGCCAGGTAAACTCCTGCGCCAGTTTTTGTGCTTCATCCTTCAGGTAGCGTCGTGAAATATCTATGGGTAAGTACGCAATCGGGCGCAATGCATCAAGCAACAGCCTCACCTTATAACTATCCCCGCTACCCGGCTCAATTAACAAACATTTCTGACCCAGCTGCATGACAATATCATCAATGTTATTACGAATAATATTGACTTCGGTGCGTGTCGGATAATATTCTTCGGTGGTGCAAATTTTCTCAAATAATTTTGAGCCCACCTCATCATAAAAATATTTCGGCGAAATACAGGGTTCATCCTTTGACAGCCCCTGGACAATATCATCGTGAAAATCCGCAATCTGCGGATACTGATCAAAAAACTGAAAGCGCTCATCGGATTTTGTCATAGAACAATTTAACTCTTAGATTTTTAATGATGGGTCTATAATACATCCTGCGCAGGGTGTAGACTAGGCCCCAAAATAATATGCGTCAACCCGAAAACATTTACAGACGATACTCAGACACATCACATGAATAACTCTAATACTGTTCCAGTCATAAAAGATCTGGTACTGGTCGGCGGTGGCCACAGCCATCTATCGGTACTGAAATATTTCGCCATGAACCCGGTAGCCGGTCTGCGACTGACTTTAATTACCCGTGATCTACATACACCATACTCCGGTATGCTACCCGGCTATATTGCTGGGCATTATGAATATGACGAAGCACATATAGATTTACGCCCGCTTGCTCAGTTTGCAAAAGCACGTATTTATCACGCCGAGGTCAATTCAATTGATCTTGAAAACAAGCAGATACTGTGCGCCGGCCGACCACCAATAAAATATGATCTGGTATCTATTAACATTGGCTCAAAACCGGGCACACTTCAGGTGCCTGGCGCCGACCAGTTCACCATTGCGGTTAAACCCATCGATAACTTTTTAACCCAATGGGATGCACTGATTGAAAAAGTCTTAAGCTATGCACAGCAGGGTAAAACCTTCCAGCTGGCGATTGTTGGTGGCGGCGCCGGCGGCGTTGAAATGGCACTATCAAGTCAGTACCGCTTACAGTACTTACTGAAGACAGAAAATATTAATCCGAACATTTTAGAAATTGCCCTGTATTGTGAAAGTGAAGATATTCTCGCCACTCATAATGCACAGGTAACCCGCCGCTTCCGGCGCATTCTTCACCAGCGCAACATTAATATACTCACAAACCATAAAATTTCTAAAGTCGAAGACAAGCAACTTATCGCGACTGATGGCACACAATACACGGTTGATGCCACACTATGGGTTACCAATGCCTCAGCGCCAAAGTGGCTGGCGGAGTCGGGGCTTAAAGTTGATGAAAACGGGTTTATTGCCGTCAATGATGCACTGCAATCAGTCTCCCATGAAGCGGTTTTTGCTGCCGGCGATATTGCGGCTGTAATTAATCACCCGCGGCCGAAATCCGGTGTGTTTGCGGTACGCCAGGGGCCACCACTGGCCAGAAATTTAGCCCGTGCAATTCAGAACAAACCGCTTAAGCCCTTTAAACCACAAAAAAACTTTTTAGGCTTAATCAGCACCGGCGATAAATATGCCATCGCTTCACGCAGTAACTGGTCACTGGAAGGCGCCTATCTTTGGAAAATAAAAGACTGGATTGACCGCAAATTTATGGACAACTTTAATCAGCTGCCGGAGATGCCGGCTGAAGCAGCACCTGAATATAACCAGTCCATGCTTAATAAAACCACGGATAGAAAAACCATCCACGAAATTTCTGCGATTGCCATGCGTTGTGGTGGCTGCGGTGCCAAAGTCGGCAGCACGGTTTTATCACGGGTGATAAACCGCTTAAACCCGATAAGTCGTGATGATGTAGTTATTGGTTTAGCTGACCCGGATGATGCAGCGGTTAGTGAAGTACCCGCGGGTAAGCTTATTGTACAAAGCGTCGATTATTTTCGTAGCTTTATTGATGACCCATACGTCTTCGGGCAGATCGCCGCCAACCATGCACTCAGTGATATCTTTGCGATGGGCGCAGAATCACAAACCGCAATGGCGATTGCCACTATTCCCTATGGCATTGAAGATCAAGTTGAAGACCTGTTATTTCAAACCATGTCCGGTGCATTAAACGTGTTAAATGATAGCAATACTGCACTGGTCGGTGGCCACTCCAGTGAAGGCGCAGAGCTTTCTTTCGGACTTTCAGTCACCGGTCTGGCAGACCGCGAGCAGGTATTACGTAAATCAGGCATGCAAGCAGGTGATGTTTTAATTTTAACCAAGGCACTGGGTACCGGCACTTTATTTGCTGCCGATATGCGCCAAAAAGCCAAAGGCCGCTGGATAGATGCGGCACTGCAAAGCATGTTGCTATCCAATCAAAATGCGGGCATTTGCATGCACAAACACGGTGCCACTGCCTGCACCGATGTAACCGGTTTTGGTTTGCTGGGCCACCTGGTTGAAATGACCCGCTCTTCGGGCAAAAGTGTTGCCATAAACTTAGATACACTGCCAATAATGGATGGCGCACTGCAAATGATTGCCAGCGGCATTTTCAGCTCACTGCAGGATCAGAATGTCAGACTCAGGCGCGCGTTGAAGCCCACAGCAGAATCAGACAAACATGACTACCGTAACCATAAACATTTTCCACTGCTATTTGACCCGCAGACCTCCGGTGGATTGCTGGCCAGCATTCCCGCCGAAAATGCGGGACACTGTTTAGCTGAACTAGATGAACTCGGTTACCCGTGCAGTGTTATTATTGGTGAAGTCACCGCCGATACTGAGAGCCTGGAAAGTGTTGCGCTGGTTAATTAAACGCATCAATACAACATCAAGAGAGTAAAGACAATGAAACGACAGCACTTACTATTCAATACGCTTTTATTACTCGCGCTCAGCATCAATAGCGCCTGGGCTGACGAATACTCAGATGCCATTAAAACATTTCAAAGCGCCGGACAAAGTGCCGATTTTTTTAACAATAGCTATGCCTACGCCCTTTTCCCCACCATTGCCAAAGGTGGCTTTGGCATAGGCGGTGCACATGGTTCAGGCAAGGTATATAAGCAGGGAAAATATATCGGCGACACTTCTATGACACAGCTTAGCTTTGGATTACAGGCGGGTGGTCAGGCATTTAGCCAGGTCATCTTTTTTCAGGACAAACGTGCACTAAAAGAATTCACCAGTGATAGTTTTGAATTTGGCGCACAGGCTTCTGCCGTTGCTATCACCGCCGGTGCCCAGGCATCTGCATCCACCACCGGTACTTCAGCCGGTGCCAGTGGCGGTAAAAACGATGCAAAGACGGTCGGTAAATACTCTAAAGGCATGGCGACATTTACGGTTGCCAAAGGCGGACTGATGTACGAGGCATCGGTTGGCGGACAGAAGTTCAGCTATAAGGCAAAGTGATTATTTAACTGCCATATAAACATCAGGCCTGGCAATCAGGTTTCGTCATGCTTGCGAAGACAGGTATGACGAATTTTTTCGTCATTAGCGTAACGCCAGCGTGCCTTAAATTAGTTCATGCACTTTTAAGCGGCTATATCTATTGTCTTTTTATTAACACAAGCCGTTTAATAAATTTTCCCAGCCCTGCTTTTCTGCTGCCACGCTAAACAGCTCAGCACGTTGCCTGCACTGCTGCGAAAGTTGCTCAACAAAACTCGCATCAGTTTCAGCTTTTAATAAAACATCACCTAAAGCCAACGTGTTTTTCACCGGAAAATAGCCGGCATAATCCGCTCCCAGCAAACCCACTGAACCATCAATATCCGAAGCAATAACCGGCAGACCTGCAACACAGGCTTCCGATATCACATTGGCACCACCCTCCATTACCGAAGGCAACACCATTAAATGACAATGACCGTAGGCTCTGCGCACCTTCCAGTGAGGCACTTCACCCAACCACAAATAACGTGCATTAATTTTCATCTCATCCCGAGCATAGCCTGCCCACTCTGCATTATGCGCCTTGCCATAATGCAACACCCGAATGCGACTTGTTGAAGGCAGATCTCGCACCGCATAGGCCACCCGCATTGAGTCTTTTTCTTCACGTAAGTGTCCGGCCACGCAAATATCAAATGTTTTTACTGAACGCTTTATACTGCCGGCAGATATCGGCAATGCCGACTGATGAATGACATGAATTTTATGATGCACCGATGCTGGTAGCACCCTTGTTGCTAACCCATGCAGGGTGACGAGTTTATCCGCCGCGTGAATCGATGCCAGTGTCGGCTGAGGATGGGTTTTAATAAAGCGATATAAATCGGTACCGGTCAGAGCCAACACCAGAAAGCGTTGCGGAAATTTTTGCTTGAATTTTTCTATCGACTGCGCACTACGCCAGGCATGCAGTGCCACCATCACATCATAGTCGCGCCCATCCCATTGCACATCAATGCTGACTTTATGACCCAGCTGAACTAAAAAATTCGCCCAGCGTTTAGCGGTGGCCCGATTACCATTTAACGAACCGGGGGCAGCAGGTGTTATGATTGCAATATGCATGCGGGCTATATTAAACTAAAAACCCCAAGACTAAAAATGCCAGAACTAAACATGCCAGAGCTAAACATCCCGGAACTATAAACTAAGTTCACAAATCGCAACTTTAAACCTGAATGCAAAATCACATTCACTGCTAATGGAAAAACAAATGCCCGGCACCGCTATCAGCCAACAAACCATCAACATATTAATCGCCGATTTAAACGATGCACGCCAGCGCACCCTGGCATTAATTAACGACCTGAATGCAAAGCAGTTAATCGGCCCGCAGCTGGATACGGTAAATCCTTTATTATGGGAAATTGGTCATGTCGCCTATTTCCATGAGCTGTGGATATTACGCCACCTGGATAACGCTGAATCTTTTTTAAATAATGCCGATGCACTTTACGATTCCATTAATATTGCCCATGACGATCGCTGGAATTTACCGCTGTTAACCTTAGATGAAACCCGACATTATATGCAGCAAGTTTTAGAGGCTGAAATTTCACGTTTAAAAAATCATAACAAGGTTACCGAAAAAGATATTTACCTGATCCGCTATGCGCTGTTTCATGAAGACATGCATACCGAAGCCTTTACCTACACCCGGCGCACCTTAAATTACTCTGCTCCGACGTTCACAAACACCCGCTTAAATGATCCACTCTATAACGCAGAACCACTCGATGGTGATATCGAAATTACCGGCGGTGAATATTATCTCGGTGCACCGCAGGACATCGAATTTTGTTTTGATAATGAAAAGTGGCAGCACCCTGTACAGGTAAAACCTTTTGCCATTGCCAAAGCCGCCACCACGTTTCAACAGTTCGCCGATTTTGTTAATGACGACGGCTATCTGCAGAAGTCATTCTGGGATACAGATGGCTGGGCATGGCTGCAAAAAAACAATATCAGCCAGCCCAACGGCTGGAAAAAAGCTAGCGGGGGCCACTGGTTAATTAAGCAATTCGAGCAGTGGCAGCCTATGCAGCCGCAAGCAGCCGTCATTCACATTAACTGGTACGAAGCCAGTGCCTGGTGTCGCTGGGCCGGCCGGCGACTGCCCAGTGAAGCTGAGTGGGAGCTGGCTGCCTCCGGCACGCCTGACAATATCAATGCCAAGCGCACCTACCCCTGGGGCAATACTCCGCCAACCAAACTACAGGCAAATATGAATAGCCGCGCCCTGCGCACTATTGATGCGGGCGCGCTGCCGAAAAGTGACAGCGGCTTCGGCTGTCGGCAGATGCTGGGAAATTGCTGGGAATGGACACAGGACACCTTTAACCCCTACCCGGATTTTGTGGCGGATATGTATGGCGATTATTCCCAACCATTATTCGGA
Organism: uncultured Thiotrichaceae bacterium; assembly: GCA_964531165.1. Lineage (GTDB taxonomy): Bacteria > Pseudomonadota > Gammaproteobacteria > SZUA-229 > SZUA-229 > SZUA-229. The sequence goes on from CAZHEA010000015.1 coordinate 13,634, forward strand.
CGGACTAAAGTGCTGCGCGGCGGTGGCTGGGCCACGCCTTCAAGAATGATTCGAAATACCTGGCGCACCTATTACGGGCCGGATAGAAATGATGTGTTCGCAGGATTTCGCAGTTGTGCGCTGTAGTCCCTGGAACTTTAATATATGGGGTCAACAACAGATCATCTCGAAACATTGTAAACATCCCCCTTTGTAAAAGAGGGAATGAGGAGGGGATTTGAAAAGGTCAGATTAATAGACTCTGAAATATAGAATGACAACGTAAAGGATTTTAAATCTCCCCCAACCCCTCATTTTCCAAAGAGGGGAGCTGATATGGCAGCTCAACCAAACTCAAACTCGATCGGCTCCAGTTTTTCCTTATTTTTATCAAATGCATCCCACAGCTCACCATAGGTTTTATGCACCTGCGGATGAAGCAGATCTGGCGCAACTTCGGCCATTGGCCACAATACAAAAGCCCGTTGTAAGATTTCATCGCGCGGAATTTGTAGTTTTTCTTCATCAATAATCAGCGCATCATATAGCAGCAAATCCAGATCGAGGGTTCGCGAAGAAAACCGCGGGCCACTTCGATCACGGCCGTGCTCATCTTCAATCTGTCGTAGCGTTCGCGCCACCTGATGCACTTCATCACCGGTTTGCAGGGCAATCACCATGTTATAGAAGTTTTCACCGTCAAAGCCCACCGCTTCGCTTTCATATACAGAGGACAGAATAAGCTCGCCATAGTATTGCTGCAGCGCATTAACCCCCGCACGGGTAAGTGCCTCACGATCAATATTACTGCCCAGACTGATATAGACCCATGCCATTTGCTTAGTCTTTGCTTCGCTCGATTAATACACCCACATCCTGCGAGCCGGTCACAGCCCCCGGCTTACTCAGGCGCAACCGCAGCCAGGGTACATTAAAATCATTGAGAATAATCTGCGAGCACTGCTCCGCTAACGCCTCGACCAGCTGAAACTCGGATTTGCCAACAAAATCAATTAATGCCTTGGCAACTGATTTATAATCGAGGGTATCGTCAATATGATCGGTTTCACCGGCACGGCGAATATCCGTACCCATTTCCAGATCAAGGCTGACAGTCTGACGAATTTCGCGCTCCCAGTCATAAATACCAATAACGGTTTCAATGCGCAGGTCGCGTATATATACAATATCCATAATTTTTTCTATTTCTTCATAAAAGAGGATTGTTGTCCGGGCTGAAATCAGCTTCCTACCGTACGCCCAATAGCACGACAGGTTATCAATAAATTCAATAACTTAGCAAATTACCAGCCCTATAAATTAGCCGCTACTATACAATGAAGCCCGGACCGCTACCAGCACCCTGACGACACGGCAAATGATTTGCGCAGAATAGCTTGTTTAGCCGACGCAAATCCGGTATCATCACCGCCCTCAGATTTCCAGAGCCTGTTTGCAGTACAATCGCAACAGGTTCTACACTATATTTAAAGTTTTTGACTGGAGTCATCATGGCTAGAGTATGTCAGGTCACAGGTAAGAAGCCTATGTCCGGTAACAATGTATCACACGCGAAGAACCGCACACGTCGTCGTTTTTTGCCTAATTTACACAACCACCGCTTCTGGGTGGAGAGCGAAAAGCGTTATGTAAAATTACGCGTTTCTACTTCAGGTATGCGCCTGATCGACAAGAAAGGCATCGACACAGTATTAGTTGAAATGCGTGCTCGTGGCGAAAAGGTTTAAGGGGAAAGACAATGCGTGAAAAAATTAAATTAGTTTCATCTGCGGGTACAGGTCACTTCTATACCACAGACAAAAACAAGAGAAACATGCCTGAGAAAATGGAGATTAAAAAGTTTGATCCCACTATTCGCAAGTATGTAATGTATAAAGAAGCCAAGATTAAATAAACTTAGTCAACGCTCAAAATATACTCAAAAAACCTGCTTTCCGAAGCGGGTTTTTTTTTGCCCGGTATTTATTCCAGTTTCTGCGAGGTTTGTCCGCTAATCCCATAACTTTACGGCTGTAATAGTCTATATTTAAAAGAAAAAACAATTTAATGCACAAAGACACATAGCAATGGCCGAAATTTTTATTGGACGACAACCTATTTACAACCGTGATCTGGAGATCTATGCCTACGAGCTAATGTCTCACTCCAACAGCGAAGATACTGAATCGTCTATTGATGCAGACAAAGCCACATCACAAGTGATAATCAACGCCTTTATGGAAATCGGTATTGATAAGCTGGTTGGCAAAAACATGGCCTTCATCACCCTCACCGAACATTTTTTGCTCAGCGACTATGAACTTCCCCTGCCCAAAGACCGGGTAATTTTAAAAATCCCAACCTATGCTAATGTCACTGATGAACTTATTGACGGCGTAAAACGCCTGGCCGATGCCGGCTTTAAACTTGCCCTTGATAACTATCTGCAACATCCAGCACTACAGCCTTTATCCAGTATGGCGAGCATGATAGATATTAATATTGAAGATCTATCGATTGATGAAATACGCGCACATTTAAAAATATTAAAAAAACTTCACCCGATTATTCTGGCGGATCATGTAAAAGATCATCATGCCTATGATATTTGCCGCGACGTTGGCGTTGATTATATTCAGGGTTATTTTTTAAATCGTCCACGCATCGTCAGTGGCGAGTCACTTGACTCCAATCAAATGAGCATTATTAATCTGCTATCAACTTTGCATAACCCGGACACCGACACTGACACCGTAGTCGACATTATCAGCAAAGATGTAGCGTTAAGTTATAAAATTTTACAGTTAATGAATTCTGCCTTTTTCTCACGTTCTACTAAAATCGATTCCATACAACACGCCACCGTTATGCTTGGTCGTAAACAGTTATGCACCTGGGCATCGATGATGGCACTCAGTGGCATGGACAATAAACCATTGGAGCAGGTACGTATTTCCATGATCCGTGCCCGTAGTTGTGAACTGCTGGCAGAGAAAGCCAACCTGAAGCCGGCGGACAGTTTTTTCACTGTTGGTATGTTCTCATCACTGGATTTACTAATGGATCGAAGCCTCGAAGAACTAATCAGTCCTCTGCCACTAGCTGATAATGTCATCGCCGCTCTGCTTAATCGCGAAGGCGAACTGGGCGAAGCCATTAACTGCACACTGGCACAGGAAGAAGGCGACTGGATCAATATTCGCTTTGCCGATTTAACCGCTGATGATTTATCTGACATTAATATACAGGCCATAAACTGGGCTGAAGACGTACTTAATAATATTTAGTCTTCAGCATAAATCAAACCCATTACAAAAAAATAAATATGCAAGATATTTTCGTAGGCAGACAACCCATTTACAACCGCAACCTTGGCATCTACGCCTACGAAATGCTGTTTCGCTCCGGTGTGGAAAACAATGCCGATTCTAAACTCAGCGAAGACGGTGCTACATCACAGGTTATTATTAATACCTTTATCGACATGGGGCTGGATAATCTGGTTGGCACCAGCATGGCTAGCATCAATTTAACCGAACGTTTTTTACTTAATGACGATGCAATTCCACTGCCGCCGGAACGCGTTATTCTGGACGTACAAAACAGTACACCAATTAACCCGCACACCCTTGCCGCCATTCAACGACTCAAGACTGCTGGCTTTACCATCGCGCTTGAAGATTTTCACGAAATACCCGATTTTTCTGACCTGCTCAAACTCACTGATATTTTTAAGATGGACGTCAGTAATAATTCCCGTGAAGAGATTTTATCGCGGATTAAAAACTTGAAAAAATTTAATCTGAAAATATTAGCTGAAAAAATCGAAACACTGGAAGAATATGAACGTTATTCAGAAATGGGCTTCGATTATTTTCAGGGTTACTTTTTAAGCCGCCCGCGGATTATAAAAAGCAAAACGCTTGAAACCAGTAAACTTTCAGTAATGCAGCTACTGTCGACACTACACAGCCCTGACATTGATATTTCAGAAATAGAAAAAGCCATTTCCGATGACCTGCCCCTAAGCTACAAACTGCTTAAACTCATTAACTCCGCATTTTTTAATTTACCCAATGAAGTCGATTCAATTAAACGTGCAGTGGTTTTTCTGGGGCGGAAAAAACTCAGTGGCTGGGCTTCCATGCTGGCGTTAAGCAGCATGAATGACCGGCCGCTGGAATTAATTAAAATTGCCATGGTTCGCGCAAAAACCTGTGAGCTAATTGCACAGAGACTTAATCTTAAAAATGAAGATCAATATTTCACCGCCGGTATGTTTTCAGCTCTGGACATTTTAATGGACCAACCAATCAGCTCATTAATCAATCCACTGCCCCTGGCCATCGAGGTAAAACTGGCAATTCTGGAACATCAGGGCAATATCGGCACGCTGGTAAAATGCAGCCAGCTGCTGGAAACCGCTGCAGCAGAAAAGCTATCCATAAAAGGCATTACAAAAGCCGAATTATCTGCACTGTATTTCGAAGCTGACCACTGGGCACTGGAAATCACTCGTTTTATTAAGTAAATACCTGTCCGAGCAACAATCGTCATCATCAAATAACCAACCCTGCCGTCTCACCGAAAACCGCCACCAACAATCAATGCGCCGGTTTATTTACATTAACTGTGAGTCTATTCACAAATGATTAAGCCCCTGTTATGTAAATTAACGTAATTCAAATATTAAAAAATATTATTATGCTTAAATTACTAACACTGGCTCTCACTAACTTTTTTCTATTCTGCACACTACTGGCTTTTTCACAATCTGCATTTTCCCACACCCGCTGGGATTTAAACGGACCGGTTAAACCGCGCACCAGTGCCACCGGCTTAAAAGAGCCGGCACCCTGTGGTGGCGCCGCCCGCACCACTAACGCCGCTGTTTTACAGTCCGGCAGTACGATTAATGTTCAGTTTGAAGAAACCATTAATCATCCCGGGTATTTTCGTATTGCATTTTCATCGGCATCTGATGTGGGCTTTGATCAAAATATTTTAGTTGCCAATATTCCGGAAGTCACCGCTAGCCGGTTTTATACACAATCTATTACCCTGCCCGACATCGAGTGCAATGACTGCACCTTACAGTTAATTCAGGTTATGACCGACAGAAATCCACCCACAAATTATTACTCCTGCGCCGACATTCAGTTAACCGCCAGCGGAACGCTACCACCACCTGTTAACGACACCACGCCACCGCAAGATATTAGTCGCTTGTCCGAAACCCCGGGTGACAGCCGCGCAACCTTAAGCTGGCAAAATCCGCCACTTGATTTTTCAGGCGTACTGGTTCTTCAGGATACCCGCACCATAAACAGTACGCCGTTAACCGCAACGGCCTATAACCTGAACGACACGATTGATGGCACCCGGGTTATTTATCGGGGCAATAATGAAACACTGAATGCCAGTGGTTTAACGAATGGCAATCAATATCACTTTAAAATATTTGCTTTCGATGCTAGCTTTAATTATGCAACCGGGGTAGCAGTCAGTTCCACACTACCGGCTATTGCGCAGAACATTCAACCGGTGGTTACATTAATTGCCGAGCAGTCACAGATCGCAACCACACGTATTTTAACCAATGCTGGCAATGTGACTTTACAGGCCACCGTTGATGATGATAACCCTTCAGACACACATCAGCTTGACTGGAGTATGACCGATAACCGTCTGATTGACATTGATAACGCTGACACTAACTTCACGTTTAATCCCGCCGAATTAGCCTCTGGGCTTTACACCATTGAAGTCAATGCGACAGACAATGGAAGCCCCGTAAAAACCGGCACTGCCAGCCTGTCTATTGAAATTATTTCTTCCACAACGACAACACCGGCTTCAGCTAGCAGCGGCGGCTTACACTTTTATAGCTTACTGCTGCTTTTACTGTTAACTGTACTGAGATACAAAAACTTCAAATAACAACAACACTCATTGCGATTTTTTATGCCGGTTTTTAACCATCATAAAAATCGTAACTCCCGGATAGATAGTGGACATCAGTAAAATAATTAACATTTCTTTTAAAGAGTTCTGCTCAAGCACATAATATTTTTTATCCGCGCTTCGATAGGCAATCATTTTTTTACCCACCGGATATCGTGCTTTATCGGTTATATGAGTTGAAAAAATAATAGAATTAAATACATGAAAAGAAAATGACACGTCACCATATCTAATAATTACGTGCCTGTTATCTGATTGGCCTGGATATCACGCACACTAACCTCTAAAACCATATTCTCATGGTTACGCCTTAACTCACTGGTTACCACTTCAACTTCCACTGGTGTCCAGCTTCTCGCCTGCAGTGTTTTGAAAATTTCGTACGGTGCTACCAACAGATAGAAAATTGAGACGGCAAAAACAAATAGTGCCATAAAGCTGATTATGTTTTTTTTCACAGCTTTCTCCCAAGCAATAGATTGCCCCAGTCATCCACCCTGCATCTCCAGTTTTTTTCAATCAACGTTGTCGAGACCGTATCAATTATCAATGCAGGGCCGCTAATTTGCTGTTGACGACACAGGTCATGCCGATGATAAAGATCAACGTCACCATCCACTCCGTACAGACTTATTATTTCTGGCTTAACCTGTTGCCCTGAACAGCTTATCACCGGCAAATTAAACGCGGGTTTTTCACCTTTAATACTCACACGCAAATTCACTAATTCGACCGGCATATCCAGCTCATGACCGTAGATTTTTTTATGTAGCTGGTGAAATGCCTGCTCAGTCGCTTTTAAATCTGCTATTTTCAATCTGTCATCCAAGGCAAGATTCAGAGTAAAGCTCTGACCTATATAACGCAGATCCACCGATCGTTTTAACGTCGGCTGAGCATTTAACTCTGCCTGCATATCGCGGATACCACTGTTCTGCAAATGCATATATATTTTTTCCAGCTGCGCTATATCACTCTCTAACCACGCCTGAATACACGACCGTGAGAGCTCGCGGCTCGGCGCTGCTACCAGCATTCCCAATGCAGATAGCACGCCACCATAAACAGGCACAAAGGCGCGCTGCATTTTCAGCGCATCGGCCAGGGCGCACACATGTAAACCACCGGCGCCGCCAAAACAAGTCAGGGTAAAGTCCTGCGGATCAAAACCCCGCTGTACTGAAATCTTACGTAACGCTCGAACCATGTGCTCATTGGCAATACGAATAATACCCAATGCTACGGTTTCCAGCGGCTCACTAATTTGCATTGCAATTTTTGCCAGCGCCTGTTGTGCGGCAGCAACATCAAGTGGCATACCTTCGCCTAAAAATACCTTTGCCTGTAACCGACCCAGCAGTAAATTCGCATCTGTCACCGTTGCCCTGCTGCCCCCCTGTCCATAACAGGCCGGTCCAGGACTGGCCCCTGCCGATTGCGGCCCAACATTTAATAAGCCACCATCATCCACATATGCCAGCGAACCACCACCGGCTCCGATGGTATGCATATCCACCATCGGTACCGCTACCGGATAACGCCCGACATGCCCTTCGTTAGTGAGGGTTATTTCACCGTCAATCAATGCCACATCCGTTGACGTGCCACCCATATCAAAACTTAATAGCTTTGTTTGCTGATTCAATCCCGCTATATATTGCGCACCTTTCAGGCCTCCCGCAGGGCCGGACAGTAATAAATTAACCGCATGCTCACCTGCCTGTGCCGCCTGTATTGTGCCGCCACTGCTCTGCAAAACGGCCAACGAAGGTTTACAACCGACAGCTTCAGCCGACTCATCTAGCGCCTTATTTAATCGATTAAGATACCCCTGCATCAATGGCCCTACATACGCATTAAGCGCGGTTGCCATGCCACGCTCATATTCTTTACACTCCGGCAGCACATCACTTGAACAACAGACAAAAACATCGTCAAGATGCGCCGTTAAAAATCGTTTAATCGCCTGCTCCTGACGATTATCTAAGTAACAAAATAACAGGTTAATTGCGATCGCCTGCGGCTGAATTTTAATTATTTTTTTCAGCAGATCGTTTAAGTCCGCCTTATCCAGATCCTGTAATAACTCACCTTTGGCAGATAAACGCGTATTAACTTCCAAACAATTTTCTGGCGCTATCAACGGCGCCTGCGGTTGCGGCATTAAATTATATAATTCACTGCGCGCCTGACGGCCAATGCTAAGCACATCTGCAAAACCGGTATTGGTAACATAAACCGTTTTCACACCTCTGTTTTCTAGCGCCGCATTAGTGGCTACCGTCGAGCCATGTATGACCTGCAGGCCACTTAATGAAATAGCCAGTTCTTTAATGCCCTGTAGAATCGCACGCTCCGGAGCAGATGGAGTCGACAGTACTTTATGAATACGAATCGACGCACCATCAAAATATACAAAATCTGTAAATGTACCGCCGGTATCGACGCCTAGCCAGTGAGTTGCCATAACTACTTTGTGCCATTGAAAACGCATATTCTATCTGAATTTTTTATCAGCAGGATAATGCTTTAACCTAACTTTTTGTCAACTTGTACAGACACTGACTTATTGCTTGTAAGATGCCGTTTTCCTGATAAGCTTTTGCCCCATGTCAGATCTTATTCAGGCCCATAATTTACATAAAATTTATCGTGACAACCACGCGGTTAACCATGTTTCAATCGAACTTAAACAGGGCGACATTCTGGGCTTGCTCGGCCCGAATGGTGCAGGTAAGTCCAGTTGCCTGCAAATGCTGTGTGGTGTACTGGCTCCCTCAGAAGGTGAGATTATTATTAATGGTGCAGATCTCATTGATCAGCCCAATCAGGCCAAACAGGCCATCGGTTATTTGCCGGATAAGCCGCCGCTGTATCCGGAGCTTACGGTTGACGAATACCTTAGTTATGCCGCGAGTTTGCGGCGGGTTAAATCATCACAGATAAAAAATTTGCGAACTTTGGCTATTCAACGCTGCGGCCTTGAAGGTTATAACAAGCGCTTAATTGCTAACTTATCGAAGGGCTATCAACAACGGGTTGGGATTGCGCAGGCGATTATTCATCAGCCGGATATTATTATTTTAGACGAGCCAACAGTCGGACTCGATCCGATTCAAATGATAGGCATTCGACAGTTAATTTTAGAATTAGGCCGGGATCACGGCATTATTTTATCAACACATATTCTGCCGGAAGTACAGGCCGTGTGTAATCGCGTGCAAATCATTCACCGTGGTAAAACCGTATTTAATAAGAATATGCAGGATATAAAACAAAACGAACAAATTATTTTACAGCTACTAGACGCTCCCGCTATTGAATTAATTAACAAACTACCCGGCGTAGACTCAGTAACCCAGACTGCTGATAATTGTTTTTTATTATCCGGAAAACAGCTTCATGGCGAACGCTCTAATATAAGCCGTCAATGTGTCGACAACAATTGGGGGCTATTAGAACTAAGCCCTGCCGAAAATTCGCTGGAACAAATATTTTTAAATTTAACTTCCGGTGAAGACACACACAATAGTGAGCAAGCCGCATGATTTTAACCATCGCACGACGCGAACTACGTAGCCTTTTTCTATCGCCATTGGCATGGATCATCCTCGGTGTCGTACAGGCGATAATGGCGTGGAAGTTTTTAGGCTTTATCGACTACTTCTTTGAAATTCAGGCCGACTTAATCAAAATAAAAGATGCACCTGGTGTAACTGACTTAGTCGTCGCACCATTATTCGATTTTTCAAAAGTTCTGCTATTAATTATCTGCCCGCTTATTACCATGCGCTTACTCAGTGAAGAAAAACAGAGTGGCTCAATTAAACTCTTGTTATCTTCTCCCGTTTCCATGACAGAGATTGTACTGGGAAAATATCTCGGCGCATTATTGTTTTTCAGCATTGTCATCGTGATGATTGGTATCATGCCATTGTCTCTATTGTCATCAACCGATCTGGATATGGGGAAATTTGCCTCTGGCATGCTCGGACAGTTTTTAACCATAGCCGCTTTTATTGCGCTGGGTTTATATATGTCGACTATCAGCAGCCAACCGGTGAATGCAGCAGCGGGAACATTTGGTCTGTTAATTATATTTCTAATCATTAATATCGCTGGCAATGCCACGACTGAAGGCGATAATTTTTTTAATTATATTTCTATAACCCACCACAGCATTCAAATGTTACGCGGCATTGTAAATACCGCCGACATCGCTTATTTCGTTCTATTCAGCTTTGGGTTTATTGCTCTCAGCATTCGCCAGTTAGACGCACAACGGATACAAAACTAGTGAAAGTATCCAGAAGTTCGCATCGTCAATATCGTTTTCAACACAGCCTGTTTATTATTCTTCTGCTAGTCTTCATTGGTTTTGCCGGCTGGCTCAGCAATCAGTATAATCAGCGCAGCGACTGGACTGCCGGTAATCGCCACTCACTTAGTGCAGACACCCTGCAACTACTTCAACAGCTACCCTTTGAGATAAGTTTGCGCAGTTATCAGGCAGATAATCCCACATTGAATAACGCCATTACTGAAATCTTAAATCGTTATAAAAATAAAAAAAACGACTTTAACTTTAAACTCATTAATCCGGATATCTTTATTGAGCAGGCAAAAGCCGACAACATTAAGCGCTATGGGCAAACTATTATCGAGTATAACGGCCAGTCTGAGCGCATTGAAAAAATATCTGAAGAAAATATTACAAATGCATTAATTCGATTGCACCGTGGAACCAAACCAAACATTTTATTTTTAACTCAGCATGGTGAACGCAGTATTCGTGATGGCTCGCAATCAGGCTACAGCCAGCTCGCCAATCAGCTTGTGAATAAAGGCTTTGATGTTAATGATGTTAATTTAATTAAAGATTCTTTAGACATTAAAAACACCGTGCTGGTGCTAGGCTCGATTACACAGCCTCTACTCGACGGCGAGCAACAAAAAATCCGCCGATTTATAAAAGATGGCGGACAATTGCTCTGGCTACAGGACCCGGCTGCCGACTCATCACAATTAAATATTGCAGCAGACCTAAATATTCATTTTATTGACGGCGTTGTAATCGATAACAACCAGGAAGTTAATGCGATGCTCAAATTAAGTCATCCCGCCATTATTCCTATACTCGAATATCGCCGCCATCCGATTACTGAAAAAATGCAGTACTTTACTTTATTTACTGCAGCAACAGCCATTATTACCGATAGCATAAAGCCAGGCACGGAAAACAACTGGATTTCGAGCGAGCTGCTAATCACCTCTTCCAGTAGCTGGTCAGAAACAAGCAGCCTGAATGAAGTAGTTGAATACAATAAACAAAATGACCTTGCCGGACCCTTGAGTATTGGCATTGCTCAGCAACGACAAATATCACTCGCTGATAAAATGCTTAGCCAGCGTGTAGTTATTATTGGCGACAGCGATTTTATTGCCAATAACAATATTGGTCAGGGCGCCAATCTGGAATTCATGTTAAATACATTCAACTGGTTAACTGCCAATGACACGCTCATTGCAATCGCGCCTAAAAATGCACCGGATATGCAACTGAATTTATCTGCACCGGTTGCAGCTATCATCGGCCTGGTGTTTTTGATTTTTATTCCTTTAATATTTTTTATCAGCGGCGGCATTATCTGGATCAGGCGGCATAAAAAATGATTCGCAATAGCCGCAGCCTGCTTAATGTTGGCATGATTATTTTTTTAGCTGTATTTATTAGTGTGTTTTATTACAGCCAGAATACAGAAGAATCAATACCTCGATTAAGCACACTGACGCTTAACGAGATAACCAATATTCGAATTAGTCGTACCGATGGAAATGACATTTTATTTATAAAAGAGTCTGACGATATCTGGTACATGATAAAGCCCTATTACCTTAAAGCACATCAGTTCCGGATTAAAACCCTACTCAGCCTGACACAGGCAACAGTAACAAAAAAATATGATATTAAAACACTGGATTTATCTCAATACGCACTGGATAAGCCGCGCGCGCAAATCACATTTAACAACACGGAAATTCGCTTTGGTAAAACTAATCCATTAAACAATATGCGCTATTTTCTTGCCGAAGGGAAAATGACTCTACTCTCTGATCAGGTCTATCCGCTGGTTAGCGCACAGGCATCTAGTTTTATTGACTTATCTTTGCTTCCGGAAAATTTCAGTCTTACAAAAATACAAACACCCGCCACCAGCATCCTTCTTAACAACGAAAACAAATGGGTCAATGCTGATAATGAAGCAAAGCATGATCACTTAAATGCTGATCAGGTACAAACGTTGTTACAACACTGGAATTCAGCACAGGCATTTGCAGTTCATCGCTATATGCCACGCAAACAGCTTGGACAAATAGAAGTGAGCTCACAAACCAAAACACTCATTTTTCAAATTACCGATGATGATCCCTGGCTTATTCTTGCATTACCCGATTTAAATATTGAATATCACCTGGATAGCTCTCAAAAAAATAATTTATTGGGTATTGTTCCATCAGAGAATGACGATGCCTGAGTTACCCGAAGTCGAAACATCCCGACGAGGCATCGAACCTCACATTCTTAACCGGAAAGTCACTAATGTGATTATTCGTCAGAAGCAACTTCGCTGGCCTATTCCTGCCACCCTGAAAAAACAGTTAACCTCTCAAATTATTAGACAGGTTGAGCGACGGGGGAAATATATTTTACTGCGTACCGATGCTGGCACCGTTATTTTACATCTCGGCATGTCCGGTAGCTTACGCATTTTAAAGCCATCAATTACAGCAGAGAAACATGATCACGTTGATATCTGTTTCAATAACAATAAAGTATTACGTCTGCGTGACCCACGCCGCTTCGGTGCCGTGCTGTGGACAAAAGCAGACCCATTAAAACACAAACTGCTGGCTAATCTCGGCCCCGAGCCTCTTGACGATGAATTTAACGCACAGTACCTGTTTGAACAAAGTCGCAACCGAAAAGTTGCTATTAAAACCTTTTTAATGAACAGTCATATTGTGGTTGGAGTTGGAAATATTTATGCTAATGAATCTCTATTTGCAGCGACAATCAATCCCGGGCGAGGTGCCAATAGAATATCATTAGCCCGTTATCAGAAGCTGGTACCCGCTATAAAATCTATTTTAAAAAAGTCAATTGAACAGGGTGGCACGACACTTAAAGACTTTATAAATGAGGATGGTAACCCGGGGTACTTTCAACAGACCCTTGCGGTTTACGGCCGCGAATCAGAAGCCTGTAATCGTTGTGGCACAGCCATTACAAAAATGGTGCAGAACCAGCGCTCAACTTTTTACTGTCGCCAATGTCAGAAATAGTTATAATTATTTACATTACGATGTAATTTACGCGAGATATGTATGCCGCATAAAAAACGCCACAAAATTGATAAAGCACAGATATTTGGTGCCATTATTTTTATTGCTTTATTTATCGGGTTGATTTATCTGGGGTTAACAACCGAGACAGATGATCAGTTTGATAATAGCTTTTTTGATGATGTTGGAAGAGCGATGCAAAACCCATAATATTGAGGCGCTGAATCGCAGTCTTTATAGAAATGGTGAAATTTTTATAATTATTGATATTGAAAGATTGGCCAATAACCCTGAGTAATGCTCTCAGAATTATTGACCCGTCATTAGTGGCTATAAATTAAAGCTTATCCGCTTCAGCAGCCAGATACTCTGCAACGCCATCAGGTGATGCATCCATACCCTTGTCACCATCTTTCCAGCCAGCTGGACAAACTTCGCCATGCTCTTCGTGGAATGCCAGCGCATCAACCATGCGTAACATTTCATCAATATTACGACCCAGTGGTAAATCGTTAACTACCTGATGGCGAACCATACCATGAGTATCAATTAAAAATGAACCACGAAAAGCCACGCCTGCATCAGGATGCTCAACATCATAAGCCTGACAAATGTCATGCTTTACATCAGCAACCAGAGTGTAACCTACCTGACCAATACCGCCATCATTGATAGCCGTGTTACGCCATGCATTGTGTGAGAACTGTGAGTCGATAGACACACCAATCACTTCTACATTACGCTTTTTAAATTCTTCCAGACGATGATCAAATGCAATCAACTCTGACGGACATACAAAAGTAAAATCCAGCGGGTAAAAGAAAACAACCGCATTTTTGCCTTTCGTTGCACTTTTAAAATTAAAATCTTCAACAATCTCGCCATTACCTAAAACAGCTGCTGCAGTGAAATCTGGCGCTTCGCGACCGACTAGTACACCCATGATGTTTTCCTTATATTTTGGTTTTAATATCTGAACACGTAAGATAGAGTGATTGGAAAATAATTCAAGCTAATTCCCCGATTTATGCTTAAATTATTTCTATTAACTTAATAGATAAATTCAATAAGCCAGTACAATGCAATTACCTCTTAAATTTTTTAATCGCAAAGCCTGCACTGTTGCCAGGGACTTACTTGGCAAGGTGATTCGCCACAAATACAGGGGACATTGGCTAAGTGCCAGAATAATTGAAACAGAATCGTATTATGCAAATGAAAAAGGCAGCCACGCGTCATTAGGGCTTACTGAAAAACGCAAGGCCCTGTTTATGCCGGCAGGTACTATTTATATGTATTACGCCCATGGCAATGACTCGCTGAATACCAGCGTTAGGGGAAAGGGTAATGCGGTATTAATTAAATCTGCACATTTCTATCAGGATGACTTTAGTGACCCCCGTGCACTGGATATTATGCAAGCACTAAACCCAATGCCCTCCGGCGAATTACGCAAAGCCGAAAGGTTATGCGCAGGACAAACACTACTGTGTAAAGCGCTGGGTTTAAAGGTCACCGAGTGGGATCAACAGCAATTCAAACATCAGCAATTTTTTATTGATGATATGGGCCATCGTTCACCGCGCATAATACAAACAACTCGACTGGGCATTCCTGCCGGGCGGGATGAACACCTGCATAATCGTTTTATTGATTTCAACTATGTAAAATTTTGCACCAGCAATCCGCTGACTAAGCGTAGCTGGGTTGAGGGTAAACATTACCGGTTTATATATTAGAGCTTTCCTTAATAGTTAGTGCACACATCCGCACAACAGTAAAAACTACTTAGCTTTGGGTCTGAAAGCTTTAATCACATCTTCATTAACCTGCAGAAACGGCCCTTCTATTAAATCGACACAATAAGGAATGGCCGGAAATACTGCATCCAGGCATTCACGAATCGACTTGGGTTTACCCGGCAA
The DNA here is from genome assembly GCA_964531165.1 of uncultured Thiotrichaceae bacterium. Lineage (GTDB taxonomy): Bacteria > Pseudomonadota > Gammaproteobacteria > SZUA-229 > SZUA-229 > SZUA-229. The sequence goes on from CAZHEA010000015.1 coordinate 28,846, forward strand.
ATTAACGATTAAACTTTTGCCACGAATGCCTGCCGTCTGTCGTGACAAAATCGCCGTGGGCACATACTGCAAGCTCACCTGTCGCATTAGCTCGCCAAAGCCCGGCATCATCTTATTACACACCGCGGCGGTAGCTTCCGGCACTAAATCTCGCGGCGCCGGACCGGTACCGCCGGTAGTCACGATTAAACAGCAGCCTTCATTATCTGACATTTCAATTAAAGCCTGTTCAACAATCGGCTGATCATCTGGAATAACCTTATAAACCGGTGTCCACTCAGAGCTTAAATAATCATTTAGTGTATCTATAATCGCCTTGCCGGATAAATCTTCATACACACCGGCACTGGCCCGATCAGAGGCGGTTAAAATACCAATTTTAATTTCACTCATTTTTTTACTCGCATTTAATATTTCAGCCGTACAATTATTTAAAATCTTTATATCAGGCTTCAGTCAGTCTTATTGCTACAAAACAATTTTCATGTAATAGACTGCCGAAGACAACACACCAGTCTAAAAATCCGCCATAAACTATTGCTTTTTAGTGTATATCACTTTAGCCGAACCCTCACCACGGGCATCCGCGGCAGCACTTATTTTTTTTGTTTTCTTATCCAGAATCACCACCTGCATATTCCCCCACTTACTTTTAGCCGCCTGTAATTTATGATTTTTATTTTTCAGACCTAACAAAACATCACCACTAAATGCACCCGGCTCATAGAGCACACTATCCGGTAAGTATTGATGATGAAACCTCGGGCCGTTTACAATGCTCTGCGCGGTTTCACCAAAATAAAACCGAATACTCCCCAACAGAACCATCGTAATAATTCTGCTACCACCGGGTGTTCCGATAACAGCCAGCCGGTCATCTGTTTCTAAAAATGTTGGCGACATACTCGATAACATTCTTTTACCCGGCTCAATAGCATTAGCTTCTGCACCTACTAAGCCATAGGCATTAGCCACTCCCGGCTTGGCGGAAAAATCATCCATTTCATCATTTAATAAAACGCCGGTGCCCGGAGGTACGAAACACGATCCAAACGGATAGTTAACCGACAGTGTTGCTGCCACTCTATTGCCCTCATGATCAATGACCGAGAAGTGAGTGGTATCACGACTATTATTGTCATCTACCACACCGGGCAATAACGAACTAGGTGTAGCCTTATTGGGGTGAATCGTTGCCGCTAAACCTGCAGCATAATTTTTATTAATTAAACGTTCAACCGGTACCGCAACAAAATCAGTGTCGCCTAAAAATTGTGCGCGGTCACGATAGGCACGACGCATAACTTCTATACCCAGATGAATAGCATCGGCTTTTTCTAAACCACTTAAAGTATAAAATGAAAGTTGATTTAACATTTCGACCAATGCTATGCCACCAGATGATGGTGGCGCAGCAGAGGTTATTTTCATTTCATGAAACCGACCCACAATCGGCTTGCGTTCAACGATAGCATATTTTTTAAAATCGTCCTTGCTCCAGATTCCACCGGCTTTATTTGTGCCACTAATTAACTTTTCCGCAACTTCTCCCCGATAAAACCCGGCAGAACCTTTTTCAGCCATTGCGATTAATGTATTGGCTAAATCTTCCTGTTTAATCACATAATGCTCTTCCGGCACATTATTATTCTGTAAAAAAATCTTTGCTGCAGCCGGTGATGCACGTAATGCTTTTAATCGAAATCCTGCCATACGCCGATAATGAGGAGTCACTCTAAAGCCGTTTTTGGCATATTCAATTGCCGGCTGTAAACTTTGCTTTAAACTTAACTTGCCATATTTTTTTGCAATATGTTCGAGTGCAGCGGGTACCCCGGGAATACCTGCAGACAAAGCACCATCCATTGATGCGCCTCGAATCACATTGCCTTTATCATCAAGATACATATCACGATGGGCTTTTAATGGCGCAGTTTCACGTCCATCAATCATAGTTTCAAAGCCATCACTACTGCGATGCAACAACCAGAAGCCACCGCCGCCAATACCCGAACTATATGGTTCAACTACTGCCAATGCCGCACTTATCGCTACCGCCGCATCAAATGCATTGCCGCCCTGTGCCAGAATTTTTTCACCGGCTTTTGTTGCTAATGGATGTGCCGTTGCAATACCCGCAGCCGCCTGCAAACTGGTGGACAAATTGAGTGTAAAAACAAAAAGCAATATAGTTAACGTTTGTTTCATTTTATCCGCCTTCTTTATTAAATTACGTTTAAAAAAAAAGGCTCCAATAACAGGAGCCTTTTACAACATTGCAACGGGTTATTCCCCGGTAAGAGCCTTGTATTTCACCATTAGCTCATCTTCGTTTTCCACATGATCCGGATCTTTCGGAATACAATCCACCGGACAAACTTCAACACACTGAGGTGTATCATAATGCCCGATACACTCAGTGCATTTGGTTGGATCTATTTCATAAATTTCATCGCCCGCTTCAATTGCTTCATTGGGACATTCCGGTTCACATACATCACAGTTAATGCATTCGTCGGTTATGATTAATGCCATTTTCTAGCCCTACAGTCAATATTTAAAAATCTCACATAATGGCTTTTCGATGGCACCATTATGTTATGTATTATATTAGTCGATGATTATACCCTATTACACAGCATTTCGCCCTTACTCGTAGCAAGTCTTTTCAGCTACCTATCTGGCCTTATATCTATCGCGCAGCGCCTGCACCACCAGTGGATTCACAAATTCTGATACATCGCCATTATGAGATGCAATTTCTTTAACCAGCGACGATGAAATAAAGCTGCTCTTCTCCGAAGGCGTCAGAAACAATGTTTCGATTTCCGGTGCCAGATGCCGGTTCATACTTGCCAGCTGCATCTCAAACTCAAAATCTGACACGACCCGCAGGCCCCGTAAAATCACATTGGCCTGTCGTTTGCGCACAAAATCCACCAGCAAATCAGAGAAGCCGCAAATTTCAACATTGTTATATTGCACCAGCACCTGTTGTGCAAGCTCAATTCGATGTTCTAAATCAAACAATGGTGCTTTTGACGGACTGGCGGCTATCGCCACTATCACCTTATCAAACAGACCGGATGCCCGCCCCACCAGATCACTGTGTCCGTTGGTGATCGGGTCGAAAGTTCCCGGGTAGACTGCTACCACTGCTGACATGTTGTTCCTCTATATAATTTGAATATATGGCTACTTCGGTTAATCAATACTTAATTACCCTAAAAAATTGTGCCTGACCAGATAATAGCCCACCTGTCCGGTTTTTTTCTCCCGCACCACAGTCCAGCTTTTTGGCAGCGGCGGTAAATCCTGTTTCCGGTTCATCTCTAAATAAATGCAGGCATGCTCGGACAAATAACCTTGAGTCTCCAGCAACCTACAGGCCTGTGCCAGATAATCACTGTCAAATGGCGGATCAATAAACACCACATCAAAGGTTTCGGTAGCGGTTGCACTTAACCAACTCAGCGCATCACTGGGCAGTACCTGAACCTGCCCGGCATTTAATGTTTGAATATTTTCACGTAAAATCCTAACCGCCTGGTTTTGCGTTTCCAACATGGTCACCGATGCCGCACCTCGGGATGCGGACTCAAAACTCAAAGCACCACTACCGGCAAATAAATCTAAACACCGCGCACCGGGGATATCATTTTGCAACCAGTTAAACAACGTTTCGCGCACGCGACTGGTAGTGGGTCGCAGGCCAGGTAAATCCGCCACCGGCAATAACCGACTCCCCCACTTGCCACCGATAATGCGCAAGCTACTGGACGTGGAGGACTTTTTTTGTTTTTTTGATTTCGCCATTTTTTTATTTTACATATTTCAGCTTGTAATGTCGCTCATCTCTTAGATTGATAAAATGAACGGCTGTGACCCTCACCCCGCCCCTCTCCCGGAGGGAGAGGACTAAGGTGAGGGTTACACAGGTTCATTTACTTCTTACCCCCAACAATCACCGTCAACATCTTATGCGGATGTATTCGGCGTTTTAATGCATCATCCACTTTAGCTTTGTCTTGCTGGTTCACATTGCCAACAAAGGTATCTAAATAATCTAGCGGCAATTTATAAAAACCAATCACAGATAAATATTCGACAATTTTTTTATTGCTATCAATACGTAATGGAAAACCACCGGTAATGTTTTTCAGGCTGTCCTCTAGCTCATCTTTATACGGCCCGTGAGAAACATATTTATTTAATTCTTCATGAATTATTTTCAGTGCTTCCTCGAGCTGATCGTTACGTGTTTTTAAACCAATTTGAAATGGCCCTGCGGCACGCATGGGTAAAAAATAACTATAAGTACTATATGCCAGCCCGCGCTTTTCCCGCACTTCTTCCATTAATCGCGAACCAAAGCCGCTACCACCAAAAGCATGGTTAGCCAGATACAAAGCATAGTAATCCACATCGCCCCGCGCTAACCCAACCTGCCCCATCAACACTGTGCTTTGTCTTGACGGAAAATCAATACGAATAGTTTTCGCCTCGGTTAATGCTTTAACTTCAGGAAGTGTTTTAGCATGCTCACCCGCAGACAAATCGGCAACCAGATTTGCAGCTATCTCTTTCGCCTCACTTGTGCTGAGCTGTCCGACAATTGCGATTACCGCATTGTTTGCCACATAATATTTTTTATAGAACGTTTTCAGGTGTTTTAATTTTAACTGCTGCAAACTTTTTTCTGTGCCGGAGCTCGGTTGTGCATAGGGGTGATCACCATAAAGCTCTTTGAAAAACCGCAACGATGCAATATTTCCCGGTGATTGCTTACCGGCTTTAACTGAAATTTTTAAACGTTCTAATTCACGCTTAAATGTACTTTTATTGAAATCAGGAAAACTTAAGATGTTTTTTAAATTAATTAATGCAGGCTGTAAATACTTATCGTCGCGCAAGCTGCGCACACTTAACCACGCCATATCTTTTAATGCACCATTACCAAACACGGCACCCACCGCCTCAAATTTTTCCGCCAGTATTTGCGCGTCATCTCCTGCAGCGCCTTCGGCCAGTAAACCATTGGTCATTAAAGCGGTGCCGGATAATGCATTTTTACTTTCCATATCCCGCGCACTTCCCGCGTCAAATACAATACGCACATCAACCATTGGTAAATCTTCTGATGGCACAAAGTAAACCTGCGCGCCATTGTCTGTTTGCCAATGTTGAATGTCAGGTGATGCAAAGACACTATTTGCAAACACCAGAGATGCAATCAAGACTACTTTTTTTATACCGTATAAATTACTGAGCATGACGACCTCCTGCTGCACGTTGCACTCGTGGCTTACTCGCATCAATCGGTTGCGGCTCCAGTACCGCCACCGTCAAACTATCATCAACCAGATATTTTTTTGCAACCGCCTGCACCTGCTGCGGTGTGACCTGTTGAATTTTTTTCAGGTACTGATCTTTTTTCTGCCAGCCGACGCCGACTGTTTCAAGTGTACCCAATTGCATAGCCTGATAAAAAACCGAATCTTTTTCATACACTGAAGAAGCCATGACCTGTGCTTTTACCCGGTCCAGCTCCTGTGTTGATGGCGCTGTATTCTGTATTTCTGTAATCTGTTTTTTAATCGCCATTTCCAACTCTTTTACGCTGTGGCCATCTCGCGGTGAGCCGTCAAATAAAAACAATGCCTGCTGTCGCGCATAGGGGTCATAACCCGCACCGGCGGAAGATGCGATTTCTTTTCCGCGCACCAGTGTTCGACTCAGCCGGCTACTCTGTCCGCCATCCAGCACACCCGCTAACACTTCTAGCGCGTAAACATCATCGGTGTTTTTTTGCTCACTCATTAAGGTTTTTAAAACCGGCACTTTATAGCCCATTAATAAATATGGCACCTTCGCAGGCAGTTTTACGGTAATGCGCCGCTCGCCCATTTGTGCCACTTCTCGGCGCGGTTTTGGTGGCGTTATTTTTGATGGTTTTAACACCCCAAAATATTTTTCTGCCCAGATTTTTATCTGTTGCGGATCAACATCACCCGCCACCACTAACGTGGCATTATTCGGTGCATACCAGGTGTGATACCAGGTGCTTAAATCGCTGAGCTGCATGCTGTCCAGATCTTCCATCCAGCCGATAATCGGCTGCTGATAACTGGAATTGATAAACGCGGCAGCATTAAATCGCTCGTAGGTTAAAGATGTCGGGCTGTCATCGGTACGTGAGCGCCGCTCTTCCTTAATGACTTCAATTTCTTTTTTAAATTCGTCGTCACTAAGTTGTAAGTTACGCATACGATCGGCTTCATTACGTAAACACAATTCAAGACGGTCACTGGAAATACGCTGAAAATAGGCGGTATAGTCTTTACCGGTAAAAGCGTTTTCACTGCCCCCGTTAGCGGCAATAATTTCGGAGAACTCACCGGGCTTTAAATTTTTTGTACCCTTGAACATCATGTGTTCCAGCGCATGAGATACGCCAGTCACCCCCGCATATTCATAGGAGCCACCCACCTTGTACCAGACCTGCGACACCGCCACCGGTGAACGATGATCGGGCTTTACCAGCACCTTCATACCATTGCTTAAAGTAAAGCTGTGAACACCTGACTGACTGACTGTAGCTTTAAATTCAGCCACAATTTTCGATTGCCGATGCGACGATTCACTTGATGGTTCATTTGATGGTTTTAGCCCCGGATTAGTCTGACATGCAGATAGCCCCACCAGTAAACCACTCACCGCCAGTGCGATGCTAATTTTCGTTAATTTCATTCAATTTGCCCTGTTTGCTTAATCGCAGGATGGATTCATCTCCAGCCAACATGAAGAATAATGACCGGAATACTTAACCTGAGTTCCTCGCGATGATAGGATAAGGCCCTCCTGATATACAAGTCATTTATACATTATGTTTGGTTTTTTACGCCGTAATAAAGAAAACTCCGAAGTTAGCACTGAAAAAGTCGATCAATCAACGATTGAAAATGATGTTGAATCATCAACCGCTATCACCACTCCTGCTGCCAAAGCCGGCGCCTCATTTACGCCCGCGGGGTTAAAGCCCGTAATTGTAACCGAAGCAGCTGATGACAAACCATCCATCACACAAAGCACTTCACCAGCCGCTGAAGAAGTCGAAATGCCATCGCAAGACAACGTCGATGACATAAAATCCGGCTCGTCGTTCAGCCCGCCCTCTGCAGAAGACTGGGCACAGGTTGATGAACATGGCATGTTCAATCACCTGAAAGACAGCCTCGGCAAGACCCGTGCTGAGCTCACCGATGGCATGGCAGACCTGTTGCTCGGTAAAAAAATTATAGATGATGAGTTGCTCGAAGAGCTGGAAACCCGTCTGCTTAGCGCTGATGTTGGTGTTGAATCCACCACTCGCATTATTACTGATTTAACTAAACGCATTTCACGTAATGAATTAAAAGATCCGGTATCGCTATTTAATGCATTGTGCGATGACATGGTGGAAATTTTACAGCCGGTAGATCAGCCGCTGGTGATTGACGGCAACAATAGCCCCTTCGTTATTTTAGTGATTGGTATCAATGGTGCAGGCAAAACCACCACCATTGGCAAACTGGCAAAACGTTTTCAGAAACAGGGTAAATCTGTATTGCTGGCCGCCGGTGACACTTTCAGAGCCGCCGCAGTTGAGCAGTTACAAACCTGGGGTGAGCGTAATAACATTAACGTTATCGCACAGGGCACCGGCGCTGATTCTGCATCGGTTATTTATGATGCTATTGAATCGGCCAAATCAAAAAATATCGATGTAGTCATTGCAGATACCGCCGGGCGTTTACATACGCAGGATAATTTAATGGACGAACTGATTAAAATTAAACGCGTCATGGGCAAGCTGGATGATTCTGCACCCCACGAGACCCTGCTGGTTATGGATGCCGGCTTTGGTCAGAATGGTTTAATTCAGGCCCAGCAGTTTAATCAGGCCATGGGCATAACCGGCCTGGTGCTCAGCAAATTAGACGGTACCGCAAAAGGCGGAATTTTATTTGCGATTGCTGAAAAACTCGCCATCCCGATTCGCTTTATCGGCGTCGGCGAAGGTATCGATGATTTACGTGAGTTTCATGCCACGGAATTTGTCGATGCACTTTTAGATAAAGAGCAGGCATAAATTTAAACCGACGTAAATACATGCTAAAAAATATAAAGGCCACATATGAAAGCATCACTAATCACGCTCACCGTCTTCTGTCTTACCGGCTGCCAGTCTTTTAACTCAAATGACCCGTCATCCCTGGGATTTACTATTCCCAACGGTTCGACAGTAACACTCAACAAAAAGCTCGATGTCGAAAAAGGCAATACCCATGTCGTGATTCAAAATGCTAAAGTCATTCTGGAAAAAGATAAGGATCTCTATAGCCTGAGCTGCCGCTTTGAAATGAAAGCCTTCGGCCCACGCACCATAGAGCCGGACACCTTTAACATTCGCCGCACCGAAGATGGGCAGGAACCGGCATCCGCACCAACCATTTTACGCTACTCGACCGAAATATTTTTATACTCGGATCATAATTCCGATGTTATCAAACTCGATTGCTCAGTTTGGGGCGACCGGATAGATGGCAATTTTCCCGTATCTGAAATTCAAAAAACACTGGGGAATTATTTCAGCTTTACATTTTCTACCACGATAAATTAAAAAATTTTAAAACTAATTTATATATTGTTTCATTACTACCCCGTTAACTTTTAAATGTAGATTGAAAATTAATGTGATTGAACGAAGCTCTTCATTTAACATTATTTATATGTTCCCCCAAAAACCAACTTAGTGCAAAATAGCTACCCATGATTCGTTTCGATAATATTTGCAAACGCTACCCCGGTGGCCATGAAGCTCTCAGTAATGTGAGCTTTCACCTCCCCCGTGGTGAAATGGCCTATCTCACCGGACACTCCGGCGCAGGGAAAAGCACATTACTCAAGCTTATCGCTTTGATTGAGCGGCCCAGTCGGGGCAATCTGCTACTGGATGGCATTAATCTAAGCAGCGTCAGCAATAGCAAAGTGCCCTATATTCGTCGCAATATCGGTATTATTTTTCAAAATCACCATCTGCTTTATGACCGCACGGTTTTTGATAATGTAGCCCTGCCACTTATTATCGCGGGCTTTCAACACAGAGAAATCAGCAGCCGGGTGCGCGCAGCACTGGATCAGGTCGGATTACTGAATAAAGAGAAATCAGCGCCCATTACCTTATCCGGTGGTGAACAACAACGCGTCGGCATTGCCCGCGCCATTGTACACAAGCCCGGCTTATTGCTTGCGGATGAGCCCACCGGTAATCTTGACCCGGAACTGTCAAAAGAAATTATGCAATTATTTGCCCGTTTTAATGATGTCGGCGTGACGGTGCTTATCGCCAGTCACGATCTGGACCTGATAAAACAAATGGGTAGCCCGGTAGTCAGCCTGGACCAGGGACAGGTTTCCCGTAATGACCTCGCTGCACAAACGGAACCCATGCATGGATAAGTTGCTTATGGATATACCTGATGGCCAGATCTGACAGTAACCAGCTAGCCAAAAGCAGCCCGTTTCAAGCCTGGGTCATTAATCATCTGCGCACGCTGATTGCCAGTTTGGGCGTAATGACCCGCCAGCCCGCAGCATCATTGATGACCATAGCGGTTATCGCCATTGCACTGGCTCTACCCGCCGGTATGTTTGTCATGCTCAATAATGCCAGCAATGTGAGCGTGGGCTGGGACAACAGCGCCCAGATTTCAGTTTTTCTAAAAGCCGATGTCAGTGAAAAGCAGGCGCGAAAGCTGATGAAAAAACTGAGCCTATATGACGATGTAGCCAATATTTCGATGATAGACAAAGACCAGGCATTAAAGGAATTTAAAAACATATCCGGTTTTGGTGGCGCCATAGAAGCACTTGGTGAAAACCCCCTGCCTCATGTACTGACCATTCAACCGAATATCGATAGCAGTCGCCCGGATAAAATTCGCCACCTGATTAAGCAGCTCAATCAACAAAAACAGGTGGAACTGGCACAGCTGGACTTACAATGGGTAAAACGCCTGTTTGCCATGCTCGACATTGCACATCGTGCTATCTGGGTAATTGCCAGTCTGCTGGGAATTGCTGTATTGCTGGTCGTCGGCAATACCATCCGACTCGACATTCAAAACCGCCGCGAAGAAATTGAAGTCACCAAGCTAATTGGCGGCACGAATGCTTTTATTCGCCGGCCATTTCTCTACACCGGATTCTGGTACGGCCTGAGCGGCGGCCTGTTTGCGTGGATACTGACATCACTGTCAATTGGATTGCTGGATAATTCAGTGGCACATCTGGCAAGCTTATATAACAGTGGATTCCAGCTTCGTGGACTGGGATTTTCAGAAGCCATGAACATGATTGGCTTTAGCTGCTTTCTGGGGCTGGCAGGCTCGTGGATTGCGGTTGGCCGGCACTTAAGCGAAATTGAGCCCAGCTAAACTGAAGCCTCATTACTTGACATTCCGATAAGCCGTTACAAACCATCGACTAGTCGCCTTACCTCAATTGATAATTTATGGCATTTTATACTTAATTGTTAAAAAATAATTAAAGCGATCAGGCTACTGGCTATCAAACCATCGATGCTCCAGCAGTCATTAAATTATGACTCTTGAATCACAACGGGTTTTACTCATTGACCATTCCGGCACCAGCCTGGCTATTATCAGCAAGCTGATTGCCAAGAACATCCCTGATGTAACGGTAGATGCCGCCATGAATGCGGAAGAAGCATTTCGCCTGCTAAAAGAACATAAATACACACTAATCACCACTTCCCGGAACTTACCCGATATTGACTGCCATAAAATGATCAATAAGATCCGCGTCGAACTGGCGGTCAAAACCACACCGTTGATAGTCATTTCCGGTGAAAAAATGGGTATTTATGAAGAGAATATGGCTTGTGACCTGGTGAATGGCTACTTCGATAAAAAGCTCGGCCAGCAGAAACTGGTCGATTATATCAACTCATTTTTAAACACTGAACCACCACGCGCTCTGCTAACCGGTAACATTTTATACGTAGAAGACAGCCCGACAGTGGCTCTGGCAACCAAAAACCTGCTGAGTAAACACGATTATAACTACCTGCATGCGGTTGATGCTGAGCAGGCACTACAACATATTCAGCACTCCTTTACCAAAGACCATATTCAGCCGTTTGATTTATTATTAACGGATATCCAGCTGGAAGGCCACATGAGTGGTCGAGATTTAATTCGTGAAATTCGCCATGGGCTGGGACTGGGCTACGAGCTTTTACCGATACTGGTTACCACCTCCAGCAACTCTGAAGCCGATCCTGATGGCTTAAACCGGATATTTTCCGCTGGAGCCAATGACATTCTCGAAAAACCTGCGAAAGAACCCATGCTCATTGCACGCCTCAACAACCTCCTTATGTTACGTAAACAACATCTGCAAATACACCACCCAGCTAATCCCCTAATCGTCAATTTTTAAGCGCGCATGGTTGACAAATCAGTATTATTTCTTATATTAGTATGAACTTATACATCAATTAGCACTCTTACATAAAGAGTGCTAATATAATAACCAAACACAGGAGCTGATATGTCAAACGAACTCGTACTCGCTACAAATCACCTGCCCATTTCAAGCGGCAGTCTGGATCAGTTTATCCAGAATGCGCAGGCTTTTCCGATGCTTACCGCAGAAGAAGAACGTGAATATGGCTATCGCCTGTCTGAACACGGTGATCTGGAAGCGGCACAAAAGCTGATTATGTCGCACCTGCGCTTCGTTATTCGTATTGCCCGTGGTTACCAGGGTTACGGCCTGCCAATGGCCGATCTGGTACAGGAAGGCAATGTTGGCCTGATGAAAGCAGTTAAGCGCTTTAGCCCGGATCATAACGTTCGCCTGGTATCCTTTGCCGTACACTGGATCCGCGCAGAAATTCACGAATATGTTCTAAAGAACTGGCGCATTGTTAAAATTGCCACCACCAAAGCTCAGCGTAAACTGTTCTTTAATTTGCGCAGCTCTAAAAAACGTCTTGGCTGGTTCAGTCAGGAGGAAGTAGAAGGTGTAGCGAAAGATCTTGGTGTTAAGCCAGAGACTGTTCTGGAAATGGAATCACGCCTGAGCAACTATGACATGGCATTCGATGCCACATCGGATGACGACGACGATGCGATGGTTGCACCGTCCAGTTACCTTGCCAGCCCAACGCATGATCCGGCACAACAGCTTGAAACCACCGACTGGCAGCAACAACGCAGCGAATCATTAACAGAATCATTGAAAACCCTTGATGAACGCAGTCGTGATATATTGATGTCACGCTGGATGAACGAGGAAAGCAAAGCAACATTGCATGATCTTGCTGCAAGATACGGAGTTTCAGCTGAACGTATACGCCAGCTGGAAAAAAATGCCATGAAAAAAATCCGCAACCGTCTGGAAAATTAACCAGATTAACCATGCCGATAATTTCTTGTAAAAAGGCGCTCAATGAGCGCCTTTTTACATTTTCACTCTAAATCATATAGCGCTACCTGCCGAAAAATAATAGCTGCATGCTTTTTGATTACGGTCTATTATCTATAATATAAGTTGTATTTTCATTCTCTAATAATTTGAAAAAAATATCAGTGCAAACATAACCAACCACTACAAACAGATGTTGCAGTATAAAATATGATAAAAGCCATTCTTACGTTTATATTTCTACTGCCACTGCTTACACACGCCAATGACTCTACACCACTCAATTTACGCTACGAACCAATTCAGCCATTAATTTCACCCGACAATCTTGACCCTAAAAAAATAACGCTAGGGGCAGAGCTTTTCAATGATCTTCGCTTATCCCACGACAACACTCTGGCCTGTGCAAGCTGCCATAACTTAAACACCAATGGAGCAGATAATTATGCTCTTGCCCCCGGATTTAATAAGTCATCACTTGATGCAAATACACTAACTGTTTTTAATAGCAGCCTTAATCATCAGCAATTCTGGGATGGCCGCGCATTAACACTGCAGCAACAAATTGATTTCGTAGTTCATAACAAAAAAGAGTTCAATAGCGATTGGCAACAAATTATTAGTAAACTAATGCAGGACAAAGCCTTAGTTAATAATTTCAATGATATATATAAAGACGGAATAACCGCAGCAAACATACGCAATGCCATCACCACATTCGAACGCACGCTCATCACCACTAACTCACGATTCGATCAGTACTTACTCGGCGATATCAATGCCATTAGTTCAAAAGCAAAAAAAGGCTACCGCCTGTTTAAATCTTATGGCTGTGTTGCCTGCCACCAGGGCAGCAATATTGGCGGCAATATGTTTATGAAATTTGGCGTTTTTGGAAACTATTATGCCGACGAAATAAAAAAAAACCATTCATATAATCTAGGGCGATACAATATAACCAAAAAGGAAGATGACCGTTTTGTGTTTCGCGTACCCAGTTTACGACTGGTTTCACTAACCGCTCCTTACTTTCATGACGGGTCAGTAGAAACACTACAACAGGCCATAAAAATTATGGCGAAGCACCAGCTAGGTCGAAATATAAGTGAGCAACACATTGGAGATATTATCGCTTTTTTAAATACACTTGCCGGTGATTATAAAGGCCAGTCCCTTTATGACAAACATCAAAGAGCGCGCAACAAATAATCATGAACGTACGAGTGAAATACATTGTAATTACACTCATTACATTATCACTAATGTCTTACCTTTATGTTAAAACTAAAAGCATCGATCTTGAAAAGCACAATCAGCTAATACAGCATTTCAGTGAATTCATGCTTATTGATTCAACGCTTAACCAAAATATCCTTGAAATACGTCAGGGCTTACTGACATTTTATGATTCAACTGTAGGAAAAACTAATCAGCTACATAAACTACTCGATGAGATTGAAGACCTACTACAACAAACATTGCCAAATGATTTCAATAAAATAAAACCATTGATTGATGAATCAGTACAAACCCTTAACACCAAGAAAAATAAAATAGAACTATTTAAATCAACCAATGCAATATTCACAAACTCGCTCCGCTACCTGCCAACTGCAACCAATCACCTGTCTGCCAGTTTACCACTCGACTCCCAGGGAGACGTCGTAACCTTGCTGCTAACAGAACAATTACGTGACATTCTTATTCATAACTATTCAAATGACAATGTCATTTTAGACAAATTCAACGAGACCAACAAATTACTTACTTCTATATTTAAAAAGCACTATAAAGAACAACTCAATGAACTCGACTCACTCCAGGCCCACGCAGAAATCATTGTTAATAACAAACAAAAAATAGACAACATTGTAAACTCCATATTACAAACTCCATCTTCAAGTCAAACCACAAAAATACTTAGTCGCTACATTTACTATTACAATAATAAGACTGAACAAATTAATTTTTATCAAAAGCTGCTTTATGCGCTTTCAATATTTTTATTATTTTATGTTGTGTATATTTTATATCGTCTGAAAATGACCGGCCGGAAATTACAAAACAGCATAAAGGACCTCAACTATCAGAAGTTGGCGATGGATCAACACACTATTGTCAGCATAATTGATAGTAAAGGCATAATCACATATGCCAATGATAAATTCTGTAAGATCAGCGGTTACGCAGCTGACGAAGCCATAGGCAAGCACTGCTCTATCACACAATCTGATTACCACCCTAACTCCTGCCTCGATGATTTCAAAAATGCTATAAATAACAATCAGATCTGGCACGGAAAAATACGCAACAAAAACAAAGCCAACCATCACTATTGGGTAGACACTACATTAGTACCCTTTATGAACGACTCCGAAAAACCATATCAATTCGTGATTATGCAAAGCAACATCACTGACATAATAAAAGCCACTGAAAAACTTCACCTGCAATCTGCTGCACTCGAAGTTGCTGCCAACGGCATTGTTATTACTGATAACAAGGCAAAAATATTATGGGTCAATAAAGCGTTCACTGAAATCACCGGCTACTCTCTAAAAGATACGACCAACCAGACTCTCAAGCTTTTAAAGTCAGGCAAGCAAACAACTGATTTTTTTACAACGATGTGGGACACCATACTCGAAGGACATGCATGGAAGGGCGAACTCGTTAACCGGCGTAAAGACGGTACGCTTTATCCCGAAGAACAAACTATTTCTCCGGTCTTTGACGATAGCGGAAAAATAACCCACTTTATTTCTATAAAACAGGATATTAGCCAACGCAAACAAACTGAAGAAGCACTGCGCCGCTCCCAGAAAATGGATGCTCTCGGTCAACTTTCAGGCGGTATCGCTCATGACTTTAACAACCAGCTTGGCATTGTAATTGGCTATCTTGACATTATTAAAAGCAACTACCCGGAAAATGAAAAAGTTGGCACTTACATCACCATCGCATTAAAAGCCAGCACACGTTGCATCGATCTGACTCGACAACTACTAAGTTTCTCTCGCAACCAGATAAAAGAAACATCTATCGTAAACCTGAATAAAGTTTTACTTGATCAGCAAATCATTATCACTCGCTCAGTGACGCCCGAAATTAATGTGGAATATATTTTAGATGATAATTTATGGACGACCAGAGCCAACCCCGGGGAATTTCAGGACAGCATTTTAAATATCGCATTTAACGCCCGTGACGCAATGCCTACAGGTGGAAAATTCACCATAGAAACAAAAAACAAAACTTTTAGTCATGAGCATTTACTAAATACCGATGATGAAATTAGCGGCGATTATGTTCAAATAAAAATAACCGATACCGGCATCGGCATGGACGCAAAAACCATCGAGCATATTTACGAACCGTTTTTCACTACCAAACCAGTCAACAAAGGAACCGGCCTGGGCATGGCCATGGTATATGGCTATATTAAACATTTTAGCGGTCATATTACAATTCAATCTGAACCCGGTGCAGGCACCTGTTTTTGCATTTATTTTCCCCGGACAGACACCACGGATTGCAATCAGGATGGTGCTGAAAATAAAATTGAAACACCAGCACCAACAGGCACAGAAACTATCCTGATTGTTGATGACGAGAATGACTTACTCAAGCTTGCAACCCGCTATTTACAGGATCTGGGATACACCACGCTAACAGCACAAAATGCTCATCAAGCTATAGCTATATTGAAGCAGAAAAATCACATAGATTTATTATTTAGTGACATTGTGATGCCCGGAGGAATAGACGGCTATGAACTGGCACAACAAGCAGTAGCAATAAGACCTGATATTAAATTTCTACTGACTACCGGGCACACATCCAGGGACAGAAGTCAGAATGCACCGCCACGCTTCAACACAAATTTATTGAATAAACCCTACCGCAAAATAGATGTTGCTGAAAAAATTCGCAGCACACTCGATAACACTTAAACTTTACTATTTTTAACCTGCTCTACTGAAATAGAATATTCGTCGGCTGAAAATTCAGAATTTGATATTTTGGTTGGTCGCTGAGTCGTCTTCCAGGCGTGCCCATAGACGACTTCGTAACTTGCCGGCACAATACCCTGGCTACGAAACTGCTCATAATATGCTATTACTCTTTTTAACTTTGCCGGTGTAACCAGTCCCAGCTCAGCAGATTGTTGCTGATTTTTTAAAATAGTATTTGCACCAATCGCCTTTAAATCGTTCATTACCGAGATGACATCTTTATATGTCAGAGTCAGTAAGTCCATATCCATAACCGGCTCTGCCAAACCCGCATAAATAAGCTCATCGCCTAAATCATGCATATCGGTGAAATCATTAACATGAGCATGATCGTCCACCTGCGCCCAACTTTGTTTTAACTCTTTTAGTGTATCCGGTCCGAATGTTGAAAACATAAGCAAACCTTCAGGTTTTAAAACACGCTTAAACTCAGCAAATACTTTTTTGTAATCACACCACTGCAACATTAAATTTGAAAAAACTAAATCTACCGATTCATTCTCTAAAGGAATATCTTCCGCATCTGCACAAATAAGTTCCGGTTTTCGAAACCAGCCACCCTTACTTTTAGTTTGCCTGAGCATTTGCGGCGATAAATCTAAAGAAATAATTTTAGCTTTTTTATATTTCTTTAATAAATCCCGGGTTCCCCAGCCCGTACCACAACCTGCATCCAAAACCACTGAAGGTTTTAAACTGGTTAAGTCGAGACGCTGTAAAAGTTCTTTGCAAACATTACGTTGCAATACTGCGGAAGATTCGTAACAGATAGCTTTTGCATCAAAATGTTTCTGGATACGATGTTTTTCAGTTTGACTCATTCGATATTCTTACTTTGCCATGTTTTTAATTTGCATTAACAGTTGCTGTATAAACTCATCAGTGTGAGATAAAAAAGGTGCATGCCCGGCTTTTTCAACAACCCAAACCTTATTTAAGGTTTTCGCCAGACTGGATTTAACCAGACTATCCTGTCCCCCAAGCACCCAGCTTAATGGTTGTCTAATATATTGCAGCTGTTCGCGCAAATCCACCTGCAGCAAAATATTCAATCCCGCATTTAAACTAACCTCGTTGGGCTGGGGCTGCTGTAGAATTTTCTCTCTCAAGCTGCGTAAAATTTCACGACCAGTATCCGAGCCCTTAACCTGCAACGACAGGAAGCGGCGAATTGTACCTGAAAAATCCCTTTTCAGTGACCGTGCAAATTGATTAAATACCTCACCGTCAATGCCCGTATCACCATTAGCCTGGCTAACAAAACATGGATTGCTACTGACCAGTAATAATGCATCCATCAATTTTGATTGCTCAATCGCCAGTTGCAGACACGGCAAACCACCCAGCGACCAACCAATTAATATCAGTGGCTGGGCTGGTTTTTTTATTTGTTCGCACTGCTGCTGTAAATCGGCTGTCAGGCTTTGCAGATCAGAAAACATCTCTTCTGTTCTTTGCCCATGGCCCGGCAAATCAATCGCTGTCGCCTCAACCCAGTCCGGTAATTTTTCCAGCACTGGTTGCCAGATCGTTGCATTCATCCCCCAGCCATGCACAAACACACAACTGACTTTTTGAGTATCACCCGTCACACTATTTCACCGTTGTTTCAATTCGTGCTAAATTGCAGCCTACTTTAATCACCCGTTGGACCCTCTGTGGATTTACTTCAGCAGCCCATTATACTTACTATTAGCTTCTCCCTGTTCGGCTATTTACTGGGCTCGGTGTCCACCGCCATTATTACCTGCAAAATCATGTCACTTCCGGACCCGCGCACAGTTGGCTCAAACAACCCGGGCGCCACTAATGTATTGCGAGCTGGCGGCAAAAAGGCCGCCATTATCACCCTGCTTGGCGATATGCTAAAGGGCTTAATTCCGGTTTTAATTGCTGTACTACTGGAAATGCCGGAAGAAATCATTGCCGCAACCGGGCTAGCTGCATTTTTAGGACACCTGTTTCCCCTGTATTACGGCTTCAAAGGCGGCAAAGGTGTAGCGACGATATTAGGCGTACTACTGGGTACTCACTGGATGCTGGGGCTGGGCACCATTGGCATCTGGTTGTTTATGGCGATTACGCTGCGTTACTCGTCTCTTTCTGCACTAGTTGCCGCGGCTGGCTCGCCTGTACTGGCGTGGTTTATTACGCAATCTAGCGTGATTACTGCCTGTGTGACATTTATGGCGGCGTTATTGATATGGAAGCATAAAAGTAATATACGGAAGTTGCTGGCTGGTGAGGAAGACAAAATTGGCTCGAAGAAAAAAGCACCTGAAAAAGAAAACGCAAATGAACCCGAATAGACGCAAATAAAAGACGCAATTTTTTTATTGGTTCGCTTGCGGCGAACAACATCACGCACTAAATCTTTTACGCTTTTATTTGCGGGTCATTCGCATTTATTAGCGTTCATTTGCGTTTTCTTTAATTATCTGGCTACGGCACATATCCCACGAGGCCAGTCCGCCGCTTTTTGGCGCTCTGTCCCCTTGTTGATACCATCAAGAGCTCTACGAAGCCAGAGAACTTACACTGTCAGCTCTTGATGGCATCACAACGGGGAACGGAGCGCAAAAAACGCGATCCATCCCCAAGGGAAGCGAGCTGCGAAAAGTTTCAGCCTTTAAAGAAAGGTAACTAAAGAAGAGAGAAATTGTTTTTTGTTCGCCTACGGCGAACAACATCTATTCAGTAAATCTTTTACGCTTTTATTTTGCGGCCATTCGCGTTCATTTTCTTTTTCTTTGGATCTGTTTCTTTAAAATTTTTCTTTAAACAACAATCACTCAATCGCTCCCAGCTCACTCATCGGCCATCGCGCCCGCACATTAATCGCCAATGGTTCAGTTTCCCCTGCCACCAGCCTCAGAGCACCGGCATACGCAATCATCGCACCGTTATCGGTGCAAAACTCAATGCGTGGATAAAACAACTCGCCACCTTCTTTTTCCATCATCGTTTGCAGACCTTTACGCAAACTTAAGTTAGCCCCTACGCCACCGGCAATCACCAGGGTTTTAGCACCCACCTGTTGCACTGCACGACGGCATTTAATCATCAGGGTATCCACTACTGCATCTTCAAACGCTTTACAAATATTTGCCTGCGTCTGCTCATTGTCATTTCCCTGCGCAATTTCTTTTTGCCATGTATTCAGACTAAATGTCTTTAAACCACTGAAACTAAAATCCAGACCCGGACGGTCACACATCGGCCGGGGAAACTTATAAACACTGCCATCACCCTTTTCTGCTAACTTCGCCAGAATCGGCCCACCGGGATAACCCAGCCCTAGCATTTTGGCGGTTTTATCAAATGCCTCACCCGCCGCATCATCCAGACTTTCACCGAGTAATTCATACTGACCAATGCCTTTAACTTCGGCTAGCAAAGTGTGTCCGCCGGAAACCAGCAGTGCCACGAACGGAAATTGCGGTGCAGACTCTTCTAACATCGGCGCGAGTAAATGCCCCTCCATATGATGTACCGCCACTGCCGGAATCCCCAGCGCCATGGCCATTGCACGCCCGGTGCAGGCACCGACCATCAGCGCGCCCATCAAACCGGGACCGGCGGTGTAGGCAATGCCATCTAACTCAGATTTGCTGATGCCGGCTTTTTCCAACACCTGTTCAGTAAGCGGTAACAAATAACGCACATGATCCCGTGACGCCAGTTCCGGCACCACGCCACCATACTCTCCATGTAGTGCTATCTGTGAATGCAGCACATGAGCCAGCAGGCCTTTTTCCGAGTCAAACACCGCTAAACCGGTTTCATCACAGGACGATTCAATACCTAATACAATCATTATTTACTTTTCTGCATATTTTATTTGGTTATTAGGCCGCAAGGGGCTATAATCCCGCGGTTCCACGATACCGGATTGGCTAAGCTCTGTTTCGCTACCCGATATCTGTTAATAAATTAAAGATCTATTTTAGAGTGAGAGTTCTGAATGCCACAAGTAAAAGTTAAAGACAACGAGCCGTTTGACGTTGCTCTTCGTCGTTTTAAACGTTCATGCGAGAAAGCCGGTATCTTAACCGAAATCCGTCGTCGTGAGTGCTATGAAAAGCCCACAACTGAGCGTAAGCGTAAAGCAGCCGCTGCTGTGAAGCGTAACCTGAAGAAATTATCGAAAGAGCGCGAGCGTTTAACACGTAATCCACATCGCCGCCGCTAATAGCGCTTCAACATAAACAAGAGCGCACGATATGAGTGACGAAAGCCTAAAGCAACGCCTCACTGCTGAAATGAAAGCGGCCATGAAAGGCGGCGACAAAAAGCGTCTGGGAGTTATCCGCCTGGTTCTCGCAGCTATCAAGCAGATAGAAGTGGATGAACGTATCGAGCTGGATGACAATCGTGTACTTTCCGTACTCGATAAAATGGTTAAACAACGTCGTGAATCAATCCGTCAGTATAAAGATGCAGGCCGGGAAGATTTATGGGCGCAGGAAGAATACGAAGTATCCATACTTCAAGATTTCTTACCTGAAGCTCTAAGCGACGATGACATTGAGCAGATGATTGCAAAAGCGATAGGCGATACCGGTGCCACGTCGATTAAAGACATGGGCAAGGTAATGGGGATTCTAAAACCTCAGATGCAGGGCCGCGCAGATATGGGTGCGGTGAGCGGAAAGATTAAAGCCCAGCTGAATGCTTGATTTTAACGCCTGATTTTTACAGACTGCAATTAATCACCTTACTTATTTCCCGTCATCCCCGAATGCTTCTATCGGGGATCCAGTGACATTAAGTCGCCAGGCTCCCTGCACAAAAAGTTTCAGGGAACGACAGATAAATTCTGCAGAAGCTAATCCAAAACCATGACAGAACTAAAAAACGACCGCTTCCTTCGTGCACTTTTAAAGCAGCCCGTAGACAAAACTCCCGTGTGGATTATGCGTCAGGCCGGCCGCTATTTACCCGAGTACCGCGCCACCCGCGAACAGGCCGGCGATTTTATGAGCCTGTGCATGAATCCGGATCTGGCCTGCGAAGTCACCATGCAGCCGTTAAGACGCTTTGATTTAGATGCGGCCATTCTGTTTTCAGACATTTTAACCATCCCCGATGCGATGGGTTTGGGATTATATTTCGAAACCGGCGAAGGCCCGAAATTCAGCAACCCGATTCGCACGGCTAAAGATGTACAAAATCTGCCGATTCCCGATCCGGAAGGCGAACTCAAGTATGTCATGGATGCGGTACGCACAATTCGCCGCGAGCTGGATGGCAGCGTACCGTTAATTGGTTTTGCCGGCAGCCCGTGGACACTGGCTACCTACATGATTGAAGGTGGTAGCAGCAAAACATTCAGCAAATCTAAAACCATGTTGTTTGACGATCCCGCACTTGCCCATCAGCTATTAAGCAAAATTGCAGAATCGGTTAGCACATACTTAAATGCACAAATCGCCGCCGGCGCACAGGCTGTGATGATCTTTGATACCTGGGGCGGCAATTTAAACCCTGAAATGTATCGCCTGTTTTCATTAGATTACATGCAAAAAATTGTAAATAACTTAACCCGTGAAGCCGATGGCCGACAAGTGCCGGTTATTTTATATACCAAAGGTGGCGGCCAGTGGTTAAATGCGATGGCGGATACCGGTTGCGATGCACTCGGCATTGACTGGAGCACCAGCATTGCCGATGCAAAAGCGGCAGTAGGCAATCGTGTGGCGCTACAAGGAAATATGGACCCGAATACACTATACGCTTCACCTGAAGTGATTCGCGAAGAAGCCGCAAAAATTCTCAAAGATTTCGGCACCGGCGAAGGCCATGTATTTAATTTAGGCCACGGCATTACCCCGGATATTAATCCGGACAATGTGAAAGTGCTGGTTGATTCTGTGCATGAGCTAAGCGAGCAGTACCACAAATAAACGCTCTGCAGGTTCGAATTTATTCGAACACAACAAATCGCACCGACAACACAATACTCATCTTTAGGGCATATGTTAAGGGTCGGAGTCATGCTTGTAATACAAACTGTTTCCTGCAAGCCTCTCACAAGCATGACTCCGACCTCTGCATTATAACTCATGGCATTAATCCGAACAAT
>CAZHEA010000016.1:0-36135 GCA_964531165.1 uncultured Thiotrichaceae bacterium
GATTTAAAAAGTATGGGTTGAAGTGTGCTGGTTGGTTATGGCATTACCTTAGGTCGCTGGATCCCCGACAGAGGCGTTCGGGGATGACGTAAATCGTGTGGGTTGTTTTGTATTGCTTCAACAAAAGCGGTCATTGGCATTATTTGATATCTGTTTTAAAGCATTCACTTAAATGAGGAATTAAATGAAACATCAGAAAACCGTGTTGTTGAAAGATCGTTTTATTGCGGCGATTAAAAAAGGTGAGTTGGGTATGATTGATGATCAGGGTGTGGTGTTTACTTTAAAAGAATTTAAGTTGTTATTCTGCGATATTAAAACCGATTATATTAATTCTTTTTTGCCGGCGGCGACAATTGAGCCGGGGCGTAAGACCTTAACTCGTACGAAGTTTTTATTTCGTATTCGTAAAGGGGTGTATCGGGTGCATCCGGATGTGTTGTTACTCTCTGAGGTAACTCAAGGTTGATGGCGGTTTAAAGGGCTGAATTTATGGGGCTATTTTGTCGCCTGTATATTAGCTGATACCACATAATCTTCAATGTTACTGCCCGGTGCCCAGTCTTTTATAAAGTCACGGCTATCGTCTTTGGGGTCAATTTTTATATCTTTAAAACCTGCCTGCTGCATCATTGCAGATAGCTCATTAATGCTGGAAGCACCACTGACACAGGCCGTATAGAGTTGCGTGTCATTTTTGATTTCATCGGGCAAGTCGGTGCTGCTGACTACATCAGAAATCGCCAGGCGTCCGCCAGTTTTTAAAATTCGGTATGCATCATTGAAAACCTGTTGTTTATTCGGTGACAGATTAATTACGCAATTGGACATAATCGCATCAACAGAGTTGTCGGCAACCGGCAGGTGCTCTATTTCACCTAAACGAAATTCAACATTTGTATAATTGGCTTTTGCGGCATTATTCCGGGCTTTAGAAATCATTTCCGGTGTCATGTCTACACCTATTACTTTTCCAGTATTGCCGACTTCATTGGCCGCGAGAAATGCATCAAAACCGCCGCCACTTCCAAGGTCAACTACTACTTCACCTGCGCATAATGCGGCGAGTGCTTTCGGGTTTCCACAACCCAGGCCCATGTCTGCACCTTGTGGTACGTTAATTAAATCTGCTTCACTGTAGCCGAGGCGGGTTGAAATTAACTGGTTGATTTTATCATCGTCAGATACGCCACAACAACTACTGGCAACGCCACAACAATCACCTTCATTATTGGCTTCGGCTACTTTACTATATGAGTCTCTCACTTTGTTGCGTACATCATCTGCCTGTTTGTTATTCATATTGATCCTGTTGTTTATTGTCGAGTAAAGTTTGATAGCGTAAATAATCTGCGGGTTCGTCGATATCCCATAACGCATTTAACTGGGTAATGCTAAAGTCGGTGTTTTTCATTTGCTGCAGACTTTGTTGTAAAACTGCAGCGCTTCCCCAGTCTATATTATTAAATATGCATTCAGATATTTTGCGGGCACCAATTAATACATAACCGCCATCTTCCGCAGGGCCTATAACAATATCATGCTGCTTAAGCGTATTAAATGCCTTATTGATATAGATTGTATCCATTATCGGGCAGTCGGTACCAATTAAAACGCATTGTTGATATGTTTTTAGCGAAGTTTGCATGGCATGATACATGCGCTCGCCAAGGTTGTCGCCCTGCTGCGGATATACGCTAAAGTGGTTTTGCTTTGAAATGCTTTTAATAAACGGGTGTGATGTGTCGGGGTAGACATACAGAGCGATGTCGGTGCTGGATAATGTTTTAAGTTTGTTGATGCAGGTTAAGACCATTTGCTGATAAAAATCACAGGCATTCTCTGCGCTTAAAAAAGGTATTAACCGGGTTTTGCACTGTCCGGGTACGGGGGATTTGATAAATATGATCAGTTGATTATTTATCGGCGGCATGATTTGTGTAAGCCTGTGCAAGTGTGCCCGGAGGTGTTCCTGTAAAATAGGCGAAGCGTAATTTCCACATTAATAACACCGTATTAATGATGCCGTGTTTTTCCCAGCGGCGGCTTGATGTGATTAATTGAGGTTTTTTAATGCAGTTGGGCGGGCTGATTTTTTTCAGACGCTTAGTGAGTTCGATATCCTCCATTAAAGGGATTTCTGCATAACCCGATAATGTATGAAATAGCCTGGCACTCATAAATATAGCCTGATCACCAGTGGCGACTTTACTCAGGCAGGAGCGTTTATTTATACACCATTCAATAACCCGGAATGACCAGCGGCGGCTATTGAGTTTTATATTAAAAAATCCCCAGTAGTGTTGGTTAAGCTGGTTTGATGTATGAAAATCGCTGACAATGATTTTATCTAATGTAGCCGGTGCAAGGGTGTCGGCATGTAGAAAACATAAGATGTCTCCACTGGCAATATTTGCCCCTGCATTCATTTGCATAGCCCGGCCGCTCTGGCTGCAAATGCAGTGGTCCACTAGTGTCTGTGCAAGCGTTACGGTTTTGTCACTGCTGCCACCGTCAGATAGAATAATTTCATGGCCACGTTGACGTAAGCTCTGCAACGCCATGAGTGTCGTTTCAATTGTTTCGGCTTCATTCAGGCAGGGAATAATAATCGATAATTTACATTTATTCATTTTGACTTGAGATTAGCTTAAGGCGCCGCCACAACTTGAGCCACTGCCGGCGGTGCAGCCATAACAATGGTCGCCAATTTGAATAGGCGTTGTTTGAAACTGATTAATATTCAGCTCTGATATATGTGTTTTATTATCTGCAGAAAACTGGCTGGGCATATCCAGCATCTGGTTGAAATCACAGTCATATAGATAACCCTGCCAGTCAATGCTGATTAAATTTTTACACATCACAGTTTGTAAATTATTGTCTGAGTGGGAGGATTTTAGTAAATCCATATACTGGTTAAATTCGCCTTTGCTGATTAAGGTGCTGCCAAAGCGCATAATTGGCATATTGGTTAAGGTAAATAAATGGCTGAACTCAATGTCGAAATCTTTGCGTAATTTAAGACGGTACTCCTGCTCAAGTGCGGCCTGTGCGGGTGGCAAAAAAGCCCCCATCGGGTTGTACATTAAATTTAAAATTAGATGGCTGGATGATTTTCCGTAACCCAGCGCATTTAATGATTGCAGGCCGGTTATGCTGCGGTCAAATACACCTTTGCCGCGTTGCTGGTCAACATTTTCCATGCTGTAGCAGGGTAGTGATGCCACAATTTCTACATTATTTTCAGCTAAAAACTGTGCCAGTCCGGATTGGCCTTCTTCACTTAGTATTGTTAGATTACAGCGATCAATTACATCTACATTCAGTGCTCTGGCCTCAGAGATTAGATAGCGAAAGTGCGGGTTGAGTTCAGGCGCACCACCGGTTAAATCGAGTTTTTGAATGTGGTTGTTTTTGATAAATGTGAGAATGGCGTTAATGTTTTCTAACGACATAATTTCGGTACGTTTTGGCCCCGCGTTTACATGGCAGTGTTTACAGCTCTGGTTACAAATGTAACCCAGATTTACCTGCAGGGTATCCAGATTGCTACGTTGTAGTGCAGGAAAGTCAGTGTCGAGCAAACGGGGTTTTGTGTCGTGCATTTTTAATGGCCTAATTATTTCTGGCTGGCTTAATTAATATGGTTTTTAAATTATTTTTAGTCAACCTTGTTAGGCTGAATACTAATCGGCTAACGGATACTGAAGCCTGTTCCAGTCAGTCATTCCCATGCGCGCCACCTGCACATTTTCAAAGCCCAGATCGGTTAGCATTTTTGCTGCCTGACTGGAGCGTTTATCGGTGCGGCAAATTGTAATGACGGGTCGGGATTTAAACGCATCCAGTTCTGCTGCACGCTGCTTTAATTCTTCCAGGGGTAACAGTGTTGCCTGTGCAATGTGCCCTTGCTCACCATTAAAATCTACCGGTGATCTCACATCAAGTAACAGTATATCCTGTTTGCCTTCGAGTTGGGATTTAAGTTCTTCAATATTCAGCATTTTGACTTTGCGGTATTTATTAATGAAGCGGGGAATAAAAGCTACAATGGCAAGTAGCGCAAGTGCCAGCATGATTTTCTGAATCAAGCCTTCACCGCCAGTGGCGGCTTCTTTGCCGATAAAACCCAGATAGGTATAAGCCAGTGAGCCGGGGAACATGCAAATAAAGCTGGTAATGCTGTATTGGCTAAAGCGGATGCGGGTTAGCCCCAGGGCGTAGTTCAACAGGTTAAATGGAAACAGTGGTACCAGCCGGGTAAAGGCAACAAAGCGCCAGCCTTCGTTTTCGACGCCGTTAATTATCTGTTTTAAGCGACTATCTTTGCCTGCACTATTATTATGTGCGTGCATTTTTTGCGTCACCCAGTCAGCAGCCAGAAAGCGTGATATCAAAAATGAAATCATGGCGCCAATGGTAGCAGCGCTAAGGTTAATAAAGGTGCCGAGAACAGGGCCGAATAAAGCGCCGCCGAGCAGAGTTAACACTGAGCCGGGTAGAAAAAATACAGTGCCGATAATATAAATTAACATAAAAAATAACGGCGCGGCGTTACCGGCATTTTCTATCCACTGCTGTAGTGCGCCGGGATCGAGTTGATCACGATACATAATGCCCAATACAATGCCCGCTACCAGTATAGCGAGTAGATTGTAGCGGATTAATTTTGATTTCATGTTGTGTCCTGTTGAAATGTTTTTAGTAAACGAGAAAGTCTTGTTGCTCTCAATAAACTAAAAGGCGAATAATTTATATTCGCCTGATAAAATATAGGCCAAAAAACAAGCCTGAATAAATAGGCCGGAAATACATGGTGGAAATACAGACAGGGAATATTAACGGTTAATACTCAACCCCGGCGCATGAGCTATTCTTTGTTCACTGCTTTCCATTCGCGCCGGTTAATCACATAACCACTAATCCTGCCAATAAATGGCATCAGTAGCATACCGCTAATCCAGTTGGTTTGTTTAATATCGGTAAAGTTGTGAATGCCAATTTGCATGCCCAGCTGTCCACCGCGGGGTTGCTCACGGTAGGTACCGAACAGACGATCCCAGCAGCTTAAATTAAAGCCAAAATTACTGTTGGTTTCATCGTCTTCCACCGAGTGATGTATGCGGTGCATATCCGGGGTGACAACAAAAAAACGCAGCACTTTATCAACTGTGGCGGGCAGGCCGATATTGCCGTGGTTAAACATTGCCATGGCGTTTAATGTAACTTCAAATATAATCACCGCGACTACCGGCGGCCCGAGCACCACAATTGTGGCGAGTTTTATCAGCATGGAGAGAATAATTTCAAGCGGGTGAAAACGCGCACCGGTAGTGACGTCGTAATCCAGGTCCGCATGGTGTACCCGATGCAGGCGCCATAAAGCAGGCACCGCATGCACTAAAACATGTTGCAGATAAATAATAAAGTCCATCGCTATAACCGAAATGGCAATGGCTAATAGCGGGTGAATTGAATAATAGTTGAGTATGCCCCAGCCATGTTGATGGGCAAATGTCGCCATGCCGACCGCGGCCAGTGGAAATATCAGGCGCAGTAACAAGCTATTGAAAAATACCAGCCCCAGATTGTTGCTCCATCGCAATAGTTTGGAGACGGTGGGAGCACGGCGCGGTGCCAGGATTTCCCACAGACCAATCACAGCAAGCATGCCAATGAAAAAACTCAGACGAATAGTGGTTTCGTTCTGGGAGATGAACTCTAATAATGGATAGCTGGTATCAGGCATAATAAATGGCTCTTAACGTTATATTGTGACTTATGGCTTGCCGGGTATTGGAATAGTAGACTATAATTCCAATATCGAGAAACTATTCAATTGATTAATTGAATAGTAGTATTATCTGAACAGCTTAATGAGTCAAGCGACGATTTATCTTTCTTGATAAACGGGTCATTCTAAAAGCCATATGATGTTGGAGAGGATTATGTTCAAACAGGATTTGTTTGCCCAGTTCGCCCGCGTGGGCAAGGCGTTGAGCAATGGTAACCGGCTAGAATTACTGGAATTTCTGGCGCAGGCAGAGCGTAGCGTGGATGAGCTGGCAAAAGTCTCCGGGCTGAGTGTGGCGAATACGTCACAACATTTGCAGCAGCTACGGCAGGTGGGGTTGGTAACTAGCTCGAAGCAGGGATTAAAAGTGTTTTACCGTATTAGTGGTGATGATGTAGTCGACCTGCTGAATTTATTGCGGCAGGTCGGCGAGCGACACCTGGCGGATGTCAATCAGCTGGTGGATACTTACCTGACGGTAAAAGATGAGTTGGAGCCGGTTCCCCGGGATGAGTTAATGCAGCGGGTCAATCAGGGGCTGGTCACGGTCATCGATGTGCGGCCGCCTGAGGAATTCGCCGCGGGACATGTGCCGGGGGCGATTAATATTCCACCGGATGAGCTGGAAAAGCATCTGCAGCAACTGGATCCGGCGCAGGAGGTGGTTGCATACTGTCGCGGCCCGCATTGCATTCTATCTTTTGTTGCGGTGGAGAAACTGCGTATGAAAGGAGTCAAAGCGAGTCGTATGGAAGATGGGTTTCCCGAGTGGAAAAGTGCCGGTTATCCGGTTGAAGAGTCTGCCTGAGCTTATAGTCTGAGCGTTCTGCCGGAAACATTATCAAAATCACGATAAATGCTTATTTTTTGCCTATAATTAGAGCGCAGGGAACTTAATGGTTTTTAACAGCAAATGATGGAGAAGATATGAATCTGGTTTTTGTTTATAACGCGGACAGTGGTGTTTTTAATACGCTTTCAGATATTGCCCATAAATTGTTATCACCGGATACATATGAGTGTAATCTGTGTAACTTGACACATGGTTACTTTCAGGCACGTGAAGAGTGGACGACCTTTCTTAATGATCTTGATGCGGATATTGAATTTTTACACCGTGATGAATTTGTAAAAAAACACGGAGCCATAGTCGACAATGTTGAATACCCGGCAATCTTTGTAAAAGATGAGGGTGAGCTTAAACTCTGGATTGATAAAGATGTGATTAATAATATGTCATCGACAGATGATTTAATGGAAATGATACGCGCAGCGTTATTAAGAAAGCAAGCCGGAGAAGATAGTGCAGATGTTTTTCTGAGTTTACCGATTTAATTAAATCGGTAAGTATGGCTGTTAAAATGACGTTGGTAACTTACGATTTTGCGACACAGTTAATTAAAGGTATCGCAAACAAATAAAATTAAAATGAATAATATTCGTCCCTTCAAAAATGCCATTCCTATGATTGGCAAAAAAACCTATGTTGATCCGGCCGCCTGCATTATTGGTGATGTGGTGATTGGTGATAATTGTTCTGTCTGGCCGATGGTCGCCATTCGGGGTGATGTCAATTATATTCGTATTGGCGATCAAACTAATATTCAGGATGGCAGTGTCTTGCATGTAACCCATCAGGGGCCGCTGAGTCCGCAGGGCAGTGCATTAGTTATTGGAAATAATGTAACCGTCGGACATAATGTAGTGCTGCATGCCTGCACCATTGAGGACGAGTGTTTAATCGGCATGGGTTCGGTAGTGCTTGATGGCGCAATCATCAGAAAAGGAGCAATGGTGGGTGCGGGTAGTGTTGTTTCGCCGGGCAAAGATTTGCAGGGTGGCTATTTGTACCTAGGTACACCGGCACGTCAGGCGCGTGAATTAAAGCCGCAAGAAAAAGAGTTTTTAGTTTATTCGGCACAACATTACGTAAAACTAAAAGATGATTATCTTTAAAATAATAATTTGCAAAGGTATTTAAAATGTATAAATTTTTTCAATTCCTATTAATCGCATGCACGTTTATAATCTCACTGTCGGCTCAGTCAGCAGGTATTTCACGCAGTGCTTTTACCACTGAAATAGTTGATAAAGAACCGCTAACAGAGTTGGAAAAAATTTCTGTTGATATTACAAGAGTGTATTTTTTCACTGAAATTACCGGCTTAAACGGCCACACTATTACTCATCGCTGGGAGTATAATGGCGAGGTGATGGCAGAGGTGTCGTTTCAGGTGAATGCAAATCGCTGGCGTACCTGGTCGAGTAAAAATTTACTTTCAAGCTGGACCGGAAAATGGCAGGTGTCTGTTTTGGATGAAGGCGGCAATGTAATAGATCAAAGCGAATTTGAATATGTTGTGCCGACAGCAGAGTTAACACCGCAGGCACAGGACGTGCGCAGTGAAAAGAATTCGGAGCCTACTGCTCCAGAATAAACCGCAGCCGATTCGGCGCAATAATTTAATAAGAGATTGATTGAATGAGTGAAGAAAAAACCTTAATGGATTTTGTCTCAAATGCAAAATCACAGATAACCGAAATTGAAGTATCAGAAGTTGTAGCTTTACTGGATGATGGCTATCAGGTGCTGGATGTGCGTGAACCTGCAGAATTTTCAGCGGGTACAATTGATGGTGCTATGAATTTACCCCGCGGTGTTTTAGAAGCGGCGAGTGATCACCAGTACCCTGGAAAAAGTGCAGCAATGCAGGATAGAGATAAAAAATGGTTGCTGTTGTGTGCCACCTCAGGCCGTTCGGCGATGGCGGCGCTAGTTATGCAGCAGATGGGTTTTAAACATGTTAAAAATATCAATGGTGGCATTGCAGCCTGGAAATCAGCAGAAATGCAGGTTGTGATTCCATAGTTCATAACGGTGTACCGTTAGCTTAAAAGTGTCGTCATTACGGTGGCGGCACATTCGTATATATCAATGAAGCTTAAACAAACTAGCCATCGCGGCACGTATCCGGCCGGAATTTAGTGACGTTGATAAAATAAAGTCGTTTAATATAAAACCGTCATAATTCATCATTATTCAGCTCGATACCATCATAATCCCGTCAGCAGAAAAACATATCAGTTAATCATAATCATTCTCAAGTTAACAATAAATTGTTGTTAACACTTATCTATAACCATGAGGAACGTATTATGAAAACGTCAAATAAAATTATCACACCTTTAGCTATCGCAGTGACATTGCCGTTATTAATTCTTGGCGGATGCGCGGGACATGAGACCGTTAAACTGTCTGCTAACAGTAATGTGAATGAGAGTGAAGCAGTTGAGTCGCTTGAAGTGGTTGATGGTTCGCAAATGCAAACTGGTATTGTGGTTGATTTTATTCCGGAGCAGGAAATTAACGAGCTGGCACAATCAGCGGATATTGAAAATCAGCCAGCTGATCAACAGATCACGGAGGGGCAGCAAACTATAGACACTCAGCTGGCAGAAAAGCACAAAACGCCTAAGCCGTCTGAAAGCCTTATTGGCTTCGCATTTGATGAAGCTAACATCAGTGCGGAATACGGTGAAATGCTGTGGCAGCATGCGCAATATTTAAAAGAGAATAAAAGCCTGATATTAACTGTCAGTGGACACACGGATAATTCTGGTGCCCGCGTTTATAACGAAATGTTGAGTAAAAAACGCGCGCAACAGGTTGCCAATATCCTGATTGATTTTGGTGTGCCGCAAGACCGTATTAAAATTTCCGGCAATGCCAGTGACCAGCCATTGATTGGGGCAATTAATCATCGCGAACATCGCCGGGTTGAACTGGATTATGAAGACCAGCAATTAGTCAGTAACTAAGAGGAGGTAGTGTAGACGGGGCTCATTAATTCGGGTTGGGTTAATGAGCCTTTTGCAGTTTAAAAATTAGAAAATGTAACTATTTATGCTAAATTATCATCAGGTATTTATGAGCGGAAATAAGATGAATAAACTTCTCGATATAATGGCGGCATTACGCAACCCTCAAAGCGGTTGCCCCTGGGATATTAAGCAAACCTTTAAAAGTATCATTCCCTATACGCTTGAAGAAGCCTATGAAGTCGCAGATGCGATTGAAAATGGCAATATGGATGAGCTGAAATCAGAGTTGGGTGACTTATTATTTCAGGTGGTATTTTATGCGCAGATGGCAAAAGAACAGGGCGATTTCGATTTTAATGATGTGGTTGATGCGGTAAGTGTAAAGCTGATTAATCGCCATCCGCACGTTTTTTCCAGTGTTGACTGTGAAGATGAAGGTGCACTAAATGAAGCATGGGAAAAGTCCAAAGCCAATGAGCGTGATCAGCAATCAAATTCTAAGCAGGCATTAATACTCGATGGCGTTGCAAATGCGTTGCCATCATTGAAACGCGCGCAAAAGCTACAGAAACGTGCGGCTCGCGAGGGCTTTGACTGGCCAACGGTCGAGCCGGTGCTGGCAAAACTGGAGGAAGAAATACAGGAGCTGCGTGAAGCTATGCTGGAAAAAGATCAGCGCCATATTAATGAAGAGACCGGCGATGTTTTGTTCAGTTGCGTAAATCTGGCGAGGCATTTAAAGGTTGACGCTGAAGAGTCGTTAAGAGCCTGTAATCAAAAATTTGAACAGCGCTTCGGCTATATTGAAAAAAAACTGAACAACAACAATAAGGCTTTTAAGGATTGTTCACTAGATGAACTGGAAGCGCTGTGGGTTGAAGCTAAAAAATATTAATTATTAGAGTTGGGTGGTGAGCAAAAATAAAGAGTACATAAATAAACTTACTTATTGCAGGTGCGAATGAAATCGCACCTGCATATTAACTAATGCTATTTTATACAACTGACTCGATTAACCAGTACAGTAGTGAACAATGATAGTTTGTAAGTGAACGGTGGCTGTAAAAGTTAAATAGGTAACTACGACATATTAGTTCTGGGCAATGCGCAAATATGCTCGATAACGGGTACGAATTTCGCGCACGTAATTAACCGGTTCAGTGCCCCTTACATAACCGTAACGAGCCTTACGTGAGTATTTTCGTTTGGATAAAAGTAGCATGGCTTTTTCCACATGATCGAACCAGACGTTCGGGTTTAACCCCTGCTGTTTCGCCAGACGTCGTGCATCTTTCACATGGCCCTGGCCGGCATTGTAAGCGGCCAGAGTAAACCACATTCGGTTTTTTACGCTTAGTTCCGGCTCGAATCGCTGGCGTACCCAGTTAAGGTATTTTACTCCGGCTTTAATGCCGGATTCAGGTTGCTGGAGATTGCCAATTCCCATTTCTTTAGCGGTGCGAGGCATTACCTGCATTAAGCCCTGTGCGCCTACCCAGGATTTTGCCTTCGGATTAAAACGACTTTCCTGATACATTTGAGCGACTAGCAATCGCCAGTCAAAGCGGTGCTTTTGCGCATATTTTTTTACGATTGAATCATAGGGGGACAAGGTTCCATCCGGGTTTAAGTCGATACGTTGCTGGCGGTATTTTTTTATGCGATGGGCATTTTTAAAATATTTATCATAGGTTACATTATAAAAAAGTGAACGATATTGTTTTTTAATAAAAGCATTCACGGCTTTTAATAATTGAGGATTGTTATTGCGTATGGCCCATGCATTATCCCTGACATCGCCGACCACTAATGAGGCATGAATATCATCCCGCCAGGTTAATTCAATATCCAGCAGGTGATTGTCGGCAAGGGTTAAATCAAATTTACCACTGGCAACCTGTGCGATAATTTCTTCGGTCTCCATGTTTTCCGGTGCGGCCATTAGATTAAACTCGATGCCGGATTTTTTCAGGGCGCTTAATGTTTCCCAGTAAGCGCTGGATTGTCGTACATATATGCTGCGCCCCTGCAGGTCGTCGATACTTTCAATGCTATTGTCGTCTGAGCGGCTGACGATGACTTCAGATGCTTTATGGTGGTAGCGGCTAAAAACGATGCCGCGTTGCTTGCGTTGTTCTGTCACCGTTAGAAAGCTGGCAATGATGTCGCCTTTGCCTTCCAGTAGCATGGGGATTTGAGCGTTATGATCCGGCGCGCTGATAATTTCCAGACGCAGATTATGTTGCTTGGCAAAGGCTTTAACCAGTTCGTATTCAAATCCAAGTAACTCACCGCGCCATAGAAAATATGATGCAGCATTATTGCGGGTTATCACGCGCAGTGTTTTACGTTTTTTTATGGCGCTAAAATCATCGGTAAAAACACTTTCTTCACGACTGGTTAATAGCTCGTGGGTGAGAAATTGATTTGTCGCCTGTAATAGCTCCGGGTTGTTTTTACGAACCGCCCAGGCCAGTGCCCGGTCACCGGTTAATGCCGGGCCAATTTTAAAATCATTGCGGTACTGTTTTAAAATATTTAGTAGATTGCTATCAATAACCGTCAGATCAATTTTTTTATCAACCAGCAGGTCAAGAATCTGATCGGCATGCAGTGTTCCCGGCAGTATTTCTATTTTAATGTCAGGTTGCTTGAGTTGAAGTTTTTCGATGGTTTCCTGGTATGACGATTTTTCGTGGAATGCAATGCGCCGGCCATTCAAACTTTTTAAGTCAGTGACGGTGTTGTCATCAGCACGGCTTACAATGTGCTCAAGGCTCTGTGCCAGTGGCACGGTAAATTGCAGATCTTCGCGGCGTGCGGTGGTGATGGTGAGGTTGGCGGCAATGATGTCACCGCGGCCCTGATTGAGCTGGGGAATTAAGTCGGAGAAATTTTCTACATGCACAAACAGCGGTTGTAAATTAAGGTGCCCGGCAAGTTTAATCGCCATTTCCTGCTCGCGGCTAAACGTGCTGCCGTTTCTGGGTAGCCATTTGTCATTCAGGGGGGTTATTAAAATACGCAGTGTTCCGTGATCTCTTATGGCTGATAAATCACCGGTTTCGATATAGCTCTCATTAACGGGCAGGGTGTCCGTTAGCGGCGGTTGCTCATCGCTGGAGCAGGCGCATAGTGAAACAATAAGTAATATCAGTAGAGCGTGTAAGGTTGCGGGAAGGTTTGTCATCATTAGGGGAAACGTCTGTGTTATAGGCTTATGCCGATTAAATCAGCCGTTGGTGGCTGGCATCACTTTGTCCGGCATTTTTATTTGCAGGGTTAAGATCGGCATTTAGGGTGTTTGATGTGACAGCTTAACTAAAAATTAAACGATTCGATATAGCTGTATTCAGGAATACGTTTATAATGATCGCATGTATCTAGAACACTTTGGGCTGCTGGAAGCCCCATTTTCAATTGCCCCTGATCCACGCTACCTCTATATGAGTGAGCGTCATCGCGAGGCGCTTGCGCATTTATTGTATGGTATGGAAACCGATGGTGCGTTTATTCTGCTGACGGGGGATGTCGGTACGGGTAAAACAACCGTTAGTCGCTGCCTGCTTGAGCAGGTGCCGGATGATACGAATCTGGCGCTGGTACTGAATCCAAAGCTGACATCCATTGAGCTATTACAGGTTATCTGTGATGAGTTGCGCATCAGTTATGATAAAAGCGACTTGTCAGTTAAGGCGCTGGTCGATTATATCAATCGAAACCTGCTCGGTGCCCATGCACAGGGCAAAAAAACCGTCGTATTAATTGAAGAAGCACAAAATTTAGACCTCGATGTGCTTGAGCAGTTGCGTCTGTTGACCAATCTGGAAACCAATGAGCGCAAGCTTTTACAGGTGATATTACTGGGGCAACCGGAATTTCTGGATGTACTCGATCGTCCCGAGCTGTCACAGCTGGCGCAACGTATCACCGCGCGTTTTCATCTGGGGCCATTAAAATATAATGAAGTCGAAGAATATGTAGCACACCGACTGGCGATTGCCGGCTGTCGTCGCGCGTTATTTTTACATGGCGTTATTCGTCAGCTCTATAATTATAGTGGCGGGGTGCCACGCTTAATTAATGTGATTTGTGATCGGGCTTTACTGGGCTGTTATGTACAGAATCGTCATCAGGTTGATAAGCCGACACTGATTAATGCGGCGCAGGAAGTGCTGGGAAAAAATAAGGCGGCATCAGTAAAGACCGCATTTTCACCGGCCAAGTTTAAATTTTTAGCGCTGGCATTTACTGTGTTGCTGTTGGTGTTTTCGGCTATTTACTTCGTGCCATTTCAAATTGAAATTAAAACCAGTGATTCTTTAGCGGAAGATGAAATCTCGGCAGCGGCTAAAGACGTAATCGCTTTGGTTAAGCCGGAGGCAGTAGAGTCTGATCCGTTGAAAGAAAGGCAGTATAAGATTGATGCTGTGGTTGGTGATGAAGCATTAGCATCGTCGTCAGTTGACAGCGCGGCGCAAGCCGAGACGGTGACGCCGGTTGACTCATTAAATCAAAATCAGCAGATAGCGTTATCACCTGCATCACCAATCCAGAATCACATACAGTGGCCGGACAGTATTCAGCGCCTACGCAGTAATCTTAAATCTTATCAAAGCTTATTTGAGAGCTGGCATCTGGATTACGATATATTGGTGAATGGAACACCGTGTTTTTTTGCACAAACCAGAGGTCTGGCCTGTGTGCATGAACAGACGGGTATCGATGGCTTGCGTCGCTATAATCGGCCGGCAGTGTTGACGCTTTTTGATGACTCTAATCAGCGACAGTATGTAACATTGATTAAATTAAATGAAAATTCAGTAGAAATAGTCATCGGTGGTGTTAAGCAGAGAGTCTCTGTAGAGCAGTTATTGTTTTACTGGAAGGGTGAGTTCTCTTTGCTGTGGAGAATGCCGCCGGGTTATGAAAACTTAATTCGCCCTGGCAGTGGCGGTAAGGTGGTGAGTTGGCTAAGCGAAAAAATAAATGAAATAAATCAGCAGCCCAATTCAAGGCGGCATAGTTATTACGATAAAGAGCTGGTGAAACGGGTCAAAGCTTTTCAATTAAGTGTTGGTTTGTCCGATGATGGTGTCGTCGGCTTGAAGACACTTATTTATATCAATCAGGCGACGTTTAGCGATACACCTTTATTGGAGAGCAGTTAGTGTCGTATATTCTGGATGCACTTAAAAAGTCTGATCAGGAACGTAAACAGGGTGATGTACCAAACCTGCAAACTATTCACATTCCAATAAAGACAGAGCCTTCCGCTCCTCTGGGTCTGTATGGGGTGATTGCATTTTTATTACTGGTATTAGCGTTTGTCGTCGGCCTGGTGCTGGCAAATAAAGAGCCGCAAGGAATAGTTGTTGTACCTGACATAAAGCAGCCGGTTGAAGTGAAGCAGGCGCCAGTGATCATTGCATCATCTGTCGATTTAGAAACTGAGGTAATTAAACCGAAAAAGCTGCAACTAGCAGCAGTGAAAAAAACGCTAGAGGTAGTACAACAAAATACAAACCTGCCTGTAGCCGAGCCAGAACCAGCGAGAAGTGGGTATAATAAGGCTGAGGCGGAATTACACAGAAGTAAGCCTGTCACTACATCCCGGGTATCTGTCCCGGATCTCAGTGATATTCCCTATTTGCATGAGTTAGCGGATTACCAGCAGCAATCTGTTCCGCAAATGATTTTTGCCGGTCATGTCTATTCTTCAGACCCGGATAGTCGTTCAGTTATTATTAATGATGCATTCATGTCAGAGGGTGACAGCGTCATACAGGGTATCAAGGTTATACGGATCACTCAGAGTGGCGTGGTGTTTAGTTTACATGATGATTACTTCAGAATGGACGTTTTACAGGACTGGTCTTTTGAATAGGAATACCCGGTGGTATATACAAAGTTCTGTTTTTTTAAGAAAACTAGTCTAATCTTAGTTAAGTAGCTGAAACCTTAAAAAGTTTTGCAAGTAAAAAATCCAAATAGTGATCTGGAATAGTGTATGGCAACAATACTCATCGCCGATGATTCTCAAACGCAGCTTAAATCTCTGGTTAATATGCTCACCAAAAACGGCCATACGACTATTACAGCCGAAGATGGTGATTCAGCTGTAATGATTGCGCGTGAGCAGCATCCGGATTTAATATTAATGGATGTAGTGATGCCGGGGTTAAATGGTTTTCAGGCAACACGACATATAACTAAAACCGAAGGCACAAAGCATATTCCGGTTATTATGCTGAGTAGTAAAGACCAGGAAACGGATAAAGTGTGGGCGGAACGTCAGGGTGCAAGTGCATATATTATTAAACCGGCAAAAGAAAAAGAATTAATCGCAATGATTAATAAGTTCCTATAAAATATTCCTGAATTTATCATATACGTTAGAATGCTGTAGTTAATATCTATTGCTATGAGATAGATAGTCGTATAAAACTTAAATAAATAATTTGCACCGCATTAAATATAGCTGTGGATGTTCTACAGCTGTCAGGAGGATTTATGTCAACAGGAACTATGATTACGTTAGGCGTTATAGTAGTAATTGTAATTTATTTAATTGCCATTTTTAATAACCTTGTTGCATTGAGAAATAAATTTAAAAATGGATTTTCAAATATAGATAACCAGCTGCAACTTCGTTATGATCTCATTCCTAATCTGGTGGAAACCGCTAAAGCATACATGAGTCACGAAAAAGAAACTCTGACGCGGGTTATTGAAGCCAGGAATAAAGCAGCGGAAACATCTAAACAGGCTGCATTACATCCTGAAGATGCGGTGGCGATGAAAAAACTGGCGGCAGCTGAAACGGCTTTGTCGGGTTCGATGTTACAGTTCTTTGCTCTCACTGAAAATTACCCGGATATAAAAGCTAATCAGACAATGGAAAAGTTGATGGAAGAGTTAAGTACAATGGAGAATAAAGTGGCTTTTTCGCGGCAGCGTTATAATGATGATGTTATGAAATACAACACTTATCGCGAGCAATTTCCGAATTCAATAGTCGCTAGTAATCGCGGCTTTAAAGAAGCCGCACTATTTGAAATTGAAAATCCGGAATATAAAAAACCACAGCGAGTTAGTTTTTAAGTTTAATTAGTACAAACTATGGATTTCTTCTCTCAACAGGATAAAGCTAAACGCTATACCAAAGTTCTTATTCTGTATTTCATAATGGCAATTGCGCTTATTGTGGTAGCAATCAATGCCGGTGTATATTTTCTTCTGATTTATTCCGAAACATTCTCTTATACTCTTCATAGCTGGTTAACTGACGGCCCAATGCTTTATGTGTCAGCTGCGACGGTGTTGCTGATACTGGCAGGCAGTTCTGTACGCTGGCTTAAGTTGCGTTCAGGCGGCCATGCAGTTGCGAAAATGGTTGGCGCTACACTGCTTGATTTACACACAGCAGATAATAAAAAACGTCAGTTAATTCATGTGGTCGAAGAAATGTCGATTGCTTCCGGTGTGCCGTTACCCGCTCTATATGTGCTGGAAAATGAAAATTCGATCAATGCATTTGTTGCCGGATATCAGCCTACAGAAACTGTTATGGTGATTACAGCAGGCGCCATTGAAAATTTTTCACGAGAAGAGATGCAGGGTGTGGTAGCGCATGAGTACAGCCATATACTTAATGGAGATATGCAAATAAATCTTCGGCTGATGGCGGCGCTCGCGGGGATATTAATGATCAGTGCCGTCGGCCGACTATTGCTTTCCGGCAGGCATAGAAGTAGTAGGTCAAGTAGTGGTAAAAATGGTGCAGGAGTCATTCTGGCACTAGGTGTTATGTTTTTAGCTATTGGATTTATCGGCGTTTTTTTCGGGCGTATGATTAAAGCGGCGGTATCGCGGCAGAGAGAATATCTGGCGGATGCGGCATCGGTACAGTTTACCCGGAATCCACAGGGTATTGCCTCGGCGCTTAATAAGATTAGAGAGTTTGAGTATGGGTCAAGTATGCAGAATATTTTTGCAGAAGATATGAGCCATATGTGTTTTTCGCAGTCATTTACACAATATCTGGCGAAATGGATGGCGACGCATCCACCGTTAATAGAGCGCATCAGATGTGTGGATGAAAGTTTCCTGGCAAGAATTAAAGCCCGAAAGTTAACTAAGAAGTATCAGTCCAAATCGGTAAAGCATGAAAACATTAGCTCAAATGCTACAGCTGAAGGTTTAATGGGGTTTAGCGGAAATATCGAGCCGCTAAATGTCAGTGCTAAAGAGTTCGTCGACTCAGCAGGTCAGGTGAGTCAGTCACATCTTGGTTTTGCGCAAGAAATTCACCGTTCATTTAGTGAAGAGTTAATGTCAGCTGTTCATCAAACAGAAAAAGCCAGACTCATTATGCTTAATCTGCTGCTTGCAAAAATGAAATTCACAACGGGAATAGATTTTTTAAAAACAACGTTAAATCCGTCCGAGATAGCAGAAATAGAAAATTTAAAAACAGTTATTGCAGGTTTAAAAAACTTTCAGAGACTGCCGTTGTTTGACTTGCTGTTACCGGCACTAAAACAGATGCTCGCTGATGAGCGAGCTGACTTTATTGCGTTATGTGAACGAC
This sequence comes from uncultured Thiotrichaceae bacterium, assembly GCA_964531165.1. Classification (GTDB taxonomy): domain Bacteria; phylum Pseudomonadota; class Gammaproteobacteria; order SZUA-229; family SZUA-229; genus SZUA-229. Next base: position 18,213 of record CAZHEA010000016.1, read on the forward strand.
TGATTAAGTCGGATAAGCGTTTTACGCTATTTGAGTTTATTTTTATAAGCCTGTTAAAGCAGCATTTATCTGCAACAGCGGGGAAAAATATTAGAATTAAATATTATTCATATAAGATTTTACTCGAAGAAATACAGATTTTGTTTTCAGTGATGGCGCATAGTGGAAATAAAGATAGTGCATCCGGCCTCGCTGCATACCAACAGGTAGCCAGTGGTTTTGCTATGCAAGCTAAAGGTCAGGAATTAATGCTTTTGAGTGCAAAAAACATATCATTGAAAAAGATTTCCGCATCACTTAAAAAGTTATCACAGTTATCACCGATACTGAAGAGAGGCATTATAGAAGCCTGTGCGGATATAGCATTGCACGACGGCCAGCTGAATTATGCAGAAGCTGAATTTTTACGGGCAATCTCAGAATTGCTGAATACGCCGATTCCACCTCTGTTACCTCAGGTAGTGCATTAAACTAGCGGAAGTTTGATATAATTATCGCCATGATGATTATGAGGTGTTTTTAATGAAGCGGACTTTTTCAGTCGCACCGATGCTTGACTGGACAGATAAGCACGAGCGCTTTTTTCTGCGCCTGATTACCCGGCACAGTCTTTTATATACCGAGATGATCACCACCGGTGCGCTTATTTTTGGTGAGCGTAATCGTTATCTGGATTTTAATGACGGTGAACATCCGGTGGCGGTTCAGCTCGGGGGGAGTGATCCCGCTGATTTAGCTACCTGTGCAAAAATGGCGGAAGATCATGGTTATGATGAAGTCAATTTAAATGTAGGCTGCCCCAGTAATCGGGTGCAATCCGGTATGTTCGGGGCGTGCTTAATGGCAAAGCCCGAACTGGTTGCCGAGTGTGTCGCTAGCATGCAGAACGTGGTTGATATTCCGATAACCGTTAAGCATCGTATTGGCATTGATGAAGATGAGAGTATTGAACAGTTATTTGAATTCGTTGAAACAGTTGCCGCCGCGGGTTGTAAAACTTTTATCGTACACGCACGTAAAGCCTGGTTAAAAGGCTTAAGCCCGAAACAGAATCGGGATATTCCGCCATTACGTTATAATGTGGTGCATGACCTTAAGCAGGCAATGCCGCAACTCGAGATTATTATTAACGGCGGTATTTGTGATTTACAAACGTCAGCGCAACAGCTGCAATCTGTTGATGGTGTAATGATGGGGCGCGAGGCATATCATAATCCATATATCCTGGCGGAAGTTGATCAGCGCTTTTATCAGTCAGATAGACCGGTCCTGTCACGACTTGAAATTTTACAGGCATTCTACCCCTATATTGAAAAACAACTTGCAAATGGTACGCGCTTGCATTCGATGAGCCGTCATATTTTAGGCTTATTTAATGGTCAGCCAGGAGCAAAAAAATGGCGCAGATATATCAGTGAAAATGCACCACCGGCAGGTGCAGATTTATCAGTTATTAGAAAGGCATTAGAATTAATTGGTTGAAAATGTTTATTTAAATTTATGGCAGACTATATTTCTGTGTGCTCTATGCCTTAGCGGCAAAGACAAAAATGAAACGTAAAATAATACATATCGATATGGATGCTTTTTTTGCTGCCGTCGAACAGCGTGATAATCCTCAGCTTATGGGCAAGCCGGTTGTGGTCGGTGGCAAGCCGGATAGTCGTGGGGTTGTTGCAACCTGCAGCTATGAGGCACGAAGATTCGGCATTCACTCGGCGATGCCATCCTCGCGTGCATATCAGCTTTGTCCGCAGGCGGTTTTTGTGATGCCCAGATTCTCAGCATACAAAGAAGCATCAACTGAAATTCATAAAATATTCAATCAGTACACAGATATTATTGAGCCGCTTTCTCTCGATGAAGCGTATTTGGACGTGACTGAATGTGATATCTGTAATGGCTCCGCAACGTTAATTGCGCAAAAAATTCGACAGGCTATTTTCGATAGTATTCAGTTAACCGCTTCTGCGGGAATTTCATATAATAAGTTTTTAGCAAAACTGGCATCTGATCAGAAAAAACCTAATGGACAGTTTGTTATTCTACCCGGCGAGGCACAAGCATTTTTAAAAAAATTACCGATTGGTCGATTTTATGGCGTTGGCAAAGTCACAGAAAGTAAAATGCATGCTGCGGGAATTAAAACTGGCGGTGATTTAAAAAAACTGAACATGCGTGAGTTACAAAATGTGTTCGGTAATTCGGCAGAATATTATTATGATATTTCGCGGGGTGTAGACTGTCGTCCGGTTAGTCAGCACAGGGTACGTAAATCACTGGGAGCAGAGACAACTTTTCAACAGGATATAACGGCCGTTGATGAAATGCAGCTGCAGTTATTATGTTTACTGGATGAGGTACTAAAGAGTCTGAAGACTAAAAAACTTATGGCATACACCCTGACGATTAAGGTAAAATATGCGGATTTTAAGCAGGTAACACGTTGCTATACAAGTGACACTGTACTGTCAGATAAAGTTTTGGCTGAAAAAATAATACCGGTGTTACTGGCAAAAACCGATGCGGACATCATGCCTGTGCGTTTGCTGGGGGTTACTTTTTCAAATTTATTAAAGGTTAAAAAGCTCAGTAGCAGTGGCCAGTTAAATCTGTTTTAACTGGCTGTCAATATTTTGGCGTGCTACTTGAATTTTATACAAATGTTATAAGAGGAATGATTATGTTTGAACAATTTTCTACCGATAGTTTACAAAGTTTGCTCGATACCTACGTTATACCCTGGGGAATTAGTGGTATTCAGGCGCTGGTTGTATTTATCATTGGTAAGTGGCTGGTCTCAAAAATGACGGTGCTGGTTGGAAAAGCATTAGAGCGCTCAAAGATGGATGAGATGCTGGTTGATTTTGTGCAGTCATTACTGAGTTGGGCGCTGCTGCTGGTCGTTATTATTGCGGCACTGAGTCAGCTCGGCATAGATACCACCTCTTTAATTGCATTACTGGGTGCGGCGGGCCTGGCAATTGGTCTGGCACTTAAAGACTCACTGAGTAATTTTGCAGCGGGTGTTATGTTACTGGTATTTCGGCCATTTAAGATAGGTGATTTTGTTAGTGTTGCGGGAGTCGATGGTAGCGTCGAAAAAATTCATGTTTTCACTACCACCATTCTAACCCCGGATAATAAAGAAAATATTGTGCCTAATGCTGCTGTTTATGGTGGGGTGATTACGAATTATTCAGCAAGAGAAACGCGTCGCGTTGATATGGTTTTTGGCATTGGCTATGATGACGACCTTAAAAAAGCTAAAAAAATATTAATGGATATTCTAGTAGCCCATGATAAAACATTGTCGGAACCTGAGCCTTTAGTGGCTGTTGGCGAGCTCGGTGATAGCAGTGTTAACTTTACAGTGCGCGCCTGGAGTAAAACAGCAGATTATTGGGGTGTCTACTTTGATTGTCACGAGCAGGTTAAAACCGCTTTTGATGAAGCTGGCATCAGTATTCCATATCCACAGATGGACATTCATCAGGATAAGTAAAATTCATTTAAAATTATTAATTGTTATAGAGGATAGAAATGTTAAAAATTAAATTACTTTCATTGTTGGTGCTGAGTAGTGTTGCGGTAACATCTGCAAGTTATGCTGACGAGGGAGAATGGAATGGTGAGGGCGAGTTCGGCTATACCGCAACATCAGGCAATACCGATTCGAAAACATTAAGTACCAAATTAAGTATTGGTAAGAAGTACGATAAGTGGGATCACAATGCAAAACTTGAAGTATTGAAAGCATCAAATAATGGTGTTGATAGTGCTAAGAGTCTGGTGGTGACTGAAAAGTCACAATATAATTTCGCAGAAAAAACATTTGTCTTTGGTCGTTTGCGCCATGAGGAGGATGAGTTCAGCGGTTTTGATCATCAGAGTGTAGTTTCCTTCGGTGTTGGTCATGTCTTTATTAGTGAAGCAAAGCATCATTTAGAAGCTTCCGCTGGTTTAGGTTATAAAGATCTGGAAGATGACCTTGGTGCGAGTACTCAGGAAGCAGTTTTTGATGGCGAGTTTAAATATGCTTATAAAATCAGTGAGACTTCTGAGTTTAATCAGAACTTTTTCGTTGAATCCGGTAGCTCGAATACCTACAGTAAGTCAGAAACTTTCTTAAAGTTGGTTATTGTAGGAAATCTTGGCGCTAAATTCGGCTATGAAGTAAAGAATAACTCTGATGTACCTGCCGGTGCAAAGAAAACAGATACCATAACAACGGTGACACTGGTTTATTCTTTTTAATTGCAATGTAGTATCGTGCGATAACTTTAAAGACTTTGTCATACCTGTCTTCGCAGGTATGACAAAGTCTGATTATTAACTTCCACGTCAAATAGAACTAAAAAATAAATATCAGGCCTATATAGCAGAGTTTTATGCCTTGCGATATAAGTTACGCCGGCTCAAGCTGTTGTCTTTTAGTGTCAGGATAAAAATTTTATTTATTAAAATACATAAACCAGCTGATATTAAAATTCACATCTGGTGAGGCACCTGTCTTGATGTCTTCGGCGACCGCAAAATCCAGTTTATGTTTTTCATTTATTATATAACTACCGCCAAAAGTCAGTTGTATTACCGGGCCTAAAAACTCCAGATTTGAATCATAAAAAGCACTGTGAAAATCTAACTGTGCTTTTAGTTCAATACTATTCCAGGGCTGAAACTTTATGCCAGCATTGCCAAATACGGCAAAATTATTTTGAATGCTTTTAAAAATATCACTGTTGCCCATATAAAGTAAGCCGCCCTGACCGTATAGCCAGCGAGTTTCTGTCAGCCGGTAATTCATTGCGCCCCAGCCGGCAATGTCGGTAGCACCACTGCCGGTTAGTTTGTTAGCATTACCAGTTGGTAGTTTCAGGCTAAGCCAGTAACTTACCGCACTTTGTTCTGATTGATGTGCCTGCCATGCCATTTGCAGCGAAATGTCACCGAGTGCACTTTGAGTGCTATTTATATCGACAAAACTATTGCCATTGCTGCTCAGGTTTATATCCACCTGATCGTTGGGAAAGAATGGTCGAATGTCTTCAGGTAGTCCCAGTGTTTTATGGTATTGATCAATAAATGAATCCAGAAAACCACCGCTATGTGCAACATAAGGCAACTGTACTCTAAGCATCCAGTTGTCTTTAAAATTATAATCATATAAAAAATTCAGGTTCGAGGTTTCAACATCAATAAACAGGTTTTCACTGGCGTTGTCCTGTGCGTTGATGGTATTTGAAATATTCAAAGAGCTGGTCCAGCGAGACTGGTTATTGGTTAAAAGTTTTGCTGAACTGGCCAGAGGCAGGCCAAAAATGATTGAAAACGGGCTTTGGTCGCGACTTAAAAAAGGCTCGGGTTGTTTGGCAAAACCAGAGAGGCTAAAAACAGATAGAATAATCAGGCAGATGAGTTTGCCGGGCGGGTTAAAGTTGTTAAATGAGAAAGTACTCAGCATGATCAGGTGTTGTATGTTAAAAATAATTTAAAGTATAGTTGATGTTTTCGGGCATAAAAAAACCCGCCGGTTTTACAAACGGCAGGTTTTTAAGCGCAATGCTTAACCGGTCTATTAAAGGCCGGCGAAGTATGCTGCAAGGTTATCCATATCTGCATCAGATAATGGCTTCGACATTGCATTCATAGTAGGGTCTTTACGAGCGCCTGTTTTGAATGCTTTAAGTTGCTTAACAACATAAGCCGCTTTCTGGCCTTTCAGATTCGGGTATGTAGGTACTTTGCTGATACCGTCGCCACCGTGACATGCGCCACAGCTAGCTGCTTTTGCTTTGCCTTTAGCCGCATCGCCAGCAGCCATAGCTGAAGAAGCTGATACCGCTAATACAGAAGCAGCAATCAGTGTTAATACTTGCTTTTTCATTGATTATCTCCTGGTCGTGATTTTTACACGATTATTAATTTGCAGCGGAATTTTCGCAGAGCAGCGGCTTAAAGTAAATCAAGATTTTCTTATATTGCTCATCGTATAATTTATGAAGCTGATTTATTGTTGTTATTCAATGACTTAGAGTGTGTGATGGTGGTGGGGCGCATAATTAGAGCATCTGGCTTTGAGCCAAATTGTCACATAAAGTTAATGATTGAGTGGTATCTCGCTTCGTTTGTTGAATTCACAATTGGCCTTGTTTGATAAATAGTTGGCTGAAAGTGCCTGATTCAGCTGAAAAACCTCTCAGTATCGGGTAAAGTGTGCGGCTTATTGAATTTTAGTATTTATAGTCTCTAATATAACGGGATGAATGAGGAAACCACCATGGCCGATTTTAAAATTGCACCTTCTATACTTTCTGCTGACTTCGCGCGTTTAGGCGAAGAAGTCGACAATGTACTTAAATCCGGTGCGGATATCGTGCACTTTGACGTAATGGACAATCATTATGTACCGAACCTGACGATTGGCCCACTGGTTTGTGATGCGCTGCGCAAGCATGGTGTCACAGCGGAAATCGATGTTCATTTAATGGTGAAGCCGGTTGATCGTATTATTCCTGATTTTGCCGAAGCCGGTGCCAGCTACATTACTTTCCATCCGGAAGGCTCTGAGCATATTGACCGTACGTTACAGATGATTCGTGAACTGGGTTGTAAGTCAGGTCTGGTTTTTAACCCGGCAACGCCTCTGGATTGCCTGAAACATGTTATGGATAAAGTAGACGTTATCCTGTTAATGTCAGTTAACCCTGGTTTTGGTGGGCAGTCATTTATTCCTGAAACATTAAATAAATTACGTGAAGCGCGTAAGTTGATTGATGAGTCAGGTTTTGATATTCGTCTGGAAATTGATGGCGGTGTTAAAGTGGATAATATCCGCGAAATCGCTGAAGCCGGTGCTGATATGTTTGTAGCAGGTTCTGCAATCTTTGGTGCGAAAAATGCGGACGATGCAAATGTATACGACAGCGTCGTTGCTAAAATGCGTGAAGAGCTAGCGAAAGCATAATGATCTGAATAGTGTGGGGCTAACCCGCCCCACAGCTATCCCCCTGAGATTGTAAAGTATGATTAAAAAACCAAAAATGGTTCTGATTGATGTGGATGGCACATTGGTCGACAGTGTTCCGGATTTAGCTTATTGCGTTGATGAAATGCTTAAAGCATTAGATATGCCAGTGCGTGGCGAAGAGCGTGTGCGTCACTGGGTGGGTAATGGCGTTGAGCGCTTAGTGCGTCGTGGTTTAATTAATGATTTAAACGGCGAGCCGGATGAAGCCTTATTTGAAAAAGCCATGCCTATTTTTAATGAGCTGTATGCGCTAAACACCTCGGTGCGCAGTTGTCTGTACCCCGGTGTGAAAGAAGCCATGGAGTTTCTGAAAAGTACCGATGTAAAAATTGGTTGTGTAACTAATAAAGCCGCGCAATTTACGTTACCGATTATTAAAGATTTAGGCATTGCCGACTATTTTGAAATTGTAGTATGCGGTGATACTTTGGCAAAGAAAAAGCCGGATCCATTACCATTGTTACATTCAGCTGAGCAGTTAGGCGTTAAGCCGGAAGACTCATTAATGCTGGGTGATTCTATGTCGGATGTAAAAGCGGCACGCGCGGCGGGCTTTGATATTATTTGTATGTCCTATGGTTATAATCATGGTGAAGATGTCAGAGATTCAAATCCGGATGCGGTAGTGGACTCAATGGAAGAAATTAAAAATATAATTGACTGGGGTTAAGTCACCAGGAATTAAATCTCTGGGAATTAAATCCCCCTCAATCCCCCTTTTTCTAAGGGGGAGGCTTTGCTCCCCTCTTGGAAAAAGAGGGGCAGGGGGAGATTTAAAATATTTCAGCCCCTTAATAATTATAAGGGCAGGAAAAAAACATGAAAATTTTCAAACCAACAGATCGATGTTTATATACCAGCTGGCGATGGTAACCCTTGCCTGTACAAAATAAGTTATAAAAAAATTAACGAACTGGTAGTAAACGGTCTGGAAAATTAACATGACACCTGAAGCATTCGAAAAACTTAAAACTCAAAATTACACTCATATCCCGTTAGTACGAGAAGTGCTGGCAGACCTGGACACGCCCTTAAGTGCATATTTAAAACTCGCCAACGCACCCTATACTTATTTGTTCGAATCGGTTCAAGGCGGTGAAAAATGGGGCCGCTATTCCATTATTGGCTTGCCCTGCGTTACCCGTATAAAAGTTTACGGTAAAAAAATTGTAATTGAAAATGGTTATAAAGAATCAGAAACAATTGAAGTTGAAGATCCGTTAGCATGGATTGAAAATTATCAGCAAACTTTTAAGGTGGCTGAAATTGAGGGCTTGCCAAAATTCACCGGGGGTCTGGTGGGGTATTTCGGATATGAAACCATTCGCTATATAGAGCCGAAATTAGCCGGTGTAGAAAAAACTGATGCATTGCAAACACCGGATATTTTATTAATGTTATCCGAAGAAGTGGTGGTATTTGATAACTTAAGTGGCAAGCTTTATTTTATTGTATTGGCAAATCCTGCACAAAAACAAGCCTATGAAAATGCTCAGAAAAGATTGCAGGCTTTAGAGCGTCAGCTGCACCAGACTACACCCACATATCGCCCGTCGGCAAAAAGTGTCAAAGTAAGCGAAGCTGATTTCATCTCCGGTTTTACCGAAGACGGCTATAAAAATGCGGTGCTTAAAGCCAAGCAATATATTGTTGATGGCGATGTAATGCAGGTAGTGTTGTCGCAACGCATGAGCATACCTTATAGCGCCGAGCCACTGGATTTATATCGATCGTTACGTAGTTTAAACCCGTCTCCCTACATGTACTTTTTAAACCTGGATGATCATCATGTGGTGGGCTCGTCACCGGAAATTTTAGTACGTCTGGAAGATGATGAGGTCACGGTTAGACCGATCGCGGGTACCCGGCCCAGAGGTGCAAATGAAGCGGAAGATATAGCGCTGGAAAAAGAATTGCTGGCTGACCCTAAAGAGCTAGCAGAGCATTTAATGCTAATTGACTTAGGTCGCAACGATGCGGGCAGAGTCAGCGAAATCGGTAGCGTAAAACTTACTGATAAAATGATTGTTGAACGCTACTCCCATGTTATGCATATTGTTTCGAATGTCACCGGCAAACTGAAAGATAAACTCTCAGCCATGGATGTGCTGCGGGCAACGTTTCCCGCGGGCACGGTCAGTGGTGCACCAAAAATCCGAGCCATGGAAATTATTGATGAACTGGAACCGGTAAAGCGCGGCATTTATTCCGGTGCGGTGGGTTATCTTTCGTGGAATGGCAATATGGATACGGCGATTGCCATACGTACCGCTGTTATAAAAGATAAAACATTACATATTCAAGCCGGTGCCGGTATTGTTTATGATTCTATTCCTGAAAATGAATGGGCCGAAACCATGAATAAAGGCCGTGCAGTGTTTCGAGCAGTGGCAATGGCAGAAGCTGGCCTCGACGGATCTCACAGGTAATCGATATGATGTTAATGATAGATAATTACGATTCGTTTACCTATAACCTGGTGCAATATCTAGGTGAATTAGGTGCTGATGTGCAGGTGCACAGAAATGATCAGATTAGTGTGGATGAAATTGAAAAAATTAATCCGCAGTGCATTATGATTTCTCCCGGTCCGTGCACCCCGAATGAAGCTGGAGTGTCGATGCAGACCATTGAAAAGTTTGCCGGTAAGTTACCGATCCTTGGTGTGTGTTTAGGCCACCAGAGTATCGGCCAGGTGTTCGGCGGAAGGATTGTTCATGCTAAAAAAATTATGCATGGTAAAACCTCATTGATTCACCACAATAATAGCGGTGTATTTTCAGGGCTGAAAAATCCGTATGTGGCAACCCGTTACCATTCTCTGGTTATTGAAAAACAAAGTTTACCGGATTGTTTAGAAATTACTGCCTGGACAGAAAACGCAGACGGCAGCATGGATGAAATTATGGGTGTGCGTCATAAAGAATATGATATTGAAGGGGTTCAGTTTCATCCTGAATCAATACTGACAGAGTATGGACATGATTTATTGAGGAATTTTTTAAAGCGTTAACATGAGCTAGTGTGACAAAGTAAGGTGGGTATAAAAATAAAAATTTTTGTCTTATGGTTGCCAGCTACTGATTAAATAATAATATACGGCTTTAACAGGTTTGTTTAGCGTTTATTCGCGTTTCTTTTAATTTAAGGTTGTCATTACGCTGACTCGTTAAGAAAGTAAAGTTTGAGTTAATACCTATGTGTATTACGCTTGTTTGATACACCCGGTTGTAAATGATATGAGGGTGGGGTTAAGGCGAAATATTAAATATTTATTTAAACTGCCGTCCCTGAATGTAGGTGCCGGGCATGACGACAATATTTAAACTAACGGGGCAACAGTGGGTTGCAATATGAGTGCCGATAGCCGTTAGGTCAATATAAAGGTAAATTATGATGGACATGCAATCCGCAATAAAAGCAGTAACCGAAAGACAAAACTTAAGTCGTGAAGATATGACTGAAGTCATGAATCTAATTATGACCGGTCAGGCCACTGACTCTCAAATAGGTGGTTTTTTAATCGGCCTGCGGATGAAGGGTGAAACCGTAGATGAAGTGAGCGCAGCCGCTTCGGTTATGCGTGAGTTATCGATAAAAGTGGATGCGCCGGCTGAGTATCTGGTGGATACCTGTGGTACGGGCGGAGACTCTTCCGGCAGCTTTAATATTTCTACAGCATCGGTTTTTGTAACTGCCGCCGCCGGTGCGCATGTCGCCAAACACGGTAATCGCTCTGTTTCGAGTAAGTCTGGAAGTGCAGATGTACTGGAAACTGCCGGTGTTAATTTAGATTTAAATGCCGAACAGGTTGCCGATTGTATAAAAAATGTCGGTGCCGGTTTTCTGTTTGCGGTTAAGCATCATGGCGCTATGAAGCATGCCATTGGGCCACGTAAGGAAATGGCTGTGCGCACTATTTTTAATGTGCTGGGGCCGCTAACCAATCCTGCATCAGCACCGAATCAGGTCATTGGTGTATTTAGTAAAGACTGGGTCGAACCGTTAGCGCAGGTGTTAAAGCAGCTGGGCAGTCGTCATGTAATGGTGGTGCATGCGGATGATGGTATGGATGAAATTAGTATTGGTAGCGCTACATCTGTTGCTGAATTAAAAGACGGTGAAATAAAAACCTACACCATTGAGCCGGAGGATTTTTCAATGCAACGAGCTGATCTGGCTAGTATTAAAGCCAAAGACTCGGCGGACAGCCTGAAGATTATTCAATCTGTATTTGATAATCAGAATGGGCCGGCGAAGGATATTGTCTGTTTAAATGCGGGGGCTGCGATTTATGTTTGTGGTTTGGCAGATACCCTGGCGCAGGGTGTAGAAAAAGCTCAAGCGGCTATTGCCGATGGTAAAGCCAGTGAAAAATTTAACGCACTGGTAGATTATAGTAATAACTTTTAAAGTGAATAGTATGAGTAAAACCCCGGATATATTAAAAAAAATACTGCAACGAAAAGTCGAAGAGATAACTGCAGCGACAGCAAGAGAATCACTGGTTGATTTAAGCAAACGTGCGCAAAGTGCTTTGCCGGTACGGGGTTTTATACAGGCCATAGAAAATAAAATCGCAGCTAATCAGGCGGCGGTTATAGCAGAGATAAAAAAGGCTTCACCCAGTAAAGGAGTGATGCGTGAAAACTTTATAGCCGCTGACATTGCTCAAAGTTATGAAAAGGGCGGTGCTGCCTGTCTGTCTATTTTAACTGATCGGGATTTTTTTCAGGGTTCAACCGAGTTTTTAATACAGGCACGTGAAGTGACCAGCCTGCCGGTGATCCGTAAAGACTTTATGATTGATCCCTATCAGGTATATGAAGCCCGTGCCATGAATGCGGATTGTATTCTGCTGATTGTTTCTGCATTGGGTGATGCGATGCTGAATGAGCTGCTTGGTCTGGCTCATCATTTACAGATGGATGTATTAATGGAAGTGCATGATCGTGAAGAGATGCAGCGTGCTATTGAAAGCGGTGCAAAATTAATTGGTGTAAATAATCGTAATTTGCGTACTTTTGATGTCAGCCTGCAAACCACACTGGATATGCTGGACATGTTACCCGAAGATCGTATTCTGGTTACTGAAAGTGGCATACATGCAGCGGATGATGTAAAGCTGATGCGGGAAAATGAAATACACAGTTTTCTGGTTGGCGAGGCATTTATGCGAGCCGATGAACCGGGTGAGAAGCTGGCGGAGTTATTTGCCTGAATCGCGTAAATGTATCATTGAGACAGCAATAAACAATACTCAAACAAGCTTGTATTGCGGTGCAAATACACTCAAATAATGATCGACAATACTACCGGAACCTGCGCGAATGAGCTCGCGCCTGCATAGGCTTTATTGGGATTGTTGAATGTCAGGATTGTTCAGCTTCAGCTGAATCATCATTGTCTTCATCAGAAACTTTTAAGGCTTTCTGTTTTGCGATATGTTCTTCATCATGGACAATAATGGTTTTACCGTGAGCAGAAATCAGTTTGTCTTCTTCTAGCTCTTTTAAAACACGTCCGGCCATTTCGCGGGAACAACCAACAATTTTAGCAATATCCTGACGGGTAATTTTAATTTGCATACCATCAGGATGAGTCATGGCATCCGGTTGCTCGCTTAATTCCAGCAGGGTGCGGGCAATGCGACCGGAAACATCAAGAAAAATCAGATCACGAACTTTCTGGCTGGTGCGGATCAGGCGATCAAAAATCTGACCGGATAGCAAAAATAGAATTTCAGGGTCTTCTTTAACCAGTTTCCTGAACTGACCATAAGAAATTTCAGCAATCTCACAAGGAGATTTGGCAACTATTTTTGCACTGCGATCCAGGTCTTCCTTAAACAGCCCTGCTTCACCAAAAAAATCGCCGGCATTTAAATAGGCCAGTATAATTTCTGCGCCATCATCGTTCTCAGCGAGTACGCTAACCGAGCCCTTAATGATATAATAGAGGCTGTGCGGCGTATCTCCTTCGTGAATAATGTTCTTTTTTGCCGGGTAAGTTTTACGGTGGCAGTGATTTAAGAGTAAATCCAGCGAAGGGTTAGAGTTGTCGACTTTAGGTAGCAGGCTCATAGTTTCCGTTTCATTTTAAATGGAGCTGTTGAATTATAGTCGATTTTAACAGGAGCCCGTACAAAAAATCTGTTTATTAGCTCAAAATATAAATGATTAGTGCAATTTTTTTAGGTGAAAAGTATGAAAGCCAGAGTTAAATGGTTAGATAATATGTCTTTTGTGGGTGAATCCGGTAGTGGTCACTCGGTTGTGATGGATGGGGCGCCGGATTCTGGTGGTAGAAATCTGGCTGCGCGCCCTATGGAAATGGTGTTGATTGGCATGGGTGGTTGTACTGCGTTTGATGTAGTCATGATTCTGCAAAAAGCCCGTCAACCAATAAAAGACTGTATTGTTGAGATAAGTGCAGAACGTGCGGATGACATTCCGAAGGTTTTTACAAAAATTCATGTGCATTATATTATCAAGGGCACAGGATTAAGTGAAAAGCAGGTTGAAAAAGCGGTTAATTTAACCGCCGAAAAATATTGTTCAGTGTCAATTATGCTGGCTGCTACGGCGCAGGTAACGCATGATTTTGAAATTGTTGAATAATCATATTCAGCAAATTATAAGTTAATTAAAAATAAGAAAAAATAGATGTCAGATAATCTTTCAGCAACCAATTCAACTCAGACTGAGTTCGATAGTTTACAGGGTCAATATTATCATGCCTGGTTCCGCTTTCATCCGCAGGTGGCAGTTCATGTGGGGGTGGCGGGGTATGAGCAGAGTCTGGCGCCATTTACGGATGAGGATATTGGTGCGCTAATCTCGCTTAACCAGAAAGTTATATTTTCTTTAGATGAATTAACACTCAGCGAGTTAACGGCGAATCAGAAGCTTGATTTTAGTATCTTATATAATGCGGTTAGCGTTGAATTACACGAGTTAATTGAGCGTGACTGGCGTTTTTTGATGCCGCAAAAATATTTGCCACTGGAGGCGATTCACCAGCTGTTAAACCGGCCGGTTGATAATTTACATCAGGCATTAAAACACCGATTACAAAGTGTACCGGAATATTTACGTTCGGCAAAAAATTACTTATTGCAGCAACCGGAAAATATTCCTGTCAACTGGGTAAACGATGCTATTTCTGGTGCACAGTCCGGCGCGGTTTATTTTCGAGAACTGGTGAGTCATCCGGTTGTTATGCATAAATTTAAAAATCCGTTACGTTTGCAGCCGGTTTTTAATGATGCATCCCATGCCATGGAAGACTTTGAAAAGTTTTTACGTAAAGACATCCTGCCCCGGGCCAGCGGTTCGTATGCATGCGGTGAAAGTCATTTCAATACGCTGTTAAATAATCAGCATTGTCTCGATATAGATATCAGTCAGCTCTACCAGTTCGGCGAAAATTTGTTTAATCAAACACGTCAGGAACTTCAGGCGTTATGTAAAGATCTACCCGGCTCCGATGATATTGAAGAGCAACTGGCAAACATACGGCATCAGCACCCTGGCAATGAGGGTGACCAGTTAATGGCGGCTTATCGTAGCCGTATGAAAGCGGCATATAATTTTGTTGTTGAACAGGGTCTGGTGAGCATGCCGGATGTTCAGTCATTAAAAGTACAGGAAACGCCGGTTTTTTTGCGCCATGAAATTCCGTTTGCGGCCTATGATGAACCGTCGAGTACCGACCCGCAACAACAGGGTTATTATTATGTGACACCGGTTAAGTCCGAGGGACATCTGCTCGAGCACAACTGGACATCAATTGATTTAACCTGTGTGCATGAAGCCTTTCCAGGGCATCATTTACAGTTCGTAACCGCCAATAAAAATCCGCATAATAAGTTTGCCAGATTACTCAATTCATCAGCGACTTTTTACGAAGGCTGGGCTCTGTATTGCGAAGACTTAATGCAGGAACAGGGTTTTTTAGATAAGCCTGAGCATCGTTTTATTATGTTGCGGGACAGGTTATGGCGAGCATTACGGGTAATGCTGGATGTGGAATTACACACCCGGGGGCTTGGCATAGATAAAGCTGCGCAGCGTATGTGTGATGAACTGGGGTTTTCTATTGATCAGGCAAAAGCCGATTTGAGCTGGTACACCCAATGTCCAACTGTACCTATGGGCTATGCCACCGGCTGGGCATTAATCAGAGCCTTGCGGGAAGAAGAATCGAAAAAAGCAGATTTCAATCTGAAGAACTTCCATGACCGTTTGTTGTCTGTAGGTTCATGTGCATTGCCGTTGGTTATTAAATTTGAGTTTGGTGAAGATGCCTGGCTAAATGCAAAAAACAAAGTTTTTGATTAGCGGGTTATATTTATATTATGTTAAAAAAAATACAGAATTTTTTCGAGAAAAATTTCATGGCTGAATCGGCTGCGGCTGTACCGGTTGAGCAGCAGTTAAATCTGGCAGCGGCGGCACTGATGATCGAAATGGTTCTGCAGGATGAGCAGATAGACGAGGCTGAAGTTAAGGCGGTTAAAAAGGTGCTGACTGATCAATTTAAATTATCAGCTGCAGATGCACAAAGTCTGTATGAACTGGCTGAAGAGCAAAAGCATCAGGCAACGGATTATCATCAGTTTACCCGTCTGATTGCCGGGCACTATAGCCAGCCACAAAAAGTTCAGTTAATCGAATCGCTCTGGCGAGTCGCATTTGCAGATAACACGCTGGATAAATATGAAGAACATATGGTACGTAGAATAAGTGACCTGATTCATGTGTCACATAAAGATTTTATTCAGGCGCGGCATCGGGTAGAGAGTGAGTCACGTTGAAGTGGCAGGTTGGCTGTAAGCCGGTAATAGCGATAACAGTGCGTACATCTGGTTGATGTGCAGAGCCGCTGCTTCGGCTAAAACAGCATAAAAAAACCCTCCATGATAATAATCATGGAGGGTTTAAATATCACACGGGGGGTGAACCGCAAATCTATTTTTTAACGTAAAATAGATTGCTTGGTATCACGGTTTGCGTCCCAGGCTTCATGCACCTGATCCATCGCATTTTTAATGTGAGTTTCAGTTATCTGTATGGTGTCGCCGTAGTCATCCACAATCATGCCGCCTTTGAAGCCGGTTTGAGTGATCGCATAAGCGTATCTGCCGCAATCGGCATTTTTTGTTGAGTTAGACATAGTCTTTCCTTTAAAAAGTATAAAAATTCTGCATTTCTAACGGCCCTGTTTTATTGTTTTTTTGAGCGGGCGGTTACAGATATAGAATTAATTGAGGCAGGTATCAATTTGTCCTGCGTCAATCAGGGCGCGATTATATAGCAAGTTAATGGTGTAATTAAACCCCTAAATGAAGTTATTTGTGAATTAAATTTACTTATTTTCAAAAGTATCGATTCGTCCAAGTTGCTATGCCTCTAAGTGATTGATGCTTATAAAGTTAATGCGTTTATACAGGATTCGGGTAAAATCGACCGATGCTAAAAAAATTTAAGATTCAGTCCCGAAAAATCAGTTTTAAGGGTTCTGGTGGTCGTCAACTTGCCGCCAGTTTTGACTTTCCAGTAGAAAATCCCCCTGGCCGGTATATTTTGATTAGCCACTGCTTCACCTGTACAAAGCAAACCCTGACAACGGCGCGATTGAGTCGCGGGCTGGCACAGGCCGGATTTGCCGTGCTGCGATTTGATTTTAGTGGCCTGGGGGATAGTGAGGGCGATTTTGCCGATACTCACTTTCGTAGCATGATAGAAGATATCGAGTGTGCTGCTGGTTGGCTGGTGCAGCACTATCAGCCCGCCAGTGTGCTTATAGGTCATAGCATGGGGGGCACAGCCAGTCTGGCTGCTGCTTGCAATGTCGGGGCGTTATCTGAGGCTTCATTTAATGCTCCATTGGCGCAGCTTGAAAAGCTGGTTACACTGGCCTCGCCAGCTGAACCAGCACATGTGCTGCATCATTTTGGGTCGGCAATGCAACAGCTGCAGCGTGGGGAAGAGGCGGAAATACAGGTAGCGGGGCAGGCCTATACGGTTAAGCCGGCTTTTGTGGATGACGTACAGTCGTATGATATGGCCGTGCAAATGCATAATTGTGAATTGCCGATTCTGGTGATACGTGCCGGTAATGATGAATTAGTCGGGCCACAGGATGCGCAACAGATCATGGCGTACGGTAATGCGCAAAGCGTAATTTATGATATTGACCGGGCGAATCATTTGTTTAGCGATCGCAACCATGCGCAGCAATTGTTGTCAGAGATTGTAAGTTGGATAAGTTAAATCTTTATAAGAGTAAAAATGAGCATGCTTGTTGTTAAAACATTTTCAGATGATCAGACTTCTACATTAACGCATCTTGTTTATGATGAAGATACGAGAGACGCAGTGGTATTTGATGCGGTTTTAGATCTGGATTCGGTTAACTGGTTTACCTATGAAGACAGTTTAAAAATGCTGGATGACTATATTAGTACGCACCGGTTGAAACTGCATTATGTGCTGGATACCCATATCCATGCAGATCATTTAAGTGGCATGCAATATTTAAAACATAAATATAATGTGCCACTGGTAATTAACGCGGCGATTACGCTGGTGCAGAAAACCTTTAAAACGGTTTTTAATTTGAATGATGATTTTGATATCAGCGGTGCAGATTTTGATGTGCTGGTAAAAGATGGTGATCAACTTCAGGCCGGCAGCATGGTTATTGATGTGCTGCATACGCCGGGGCACACCCCCGCTTGTACATCGTATAAAATTAACAATAATGTTTTTACCGGCGATGCCTTGTTTATACCCGATATCGGTACCGGACGCTGTGATTTTCCAAAAGGCAGTGCAACAGACTTGTATCATTCTGTTACGCATAAGCTTTATTTGCTGGCGGATGATA
>CAZHEA010000016.1:36235-41322 GCA_964531165.1 uncultured Thiotrichaceae bacterium
GCAACAGACTTGTATCATTCTGTTACGCATAAGCTTTATTTGCTGGCGGATGATACCCGGGTTTATCCGGGGCATGATTATCCGCAGGGCAGGGCGCTGCAAACCTTTACCACGATCGCTGAAAGTAAAAAGTTAAATGTTGATTTGCCTCTGGGACGGAGTGAAGCGGAGTATGTGACGTTTATGGAAAAACGTGATGCGACGTTATCATTGCCTAAGTTAATTTATCCGAGTGTGCAGGTGAATTTAACCGCGGGAAAATTGCCGGAGAAGGAGTCTAACGGTCAGCGTTATTTGAAAATTCCGGTTAATGAGGGCTAGGTTGGCTGCCGGTTTTCAAATCTCCCCGTTATCTTATTTGTTTACACGGCATACCTGATAGCTTATTAAATTATTAGTATTCCCTCTTTGCTAAAGAGGGGGGGCTGTCGTATGTTTTCCCCTTAGAAAAAAGGGGGGCTAAGGCGGATTTAAAAAATTTCAGCTCATAACAATCTGAAATATAATAATTCTAAAGCGAAACTTTGTTCTAAAAAACAGTTTAAAAGTTAAACCGATTAAAGATAAAAATCAATACACCTGACGTGTAATATTGTCGAGCCGGTTAACGGGTGATTATTTATGTGTTTGCAAACGGCGCGAATTGCCATGATTTCTGCATGAGCGGATGGATTATAGTTTTCAGTAACCTGATTGTAGCCTTCGCTAATAACTTTCCGTCTTTTACGATAACGGCACCAAACAGGCCACCATTATTTTTTGCAGAGTCAATAGCGAGTTCTATTGCCTGTTGTCAAAAGTCAGTCGTCGTTAATGTTGAGTGTTTGAATTGTCCGGCGGGGTGGTGAAGGTAAATAAATTTTCAACATCGATACTGTCATAATTATATTGGGCATTACAAAACTCACAGTCAACCTGGATTTTACCCTGTTCAATAATAATGTCTCGCGCTTCATTTAGCCCTAAAGAAATAATCATTTTATCAATGCGCTCACTGGAGCAGCTGCAACGAAAGCTGAGCGGAGTTGGCTCAAATAAACGAATATCATTTTCGTGAAATAAACGATGCAATATTTCTTTGGTTGATAATGAGAGTAGTTCTTCATTGCTAATGGTGTTACCCAGTGCTTCAGCGTGTTGCCAGTCGTTATGGTCTTCACCTAGATTACTTTGCTGGGTTTCTTCTGCAGACTCCGGTAATTCCTGTAATAAGAAACCGGTGCAGTTATTTTCGTTGGCAGCCAACCACAGACGGGTGTTTAACTGTTCGGACTGTTTAAAATAGTTTTCAATGGCATCCTGAATATGTTCACCTTCTAAAGCAATGATGCCCTGATAAGGTTCGCCTTTTGGCGGTTCAATGGTAATCACCATTGAACCGTTGCCAAATATATCTTGCAAATTACTTTCCGGTACATCTGCACCCCAGCGAGCCAGTCCGCGTAGTGTGCCTTCGGATGTTGCTTGCACAACCAGTAAATGCAATGGGCCATCACCACGAATCTGCAAAATCAAAGAGCCTTCAAATTTAATAGTGGCGGATAATAATGCGCAGGCGGCAAATGCTTCTCCTAAAACCCGCTGTACATTTTTTGGATAGTCATAACGTTCCAGCACCGCTTTCCAGCTGGCAGACAGGTGCACGAGCTCACCGCGGACACGGGTGTTTTCTATAATGAATCGATGGAGCTGATCGTTGTCTGGCATGGTTTTAAGCATCTATTTAAAAGATAAAAGACTACCGCAAATGAACGCCAAAAACGCAATTTTTTAGTTTGTACGCCTACGCCGTACTACACCAAAAATATTTTGATTTTATTTGCGTCCATTAGCGTTCATTTGCGGTAGTCTTTTGACTTTGTCTTTTAGTTATCAAGTTTCTGTTTTAGTATTTTGTTTACTTGCGCAGGGTTGGCTTTGCCCTGCGAGGCTTTCATCACCTGGCCTACAAAGTAGCCGAATAATTTGTCTTTACCCGCGCGATACTGTTCAGTCTGGTTCGGGCTATTGGTAATGACTTCATCAATCATCGCTTCAATGGCCGAATCATCGGTGATTTGCTTTAAGCCTTTTTTATCGATAACCGTATCCGCATCGCCTTCGCCATCCCACATGCCGTTGAATACATCTTTGGCTATTTTTCCGGAGATGGTGTTGTCTTCGATGCGTTTTAACATGCCGGCTAAGTGACTGGCAGAAACCGGGCATTGTGCAATGCTTAAGTCTTCTTTATTTAAGCGGGCAGAAACGTCACCGATCATCCAGTTGGCAGTGAGCTTTGCATCAACCGATTCATTTACAACCGCTTCAAAAAAATCTGCCAGTTCACGGGAGGCGGTTAAGATTCCCGCGTCATACTCGCTTAAACCTAAATCGCTAACAAAGCGTGCGGTTTTTTCATCCGGCAACTCGGGTAATGTTTTGCGAACTTCTTCTATGTAAGCGTCATCAAATACAACCGGTAACAAATCCGGATCCGGGAAGTAACGGTAGTCATTAGCTTCTTCTTTGGAGCGCATTGAGCGGGTTTCGTGTTTGTCCGCATCGTATAAACGGGTTTCCTGCGCAATTTTGCCACCGTCTTCAAGAATATCAATTTGACGTTCAACTTCTAAATTAATCGCACGTTCTACAAAACGAAATGAGTTTATGTTTTTTAACTCAGCCCGGGTGCCGTATTCTTTCTGGCCTTTGGGGCGCACCGAAACATTGGCGTCACAACGAAATGAGCCTTCTGCCATATTGCCGTCAGAAATCTCAATGTACTGTACCAATGAATGAATTTTTTTCATGTAAGCAACCGCTTCTTTAGCGGAGCGCATATCCGGTTCGGAAACAATTTCTAATAAGGGGGTGCCCGCACGATTTAAATCAATGCCGGTCATGCCTGCATAATCTTCGTGCAATGATTTTCCCGCGTCTTCTTCTAAATGGGCGCGGGTGATACCGATGGTTTTTTTAGTGCCGTCTTCGAGTTCTATATCAATCGTACCTTCACCAACAATCGGTAATTCCATTTGAGAAATCTGGTAGCCTTTTGGCGAGTCCGGATAAAAATAATTTTTACGTGCAAATACGGAACGTTTACAAACTTCTGAGCCGGTGGCTAAACCAAACTTGGTGGCCATGCGAATGGCTTCCGCATTGACTACCGGTAATACTCCCGGCAAGCCTAAATCAACCGCACAGGCCTGAGTGTTTGGCTCAGCCCCGAATGCGGTGGAAGCGGATGAAAATATTTTACTTTTGGTACGCAGTTGCGTATGTATTTCTAAACCGATTACGGTTTCCCATTCCATTTTAGAATGCCTCATTAAATTCTTGAAATATTTGCTACAAAGACGCGAAGAACACAGTGATTAATTAATGTATAAAACTCTGTGGTCTCTGTGTCTTCGCGGCGAAAAAATATAAATTGATATTGTTATTCGGGGGCGACGGACGGAGTTGGTTATTTAAAACCGTCAGGTATCGCCTTATGCCAATCAGTATTTAACTGATACTGATGCGCCACATTTAATAAACGACTTTCATCAAAATGATTGGCAATAATTTGCAAGCCAACCGGCATATTATTGTCGAATCCGGCCGGTACACTCATGCCGGGTAAACCCGCCAGGTTAACCGCAATGGTATAGATATCCGACAGATACATGGAAATTGGATCATCAGATTTTTCACCGATATTAAACGCTGTTTCCGGAGACGACGGCCCCATAATGACATCAACTTTTTCAAACGCTTTAACAAAATCATCAGATATTAAGCGACGGATTTGTTGGGCCTTTATATAGTATGCATCATAGTAACCGGCAGATAGAGCATAGGTGCCAACTAAAATGCGACGCTTTACTTCTTCACCAAAACCTTCGGCGCGTGAACGCTTGTATAAGTCTTCTAAATCTTTCGGGTCGTCGCAACGGTGACCAAAGCGCACACCATCAAAGCGCGATAAGTTTGAAGAGCATTCGGCCGGTGCCACCACATAATAAACCGGCACGGCTAAATGCGTATTCGGCAAACTGATGTCAATAATTTCTGCACCGAGGTTTTTATATTCTTCAATGGCTTTTTTCACTACTTCATCGGTGCCTGCACTTAAACCTTCACCGAAATATTCTTTGGGCAGGCCAATTTTTAAACCGCTTAATGGTTTGTTTAAATCGGCGGTGTAATCCGGTACCTCTTTTTCCAGTGAAGTGGAATCTTTCGGGTCGAAGCCCGACATGGCATTTAATAGCAGCGCACAATCTTCTGCGCTTTGTGCCATTGGCCCGGCCTGATCTAAACTCGATGCAAAGGCGATCATGCCGTAACGCGACACTCTGCCATAAGTGGGCTTTAAACCGGTGATGCCACATAAAGATGCAGGTTGGCGAATAGACCCACCGGTATCGGTGCCGGTAGCCGCCGGTGTTAAACGCGCCGCAACTGAAGATGCTGAACCACCGGAAGAGCCGCCGGGAACCGCTTTGGTATTCCATGGGTTTTTTACCGCGCCGTAAAAACTGGTTTCATTGGAAGAGCCCATCGCGAACTCATCCATATTGGTTTTGCCCAGCATAATTACGCCAGCCTGCTGCATTTTTTCAACCACAGTTGCATCGTAGGGTGATTCAAAATTATCCAGCATTTTTGAACCGCAGGTGGTTTTGACGTCTTTGGTGCAAAAGATATCTTTATGCGCAATCGGAATGCCGGTAAGTGGACCGGCGTTTCCCGCTTTGCGTTTTTCATCAGCATCGGCAGCGGCTTTTAATGCCTGCTCAGAGGTGACGGTAATGAAACTGTTTAATTGCGGATCGTGATCTTTAATACGCTGCAAAAAATGTTCGGTGAGTTGCACTGAGGTGACATCGCCGGCTTCAAGCAGGGCGGATAATTCGCTCAGTGTTTTTGTGTGGTACATATTATTTCTCTGTTTGTTTTTCTTGTGTTGTCATTCGCGCCTGTTTGTAGCGTGAATCTAGTGGCCTGACGTTATAAAATCGCCGGCCCTTATTAAAGCTGCATTAAAGCAATCCGAGGAAACCTGGCTTTAGATAGCTCTATTCAATCACCCTATTCAATTACCCTATTCAATTACC